>NZ_JBMDKB010000007.1:0-229650 GCF_057809495.1 Allobosea sp. FG18
GAACGGTGGCCGGATATTGATCGGAATGCCGGCCGGCTTCACGTCGGAATCCGCAGTCAGAACCTTCGTGAGGCGATCTTTCACATGCTCCGACAGCTGATGAGGCTGTTGCCGCAGCAACGCGGCATTGGCTTTCTCAAAGGCCGCGATCGCCTTCTTCTGCTCGTGCAGCGACGTTCGCTCCGTGAGCCCGGGATCGTTGCCGGCAAGAAGATCCTCCAGGCGCTTGATCGCTCGGAAGAGGCGATCCGGCGCTGCGAAGATGCGCTCACGCAGGCGCTCATCCCGCTCATACTCAGTTTTTGCCAGCTGAACGACCTGCACCTGCGCTATCACCTGCTTAGTCCGGCTCTCGATCAGGCTCGCCGGCCCCATCAGGGTCAGGACCGAGGCGGCATGAAGCTCGTAGATCTCGCGAATGTCGCTGACGGCATTGAGCGAGGCTGCAGCCTCCTGGAAGCGGTGTTCCCGCAGGTGATAGGCAGCGTTTTCGATGGCGTGCATCGGCGTGCCGTTGCGATCAGCTAAGTGCACGGCCGCGAGAGCCTCAAGGTCCTCGCGAACCTCGTCGGTCGCAGACGCCAGGATGCGCTCGTGGTCGCAGCCATTGTTGCAGGTGAGGCTGAAATAGCCATTCGCGCCTGTGCTCAACGTGGCGACCACGTCGACGTTGCGGCCCTCGTTGTCGACCAACCCGAACTCTCGCTTCATGGCACCTATTCCAAGGATATGATCCCCAGAGTGAGCGCTGGCGCCCTGAAACTCACAAGCAATCCTTCGCCTCTTTCGTCGCGGCATGGCAAACTCGGAGAAACGGAGAATCTATCCATGTCCGAATCGATCACTGGCGTCGCCGTTCTCGGCAACAGCGGAGAGACAATCGTCTTCATCTCCCCGACTACGCGGACCCCGACGAAGATCGTTCGCCACGACGACAGGCTCGTCGTCTCGGACGCCGATGGCGCGATCTCCGATGAAACCTACGGCCCCCTCGCGCTGGAGAAGTGCCAGGACGGAGCCACCGTGTTCGTCATTGAGATGAACAAGGCCGGAGAGCACGGCCGCGGCTTCCAGCTTGTCGTGGGAGCCTGACGATGGATATGCCTCCCGTCGACGTTGTCGCCCTTCTCAACAAGGTCGCAGCAGCCCCCTACATCATTGAAGCGCCCGACGCCCCGACGGATGTTCGGGAAGGCGTCATTCGTTCGCTTGCCGCACGCGCGCCCGGTCGCACCGCCGAGATGACCGCCAAGTCATCTGCGGATATCGAGGCCTATCGGGGCACGATCGGGGCCATCAAGGACCGGCTGAAGGCTGAGCTTCCTGAGAATCCGAACTATACGATCGAGTTCGTTGACCTCGCCGGCAATGCGAAAGCCGAGGCCGACCGACTGGCGAAGCTGACGTCCCAGGACAAGATGGCTCGCCGCTATGTCAAAGAAGGGTTCGAGCAGGGCGGCATCGCACTCGGCTTGGATCGGAAGAAGGGAGGCCGCATCTGCATGGTCAGCCCCTTCGCGCCGCGTGTGAATATCGACGATGTCCTCAACAAGCTCACAGGCGTCGATCCGAACCGGGAGAATGTCTCCGATCAGGATTTCCACCGGCAGGTGGCGTGGCACGAAATCGGTCACTGCCTCGTTGGCGGCAGTGAAATGAAAGCCGACATCTTCGCGGCCTTGATGACGATCCGGGATACCCCAAAGCCCGGAATGCTGCTGCGCTGGGCGATGTGGCGCGAGAGCGCTGAGCTTCAAGCGCGGGAGATCGACGACAACCACGACGTCTCGAAGGGCATCTGGCAAATCGTCAGGATGGAGGACAAACTCCGCGCCGATCCGGAATTCATGTCGATGAGCGTCGACGGAATTGCTGCGCTCGCCAATCAGGTTGCACAAAGGGCGGACTTCACCGTCGACGAGAAGCTGGCGATCCGGGATATCCGGGTGATGGTCGCTGTCGCCATCTCGAAGAAGGCGCACTTCATCCCGGAGCCAGGTGGCGGCCTGAAGCCTACCGACCTGGCTGGCTGGCTGCATGCCAGTGGATTGGCGCCCATCGAGCGGCTGACGAAGCTGACGCGCGCGATCATGGATGGCTCCGACCCAGGGGATCCGCCGAAGCTTGATCGCAAAGCACTGCGAGAAGCGATCGCGACCTTGGCCAAAAAGGGTGACCCGACCGCGATCGCCATCGGCCGGGCCATTGATCTGGAGGCTCCCGTAAGTGCGCGATCACTCAAGCGCGAGTATGTCGCGCAGATGAAGGACGACGCGAAGATCCCACTACAGTTCTCCGCCAGCAGGGTCGTTTCCGATCGCGTGCTTCGGTGGGCGATGGACACTCAGCAGATCAGCTTCTCGGCTGACCAATCCAGCTACATGATCAAGGACCAGCAGACCGGCCGCGTCGTTCAAGCCGGCAAGGTCGAGCTCTCCGGTGGCCAGGCGGACGTTTCCCTGGAGGGTCGCTGGAAACGAGATCAGGTCACCGGCGCCCCTGGCGTCAGCGCAGAACTTGAGCATCGCTGAGCTCATCCACCGAATCCTCGCTCCCCCGCGAGGATTCCAGCAAGGAAAGATGTAAGGCTTCTTGGAAACAAGGAGCCTTTTCCATGCGAGCATTCCTCGCCGCCGCGGTTGTCGTCGCCGTGACCAACGTTCCCGCTCTCGCCGAATCCGATCCCGTCATCGCCACGGTCGACGGGCGAGCCATCACGCAGAGCTCGGTCGAAAGCGTTCTGATCGAGAACGGGATGATGGAAGACGATGATCGAGAGGAGGCTCGGCAGGACGGCCGGCTTCGACAGACAGGGATTGTCCAGGCTGTCGAGCGGGCCGCGCTTGCCGCCGCCGCAGAGCGCGACGGCCTCGACAAGAACTCGGTCACGATGGAGCAGATCAAGGAGGCTCCTGCCTCGCGTGATGGGCTATTGCGCGAGGTGTGGATGACCAAGGTCGAGTCCGACCTGCGGACACAGACGGACTCCGCTCGCGTGAAGGCCTTCTACGAAAAGGCGAGCGCCGGGCCACGCTACGCTCTTCGCTTCCTCACTTATCCCACTCGTCAGGCCGCGACCGAGGCTCTGAAGACCATCGTGGATCGCGCCAGCTTCGATGCTGAGGCCGTCCGGATGTTCGGCTCCAAGCAGGAGGCCGCAACGTCGCAGACCCAGGACGTGATGGAGGCGACAAGTGCCTGGGCGTGGCGCCTGCAGGGGCTCTCGATCGACGCCCCCGCCGCGGGAACTGTTGGCGGTCCGTTTTGTGAATGGCCGCTCTGCTCGATCTGGCTCGTCGAAAAGGTCGAAACGGCTCCGACGCCGGCCTTCGATAAACTTGACGAAAAGCAGATGGCTTCACTGCGAGGGATGAGCGTCTTCCTGAAGATGCGCTCAGCCTATTCGACGGCCTTGGCCGCGGCGAAGATCGAGTGGAAGGAGCCTGCTCCGGAGAGCTGGACCGATCTCGCACGCCGAATCTCGATTCCCACGAACGAGTTCTGAGGACACACCATGAAGCGTATCCTATTCGCCGCGCTTGCCCTGACCGCAGCGCTCTCCTGTGCCACCGCCGAGGAGCTCGCCATTGTCGACGGTGTGGTGATCGAACGCCAGCATGTCGACGAGTTCGTCTCTCGGCAGCTCGAAGCACTGTCACGGGATCGGGGCAGCAGTGTTTCGATTCCCGATCGCCTTAAGCAGGACGTGGCAACGGCCTCGTTGGGCGACCTTGTATCGAGCGTCGCATTCGCCCGGGCAGCGCGGCGCGCCGGATACGCCGACGACCCCAGGCTCAAGCAGAGCCTGGAGGAAGCCAGAAAGGGCAAGCTCGGCGAGATCGACGAAGACTTGCTACTCGCCTTCCTCTGGAACGAGAAGCTTGGGCAGGACGCCATTCTGAAATCGACCGAAGGGGATCTTCGCGACTTTTGGGCGCGCCTGACCGAGGGGGCAGATTACAAGGTCAAGATCCTGTCCTTCGCAACCGAGGGAGAGGCCAGGGCAGCCAGAGCGCAGGCAAAGGATGCATTTGACTTCGCCGCGATCGAGAACAGACCGAAAGGTGAGGGGGCCCCCTTCGCTCTGGAAGCACGGGTCGACTCCGGCTTCCTTTGGAAGTGGCGCCAAGGCATCGATCTAGGCACACCGCGAATGGGCGACATCGGCGGCCCAGTTCGGGCCAAGAGCGGGACTTGGTCGATTTGGATCGTCGAAGGCGTCCTCAATCGCCCGCGGCGGAAGTTCGAGAGCCTCGCCGAGCCGGCGCTGGAGGTGCTCAAGACTGAGTATGCAGCCTGGAAGCAGGAAAGCGTCCTTAACGAGGTGCTTCGCACCGCCAAGATCGAGTGGAAGGTCGAGCGACCTTCCCTCTTCGCTGACGCAACCCGCTGAGGAGGCCAGCCTAAGGAGCGGGGCTGGGAGTTGCCCCGCCGATGGCGGAGAGGTGTGGGGCCGCGAAGTCCTCCGCTTCGCCTCGCAGGTAGGCGAGGAAGTCATCGGGCACGACACGCTCGGGGATGCGTGGATATTCGTCCGCGCTGAAGATGAGGCCAGTGGCATCGGGCTTGAAAAAATGACCCCAGTCACGCTTGAGCGCGGCGGCAACGTCGTCGAACCGTGTCTCGACGACCCACTTGTATGGCTCGCCGGGAACTGAAGAGCGCCCGGCGATCGAACCGACGGCCGAGTTCGCTCCAAGCCAACCACTTGGATCGTCGCGCCAGGAGGTGCCGGTCAGATCCGCCTCATAGAGGCGTCCTTCATCGGTCTCTCGAACGATCATTCGATCGCCCCAGCGCGCGACAAACTCGGCCTCGAGGCCAGCGTGATCGAAGGCAACGCGCATACCGCGCGGGCCGATGTCCTCAGCTGGCAGCCATCGAAAGCCGCAATGCTTCGTTCCCCACTTCGAGAACGACTCCAGCGCCGTCAGCGGCGGAAGCACGCCACGGTTCACCGCGAGACATCCGATGTCCCATGAACTGGGCTCGGTGAAACCGAACGTCTCCCCAAACGCAGCGAGGAAACGTTCTTGGTCCGGCCTTCGCTCGATGTAGACAGCCAGGTCGAGCGAATGCCCGTGATTGGCCCAGTGCTCGCTCCAGAGCCAGGGCCCGGTCATATTTTCGGACAGGAACTTGTGAGCCTCATCCGGAAGCTCGGCACGCGAGCGCAGATCAATTGAGCGTCCGTAGGTCGAAAACTGGGGCGTGAAGCCCGTCACAGGGCTGTTGAATGCCTCGCTGAGAGCAATGAGCTCTTCTGGGCGGATCTCACGATCTCCATAGACCGGTTCAGGCAGCCGACTTTCCGACCACTCGGTCTGGTTCCCGTGGCTGAAATCGATGACGCGGGGCATGGAGGGCTCCAGAGATGATCGTGTCCGAAGCGAAGGCTATGGCCGTCGCCTGAAACCCTCAAGCGCCCATCAGAGGAACGAGTCGGCCCAGCGCGCCTGCGCGCCACGGGAGTCCATGTGGACGAAGTTCATGTCCTCGTAATAGCCGACGCCGCCGAGTTTGAGAGCCCAGGTGGCGCGAGCCACATTGCGCATGCTCACGCCGGGAAGGGTGAAATCGACGGCCTTGGCTCGCAGATGCAAGCTGTTCACCGCCGGACCATATCCCGCCTCGCGCAGCGCCTCCTGGGTTTTCTGGGTGCGGAAGCCGGAATTGATGGTGATCCGCCCGTTCTCTGAGAAGTAGCGCTGGAGGACGTACAAGGCGGCATAGAGGCGGCGATCGCATTCGACAGCGGTCTGCTGGCGCCAGTCGCGCATCAGCCAATGGCACCACTGCAAGGCAACCGGATTCCACTGGTCGCCGATGAACAGCTCCAGATCGTAGGCCTCACGCGTGTTCGGATTCAGCAGGCGAAGAGGAATCGATTTCTGCGCCGCCTCGACAGCCGGCTGGGCAAGGCACTTGGGCAAACCCGCAAAAATCGCGGATGCGCCGAGACCGAGTCCCATCAGAAATTGTCGCCGGGAGGTCGAAACGGACATGCAAAAGGAACCCAGAATCGATTCAACACAAAGGACCGATATCACAATCCTTCCAGATTCCCGGAAGTCGGTCTACCATTTCGTCGTCCAGCAAAGGACGGCGTGGAGGATTGTGCCTTTCGCTGCCCCCGCTGAAGTTCATCTGGGGGCGTAATCCATGATCGATATCGCGTTCAATCAGGCAGGGGTCACGATCGTTCACGACGATCCGACCCTCGATGGGGCTACCGGCTTCTTTGTGAAGCGCGCCGGAGGCCAGTGCCTGTTTGCGCTCGCGCGCGGGGCCGTTCGGGAGATCGAGGAGATCATCCCGGAGGATCTGCGGGCGGAAGTCATCGATCAATCGGAAGCCATGATCGTCAGGATGGACGGTCTGCGCCCTGTGAGAACGGGCACGATCGTCGTGCACCTGGTGAACTAAGGGCGCGTCATGAGCGACAGCGATATCATCGGCACGATTGCGCAGGTCCGATCCAACAGGAGCTTCTTTGTCGCTGAGCGCGACAGGGCCTACGAGGACTGGACCGCAAGCCTCCATCGCGAGCTCATCCAGAACGCCGTCGATGGCGGTGCCAGGAACATCGACATCTCGATTACGAGCGAATTCGGACGCGGCGTTCTGGGGCGCGCAGCGGAGTGCCCGATCGTAACGCGGGTGGCCTACCAGGACGACGGTGTCGGCATGACTCCGGAGGTTCTGGAGGATGTCTATTTCTCGCTGCACGGCTCCACGAAGAGCTCCGGCGAGTCGGTCGGCGGATTCGGCCGCGCTCGCCTGATGACGACATTCTCACAGCCGCGCTATTCGATCAGGACCGGCGATCGCTGGGCCCAAGGCGTCGGTGCCGAGTATGTGCTCCGCTCGCGGGACCAGGCTCTGCGGGAAATCGATCACTGGCTCGATCAGGCTCGCGATCGCAAGGCGGCAGCTGCCGGCGATGCGCAGGCTCAGCTGCTGCACCAGCGCGAGATCGACCTACTGGAGCAGGAATACGAGGCGCTTGCGCAGGGCCCGCGGAAAGCCAAGGGCTGCCGCGTGGAGCTCGACCTCAATCCGCAGGATGCAAAGTCGGTGGAGCGCCGGCCAACGGTTGAGCGGATGAAGGAGACGCTTCACGCCTATCTCAGCCGGAGCGCGATCAAGGCGAAGGTGACGCTTAACGGCGAGCTCATCGAGACGAAGAAGGTCGCGGTCAAGCCCGCTGCCAAGATCCTGGCTCGTGTCGACAATCACCGGATCAACGACGGCTGGCGGGAAAACCCCAAGATTGAGATCCTGCCCGCAGGGGACGGTGCGTCCGACATCGCATTCGGCGAAATGAAGCTCGTGGATCCGAAATCGGACCACGGTCTTCCTGCTGGCAAGATCCTGGTGCGTTCGTCTGGCGCGCTGATGTTCGAGACGAGCTCTGGCAACACTGAGCACACCCTCATTCTGGAGCTGAACCCCTCCCTCGCGCGAGAGGTCATGACCTCGAACCGCGATGCACTCCGGGATGAGTACAAAACGGCGCTGGAGGAGTTCTCCCAGCGCATGGCGACCGACACGGACGCTGCGCTCCGCGGCAAGCCGAAGACCGAGTTCACGGTTCTTCAGGGTGGAAAAGGCCTGCTCAGTTCTCGGCCTGAGAAGGTCGAGATCGATTTCGCGGCGCCGACCGCGGTCACCGGCTTCAGGACGAGCCGGAGCAAGCGCCTGGCAGAGCGAGTTGAGGCGAGCCAGAGTATCTGGTTCAGCGACTGGCAGTTCGACGGATTTGTGAAAGACGGCCTGGAGAACGTGCCTGCGTCGGAGTTTCATAAGCTGTTCGAGGGCCTGAAAGGTCGCGGCTCGGTCGAGGGCACCATTCTTGAACGCTTCTCCGGCCGGCAACAGAGCGAGGCGTTCCTTACCGCTCTCGATCGCTACGGCCCGCGGAAGGCGATGGAAGTCGCATCCGGCCCGCTACTCGGGCACCTCGTGAACTCGATCAAGCTTCACCAGGCGCTCGCCGATGAAGCCGAATCCGCGCTCAACCGGGACAAACTCTCGGACCTGCACGACGTGCCCATCTACAAGGAGAACCTGCAGGCCGACGAGAAGCTCGATCCGGCTCTCGCGAAAAAATTGACCCGGGCCTTCCATGCCCAGGGAAGGCGTCTCGATCCGCGAAATTGGGATCTGCCGAACGGTGAGGGGCTCCAGGCCCGCAAGCTGCTGGCGATCTGGCAGGTCGCGGTTCAGCAGTGCCTCGCCATTGCCGCGGAGAGGCTGCCTAAGACGCCTTCGTTCCCATATTCAGTGGGCTGGGTACTGGCGTTGCCGCGTCACCAGTGGCAGTCCCTCTCGGGGGATTATGGCTACAGCATCCCCGAGGCGGTCTTCCACCGGCCGGATGCGAAGGAGGATCTGCGCTACTTTCTGCTCAATCCCCTCGATCAGGAGTGCCAGCTCCGCTATAGCGCCGGCAATGCCGAGGATCGGCATGCGATCATTTCGCTCGCAGCTCACGAATGCGCCCATATTTACGCTCCTACCGACCATAACTCGGCGTTCGCGCAGGCTTTGACCGAGATCTCCATGGTGCTGACCCCGAAGCGCCTGCGCGAAATTCACAAGGAAATGGACGCCTCCATCCAGCTGATCGACCGGCTTTATGGGCGCGGACGCACCCGGATCGTGGCGCTCGACAAGGGAAACGGCTCACGCCCAACCGAGCGTCTACTCGACTCGCTCAGTGATGACGCGCGAAGCGAGGCGGTCGAGCTACGCGCCGATGGCGTCCGCGAGGTGGATGGCGGCCGGATCGATGAGCTGGAAAGCACATTCGCCGCTTGGCTCGACCAGGAGGGTGCTCGGCCTTCCATGGGCTGATGCGCTCATCTTGATCGGGGCTCATCAGCATTTCTGTCTTGCAAGGGGCGCCCATAGCATCGGTGTAGATAACGAGGAAGATCGATGAGCGACGAGCCCCATTTCTTCAACACGTCGAAGACGGTTGCATTCGACGAGGCTGCGGGCCTTCTGGGCTTCGCGACCAACGGCGCTGCGCCGCAGCGCATCTTCGGGCTGTTCGTTGAAGCCGACATCTACGGTGAAGTCGGATGCGAACCCACTGAGAGTTACTGGCTCAAGGCCACCCGGCAGGAGGACCAGTCAGCGACTCCGGCCTCAGCGCCGCATCCGGAGTTCATCCTGTTCAGCAGCGATATTGGGCAGGTAGAAGCTGTCCTGGGCGCTATCGCCAGCGCTTCCTTCGTGCCTGGCTATGATCAACGGCCGGCGGGAACCTTCGAAGGCTATCACAACTCGGCGCAGACGGAATTCTCCGATGCCACGCCGGACGATTGTGTCGAAGGGCTTTCCTGCCGCGTGAATTCGACGGGCGCGGGCTTCGAGTTCCGCTTGTTCGACAGGACGACGACCGTCGCCTCGGTTGCCGCAAAGCTCGCGCCGTCCGGCATCGACGACGTGCTTAGCGTGGTCGGTGATCTGCGCGAGTGGCGCGAGGATACTCTCCGAAAGATCGATCTTCAGCTGAGCGAAGAGCCGGCGCCTGCTATGGGCATGTGAGCGACGACGGCCTCAATCGAGTAAGCGCGCGGCCTTGTTCCGGAGACCGCGCCCCGCCTGGTGATAGCGGGCGGCAACCCGAACATCGCGATGGGTGGACAGCTCCATCGCCTCCATCAAGCTGATCCCCTGCAGGCCGGTCTCGGTCATGAAGCCTGACCGCAGGGAGTGAGCACCGAACGCCGACGGATCGAAGCCAGCCGCCTTCGCGCGCGCCTTTACGATCCGGTTGATCTGACGATCGCTGATCGCGCGATCGAGGACCACGCCATCCTGACCAACACCTCGGAAGATCGGCCCCTTGCTGATCCCTGACGCTTCGAGCCAGGCGCGCAGCGCGATCGCCGCCCGGCCGGCCACTGGAACAGAGCCAGCGTCACCATCCTGATGAGTTTTGGTCACGCCGAGCTGGTAGACGTATTCCTCGCCATGACCGGTAAGGCGCTCGCATACCGCCGACGCCACTTCTGACCGCCGGCGGCCGCCGCTTCCAAAGGCGAACAGCAGGATCGCCCGATCTCGCAATCCACGGAGATCCCCCTGGCACGTCGCCAGCAATGGCTCCAATTGCTCCAGGACCAAGGCCGTCTTCCGATTTGTCGAGTAGCCGGTCCGCTTGAGTGCGACGCGGCCGGCTTTGCTCATCAGCATCCGAAAGCGCGGATCCTCGAACGGGTTCGCGTAGCCGCGGGATCGGTGGACTGCTGACATCGCCGCAATCTTGCGCCTAAGAGACGAGAGGGCCGGCAAGCCAGAGGCCTTCTTCACCCCAAGCTCGACCAGGCCAACATCGATCTGTGCCGGCATCTCGTCGACATGGTGGACGACGAACATCATCGCGTGCTCGATCGAGCACGGAAGCACCGAGATCGAGTTGAGGTCTCCCCAACCCAGCCAGTAGCGAAGATCGGACGCGTAGGCGCGCCGTGTGCTGGCCGCACTGCCTTCTTCGAGAATGCGCCGAACGGCATCGCCCAGATCCGCTGGCAGGCCGGCGGAAGTGACGGGCGCCAATGCGCTCCCAGGGGTATCCAAAGCAGCTTCTCTCCAAGGATTGCCCGAAAGGATCGGAGAAATCCTTGCACACGGCAAGAAGGATCTTGCCGGAAGCGCGGCCGAAATACCCCAGCGGCCACGCAACACCTTTACCTGGCCATCCGCGAACGTTTTGGGGGAGAAATGCGTCAAATTTGATGAAAGCAAGCTAACTGGCCTTAGCTTGCTCTTGCTATCAACGAAAACAGCGGTCTCGGAGGCCAAAAATGCACCTTGCGGAGGGCATTTTGAGGGGCTACGGATTGGGGACCGAGAAGAGGGGATTATCGGACATAGCAAGGAAATCGGCTCGCTCAATCCATGGCGGATTCACCGAGTTTTGAGGATTGTTTTGTTACGAGGAAGAGCAAGTTAATGAGGATTAACTTGCGTTGAGGATTGCCGGCAGGAATTTCCGCACCATTTCTAGGTGTGAGCCGGTTCGAGGAGCCTAGAATGCCGCGTGAGAATAACGCCGAGAGGCCAGCAGGCCGGGATCCAAGCTTTTGGACGGGGAGCCAATCAGAACAGGATCGATTGCCTGCTGTCACAGTCGACCACGAACTGAACCGCGCTGAAGCCGCCGTCGGAGACGGCCACGACATCGCCGCGCACGCCTCAGAGGTGGCCAAGCAGTACCGGGAGGCCGCAGAGCGATTGCTGGTGGGGATCTCCAGCTCTCTGCGCTTCTATTACGACCCGCAGGTTGGAGCCGAAGAAGGCCGCTCGCCGCGACAGCTGACGATCTCCGGCTTCGAGCCTGAATTGTCGCGGGCGCTCGCCGATCAGATCGGCTGGGAGCTCAGCCCCATGGACCTGATTATCGGCCTCGGCCCATCGATGGTCGCCTGGGACGGCTCGCCGGCGGAATTTGACGAGGTCGTCGCCTCCGACCTTGCCTACTATGTCGCGAGCCTGTTTCCGATCCAATGCACGGGAAATCTCGCCGATATGATGCCGTGGTTGATGCAGCTCGCTGCGTCGATCGCGATTCATCGAACAGGCGATCATGAATTTGTCGAACGCTGTGCTGCCCGCAGCTTTGCTGGGCTCGCATCGATCCATGCCGGTAGCTGGAACGCGACCGGGCAGACCGCGACGCAGTACCCGGCCTGGTTCCCGCTTGCTGATCTCGTCTCGAACGAAACCCAGACGAGAGCCAAGCTGGCACCTGAAGCGCTAGACCTCGTCGAGTTGGCCAACCTCGTGCGTGACGCGATCGCTCACACGCTGGTCAATATCGGAATTCCGGTGGAGACTCGTTCCCAGGAAGCGACGGACTCGATTCCGCCGACGCTGAACTAGGAGCAATCCTTGACCGAGGCCCATGCATTGGCCGCGGCCTTCGCGGCCATGGCCCGGCTCGATGAATACACCAGGCACTTCCGCAACCCTGAGATCGCGCGAGCGTGGTTTGCGCGGTCAGAGACCCTTGCGGTGATGCAGGCCTCCGAAGGCGAGCTGCTGCAGGAGGTCACGTTGTGTCATCTGCTGATCGATGACCTGTACGAGCTCTCGACGCTGAAGCAACGGCTCGCACCCTGCATTCATAGCGCAATCCTCCGCTCCATCGCCGGCCCAGCCAGCGAAGAAGATCCGCTCGACTGGATCGCCGCTGTTTGGGGAGAGTCTGAGACATCGAACCGCCATCGCGACGTTGGTGCCGCCCAGTGGCGACATGAGGCCTCGATCAACGAGATCCTCGCGCCGATCCGAAGCGCATTGACCACGGCCACACCGGAGGTGGTCGCCGAGTGCGTCCGGCAGATCTGGGTGGGCCACGCCTTTGACGGCCGCGGCAAACGGATGGCCTTGCTCCTGGCGCCGTTCTTGATCCAGCGAGCATTCAAGGCGCCTCTGGTTCAATGCGGCCTTGCCAGGGCATTGGCGCGCGACGCGGATCTCACTAACGAGGCAGTTGTCGACCCGGAGGCCTGGCTCCTTCACTTCTACGCCGCCGTCGAGGAAAGCGCCTCTCGTACCTATGAGGCGCTCAACACGCTCGCGCGGGTCAAAGCCGACCTATCCGCGCTGCTTCCGCGTGAGCGCGAAACGTCGCGAAGCGGCCCAACAATCGAACTGTTCCTGCAGCGCCCCATCCAGACAGCGCAGGATATCGCCGGCGCGATCGGGTCGAGCGATTTCGGCGCTCGTCTCATCATCGACAAGCTGATCAAAGCCGGTGTCATCACACCGCTCGATGGCTCCCGGCAGAACCGCAGCTACATCTGCCGGAAAGCGATGGCAGCCTAGCGTTGCGACAGGCGAACCTGATCTTGAGCTCGCTTCATCGCGGCGCCAAGCGCCGTTTCGGCCGGTAGAGCGCTTCCCGAAGATCGGGCCGACTGCCCCTCGAACTCGCCTGGGTGCGCCTGGCGAATACCCCGGATCACACAACCGGGGAAGGTTAGCGCCGCGCGCGCCAGGACATCCGCCATGTCGTCGCCGCGGACACGCGCTGTTCCCGCGAACTTGCCGGCGCGGGAGAGACGTACGACCCAATCCGATTTCTCAGTCATTCGGCATGCCTCCTGAGTCGGAGGCTAGAGAACGTCGATGGGCAAGCGCAACTGCTTGAAGGTGATGATCCCCTCAAAACGGCGGGGAGGAACTCCGTTAAGGATGGTGGCGGGTGTTCTTTATGGCAGCGTCGCTTTACCGCTACCCGCTAGATACTTTCCGCCCGCTTGGTGGATAGCTCCGATTTCGATCGCCCTTAAAATTGCAGCCTCCCCGATATGAGGGAACTCGATATCCAGCGCGACGCGGGTCCGCGGAATCCAGCAATAATCGAGAATTGCGCCGACGAGGATTGGCCGGCGAAGCGCATTGCCGACCCGGACCAGGAGCCCGAGGCCTGTCAGCCGAGCAACAGCGAAGGGCAGAAGCTGGGCGTGCTCCTCGAACCGGGTGCTCAATTCGGCCAGAAAGACCGGGCCGTCTGCCGTGCTATGGTACACCGCGTCGGAAAGCGAAAGTACTTCGGGCGAGACGATCTTCTGTTTGACCTGAGGCCCTGCGCTGAACCTCTCGTCGCGGCCGCCGGGGGTTCCGGTCGCAAGGATCGTGCGGCCGATTGCTCCATCAAGGACTTTGCGCACCTCACCAGGAGCCATGCGCACCTCGGCTGAGAGCGCGATCAAATCCCGGGGGAACCAAAGCGCAGCCTCAATCCGTTTCAGCGCCT
This sequence comes from Allobosea sp. FG18, assembly GCF_057809495.1. Classification (NCBI taxonomy): domain Bacteria; kingdom Pseudomonadati; phylum Pseudomonadota; class Alphaproteobacteria; order Hyphomicrobiales; family Alloboseaceae; genus Allobosea; species Allobosea sp. FG18. Next base: position 13,781 of record NZ_JBMDKB010000007.1, read on the forward strand.
TACCAGGGGGAGTACCATCGTCATCATCGATTGCTCGATCTTCTATCAGCGCTTCTGCCGTAGTCAGAGCCTCCGGATCGTCGCTTGGTGCGCTCTGGCCAAGCAAATAGCGATGAGGCATTTCCTTACTGGCAAGGCTGAGATCCCCGCCGGCGGCGAGCGCCTCGAGGGAGGATATCACGTCGGAGCGGCGCCTCCCTGACCGCATAACGAGCTCTTCGATCGTGAGAGGCTCCTTTAGAAGAGCAGGAAGAGCGACATCTGTCGAAGCCCGTGACTGCAGCGCAGGGCCCGCCGATCCATCGACGACTTCTATGCGCGCCGCGCCGGATCTGGTCGCCTTGGCTACAGAACGGAGCTCTCGCGTGTCGTCGATCGTAAAAGGGAGGCGAGGTGTCTCGTCGGCAGCCGCACGCCTTGGAGTTTCGGCGGTTCGCGTCTCTCTTTCGAGAGAAGGCAGCTGCGGCGGCGGGGAGTCTCCCGGCTGAAGCAGGTTCGTGAGCTCTCGCAAGAACGGCGATACTGGTGCGTTTGATATCCGACGCCCAGCCGCACGATCCCTGTCTGCTGATGATAATGGGGGTGGCCACGCCGGCCGGGCTTGGGGAACCAGTTTGTCGACCTCACGAGGCGTTGGCGGCTTCGCCTCGTGACGTGTCTTCGAAGGTGGCCGGAAGTCGCCTGGACGAATAACCGTCTCCGATCCCACCTCACTCGCCCAAAGCGGCCTGAAATCGTTGGCAAAGCAGGTCGCCAAAGCTGGCACCGACTGGTACGCGAGAATGCGGACAGCGCTTACGACCCTGTCATCGCTACAGCGTCGAACGCGGGCGATATCGCTAACTTTGAACGCGACGTCGCCGATGAGGCTTCCGCGAAGGTCTGCTGCGATGAGGAACGGAACGTGTCGGCTCTTGCTGAGGCTGACCAGGTCGGTAGGTCGCGGCGGAGAGCTCGCGCCCAACAGGACCCGTTCGCCTCGGATTGCGAAACACAAAAACTCATGCGCAGTCTCGACCGATGAGCCGAGCTTCTCGGGCAGATCCCGGATGGCCACCACTTCATCCTTGAGAACCCTGATGAACTCCAGGAAGGCGAATGTGGCCTCTCCGGTCCGTTCGGAAGGAGGGGAGATGAGGACGGTCGGTTCAAGGCCGGACACGCCTATTCGGGCGTCCTGATCAGGCGTCGTCGGTCGCCCGAGCAGGTCGATGCACTGGAACGCACCGCTCGCGATCCCCCGCTGCATTCGCTCGACCACTTCGGAACCGGAAAGGCCATAGTAGCGGCCCACATCCGCCAGGGAGTGCCACTCATCAGGAGACAATGGCTTCCTGCTTGCAGACGCGGTTGCCGGTTCAGGCTTGAACCCGGCGCCGGCCTGCGCCTCAGACATCCGTTCTGGCGAAGGGATAGACGGGCGTTCGAGAACCGGCTCGCCTTCCGGGCTTTCGCCTCTGAGGACCGCCTGCGTCTCCATCGACTGATATTCAGGCGGCGCGGTATCAACCTCGACATCGAATCCGAGGGCAAGCCCCGCCTCAAGGGCCGCTCTGAAAGTTCTAGGCTCAGTCGTGATATATAAGAACGGGCTTCCACCGCTCGGAAAGGCGCGGCCTTGATACGTCACGATAGCAATTACGCCCCTGGACTTGAGGCGATTAAGTATTGTTCTGAACTTGGTTCTGTCGCCAACACTCGTGAGACCGTTGCGGCGGCAAATTTCGGCGAATGAGGCTGGCTTTCTACGAATTTCATCAAGCAGGAGATGCTCAGAAATCATAGATTGTCCCGACGCATTCGCACCACAAAAAGCGCGGAAAACCGCCCGCGATTCCTACCTATGACAGGTAGAAATCGGAGTCGAGAAAGCTGGCGGTGAAGCGGAGCTTATATCCACAAACATAGAGGCTAGAGCAAGGCGCACATTGTGCGCTTTTACTGCCCGATATCGAGCATAACCGAACGCTCAGCGCGCGCTGGCCGTGACCGAGGATGTCCCCGTGCTGAGGTAAGCCACGTAGTTCGAGACTACCTTTTTCACGTAGCCTCGCGTCTCCCGAAACGGGATCAATTCGATCCAATCGACGATGTCGATGCTGTTCGTGCGAGGATCTCCGAAGCGGGCGATCCAGCCATCTGAGGCGCCAGAGCCGGCGTTGTAGGCCGCTGCGGCCAAGGTGACGTTGCCAGCATATTTCGCCAGGAGGTCCGCGAAGTGGTGGGAGCCAACGGCGACGTTGTAGTTTCGGTTGCTGGCAACCATCCTCGGATCGAGCGGAACGCCGGTCTTCCGGGAGATCGCTTTGACGGTGCCGGGCATCAGCTGCATGTCGCCAAGGGCGCCGGCCGAGCTGACCGCCGTCGTACGGAAATTGCTCTCCGTCTTGATGATAGCCAGCACCAATTCGGTGTTCATCCGCGGGTCGTGCCAGAAGAGCTGCGGTCGTGGATAAGCGGGTGCTGCGGGCGCGATTGCGGCGCGGGTGTCGGATAGTCCCGCCTGGGAGGCCGCCAGCAGCCCGTAGAAGGTGTTCCTGTACATTGCCGCGGTCGTGTACAGCGTCTTCGCCTCATCGGCCTGGCCCATGACCTGCAACGTGCGGCCAAGCCAGTAGCCGGCCATCGCACGATGCCCAGCGGGATCGTCACTCGGGCGCAACCTGGCTGTCATGACCGCCATGTTTTTGAAATGGGCGAGCGCGAGGTCATGGCGACCAAGGACGCGCAGGGCCAGGAAGCCGGCAATAAAGCTACGATCGACCTCGTGAGCGACGGTCGTGACGCCCGTCTGGGCAACGAGTGCATAGGCTTCCTGAGACCGGCCCCTTTCGCGCAGAGTCATTGCCGCGTCCCGGACCTTCAGCCAGTTGGCGAGGGCAGGAGAGACGTCAGCGGCCGCAATCGTGAGAACGGCGACGCAGGCCAGAATCCAACGGGAAGCGAATCGAGTCATCACACCAATCCAAGTCGTCAGAAAGACCTTCGATGCAATCCTTCATCCGATCAAGGATTGATGGTGATCAGAACCGCTTGATCTTCGGGACGTAGGGCTCCGGAGCGACCGGCGCCGGCGCGGGAGCCGGTTCGGCGACAGAGACAGCCTTCGCCCGAGGAGCTTCGGCTCTGGGGCGTGCATTCGGGCCGGTGATATCGATCATCTGGGGCGCAAGCGGCGCCGGGATCATCGACGTTGTGAGGCCCGCAGGAAGCGCCGGCGCAGTGGCCGCAGTCGGAACGCCGCCAGGAACAGGTACGGGAAGGACGCCGCTGCCGGCTGCGAGAAGCGGTGCGCCGACGACCGGTACAGCAGGGTGAGCCTGAACCGGAGCGCCTTGGGTGACCTCGATCTGGGGTAGCGGCGCATCAACGCGACCGCGCTTGCGAGCCCCCTTGCCCCTCGCGCCATGGCCGGCAGAAGCGATGGCGGCGGCGATCGGCGTCGCAGCAGGGGAAACACCAGCCTGCGCCGGGGTGACATTCAACGGTTGACCGGGGGTGGTCAGCGGGTTCGCCTGTGCAGGCTGCTGCGCTGCATATGCCGCCGCTGCAGCGCTGCCTGGAGGCGGCGCCACCGGTACCAGGCCAGGAGCGATGCCGGCAGCTTTCACAGACGGTGCAGCTCCGGCAACGGCAGCCGGTGCGCTGGGGTCGAGGCCGCCGCCGGCCAGGATGCGTTTGATGTCTGGATCGACAGCAGCGGCCGCTGTCTGAACCGAGCCCGTTTCAGGCGGCTTGGCCGTGGTCTGGCATCCGGCCAGCACCATGGTCATCAGGACAAGCCCGGCCGGCAGTGAATGGGATCGACGCAGCACGCGGACGCTCCTGGATTACGAGTGGGCGAGGAAGGGCGGGACGAACTCGTCCTGCGGCATCGCGGCGGCCGGGACAGGAGGAGCAGAGATGGCCGGTTCCGCCGACATCAGGAAGGCCGGCATCTCAGGATCGCCTTCCGGCGCGGCCGGGGCATCGGACCGCAGCGTCTCCGGGATGTTGATCGGCTCCTGCTCACGAGCGGTCAGCACGGCCAGCGCATCGTCATTGGCGGGCTCAGCCTCCGGGAGGCTCATAACTTCCTCGCCGTCGACCGTAGCGTCCTCAGCGCCTTCGCCGGCAGCGTCCTCAGGAGAGGGCTCTGCAGCATGCTCGCCCTGGAAGGCCTGCGGGCTCAAAGAGATCTTCTCCGGCTCGATGGCCATGTAGTGCGTGACCGCGCCTGCGGCCTCTTCCTCCGCGCTCGCCGGCTGGTTGCCCGCGGGCGCCGCCGCGTCGGGAGCGGGCGTTTCCTCTTTCGCCGGTGCCGGCGCCACTGCGCTCGTGTCGGCGGTCACGACCGGGGTCGATCGAGTCCGGCGCTGGCGGGCGGGGTTCTGCTTGTCTTCCTCCTGCGCCGCAACGCCCGCTTCCGGGGCGGCGGACGCTGCGGTCGACGGCGCCGGTGCGGGGGCGGGAGATGCCGGAACGACGACGATGCCTGCGCCCGTCAGGAGCTGCATGCGGGTCTCCACGAGCTGCTCCAGGGTGTCACGATCGACACCATGGTTCTCGATCTTGCGACCGACAGCTTCGAACTCCTCGTCCAGCGAGTGCCGGCCCTTGAGCTTGGTCGAGATCTCGGCCTCGATGATCGCGAGCTGTGCCTTCAGCGCGTCGGCCTGCTGCCGAAGCGGGGCCACCAGAGGCTCGAAATCCAACCGAGCGAGAGCGATGCGGTCGGCTTCCGCCAACAGTTCATGGAGAGTGGTCACTGTTCAGTTCCCTGATTGGAGGTCGTGAGCGGAGCGGCCTCCTCCTCACCCGTGTCATCGGAGATGCGGGCGACGCCCGTCACCTTGTGACCTTCAGGGAGCGAGAAGACGCGCATGCCGCGGGTATCGCGTCCGTAGACGGAGACGTCGTTGACATTGGTCCGGATAGCCTGACCGCCGTCGGTGACGAGCACGAGGCCATCGGCCTCGTCGACGGGGAAGCAGGCAACGAGGTCGCCGGTCGTATCGTTGAATACGCCGGCCGAGATGCCGCTGCCGCCGCGACCGGTGACCCGGTACTCGTGGCTGGAGACACGCTTGCCGAAGCCGTTGGCGGTGACCGTCAGCAGGAAGCGTTCCTCGTTGGCGAGCTCCACCATCCGATCGACATTGAGGCTGACCTTCACGCGATCGGGGCGCTCGGGGTCATTGGCCGGCGTGACCGTCACGGAGGCCGGTGCGGTCGACTGACCGGCTTCGTCCTTGAGCTCGCCTTCCTTCATGAAGATCGTGCCCTTGGCGAGGTAGGCATTGCGCTCGATGACTGAGGCCTCGCTGTGCGGCAACACGGTCGCGCTGACGACGCGGTCGGCGCCTGCCTTGTCCTTGAAAGCGATGCCCCGGACGCCGGTCGAAGAATTGCTCTGCATGACCCGCATGTCGGAGACCGGGAAGCGGATCGCCTGCCCAAGGGCGGTCGCCAGGAGGACGTCATCCGTCTCGCCGGCCGGCAACACGGTAACCAGGCGGCCGCTGGTCGACCCGTCTTCGTTCTCCAGCTTCATGGCGCCCTTGCCCCGACGGTTGAGGTCCGAGAAATCGGTCGCCTTGTTGCGTCGGATATCGCCGAAGTCGGTGACGAAGAGCAGGCTCATGTCTTCGAGTGCGGCGCGATCCTCAGGCAGCGCGACAAGCGACTGAACCGTGTCGCCGTCCTTCAACTCGATGACGTTGACGATCGGGCGCCCCTTGGCGTTCGCATTCGCCTCCGGCAGCCGGTGGGCCTTGATCTTGTAGGCGTGCCCGCGCGCGGTGAAGGCGAGTAGCGGCGTGCGGGTGGTGCAGACGATCGTGGACGTGACGAAATCATCGTCCTTCGTGTCCATGCCGGTCTTGCCCTTGCCGCCGCGGCGCTGGGCCCGATAGGCCGAGAGCTCGGTGCGCTTGACGTAGCCGGAGTTGGTCAGGGTCACGACGATGTCGCGGCGCTCGATCAGGGACTCGTCATCGATCTCGTCGGCTTCGACGCTTTCGATACGGGTGACCCGCTTGTTGCCGAACTTCTCGCGGATCTCGATGAACTCGTTCCTCACGACGTTGTCGCGAACGACGCGGTCGTTGATGATCGGCAGCAGCTCACGGATCTTACCGGCGAGCGTCCGGAGCTCGTCCGAGATCTTGTCCCGGCCCATGCGGCTGAGCTGCTTCAGGCTGACATCCAGGATCGCCTTCGCCTGGGCGAGCGTCAGGCGCATCGTCCCCGAGAGCGTAGCGTCAGGATCCGCCTCCAGCAGCAGCTGGGAAAGCTCGTCGTCGATGGTGAATTCGAGCGCCATCAGCTTGGCAGCGGCGTCTTCGTCGTTGTTCGACGCGCGGATCAGCGCGACCACCTGGTCGACGCGATCGAGAGCGAGGTAGAGCGCGATCTGCCGCAGCTGTCGGCCGCGGGCGACATCGAGCTCGTGGATCGAGCGCTTCAGCACGCAATCACGCCGGAACGCGAGGAACTCCGTCAGGATCGTCATCAGCCCCATCTCGGCGGGCTTGCCGCGCGAGTTCAGGCAGGTCGCGTTGTAGGGGAACGTCGTTTGGAAGTCGGTGAAGCGCTTGAGCGCGTTCAGCACGACGGCCGGCTCTGCATCGGCCTTGAGGTCGATGACGACGCGAACGGATTCCTGGTTCGACTCGTCGCGAATGTCGGAGATGCCGCCGAAGACCGCATACTGAGCGACCTTCTGGTCGCCAGGCTTGGCCTTGGAGACCGTGGTCACATAGTCCGCGATCTTCTCGATCAGCAGCGCCTTGTTCACATCATACGGGAGCTCCGTGATGATGATGTGGTTCTTGCCGCGCTTGCCGGTCTCGATCTCGGCGACGCCCGACATCATGATCGAGCCGCGGCCGGTGACGTAGGCCTTCCGGATGCCGCTGCGACCGAGGATCACGCCCTGTGTCGGGAAATCCGGCCCAGGCAGGACCTCCATGATGTCGTCGAGCGAAGCTTCCGGGCGATCGAGGAGGATGAGGCACGCATCGATCACCTCGGTGAGGTTGTGCGGCGGCATGTTCGTCGCCATGCCCACGGCGATGCCGGCGCTGCCGTTGACGAGGATGTTCGGGAAGCGGGACGGGAGCACGACAGGCTCGCGCTCCTTACCGTCGTAGTTCGGCTTGAAGTCGACGGTCGACTTGTCGATGTCCTCGATCAGGAAATGCGCGAGCCGGGTCATCCGGGCTTCGGTGTAACGGTCGGCGGCCGGCGCATCCCCGTCCGGCGAGCCGAAGTTGCCCTGACCATCGATCAGGGGGTGACGCATCTTGAAGTCCTGGGCGAGGCGGACCATCGCGTCGTAGATCGCAAGGTTGCCGTGCGGGTGATACTTACCCATCACGTCACCGATGATGCGCGCCGACTTCATGTACGGCTTGTCGGAGTGATAGCCGCCGTTATCCATTCCATAGATGATGCGGCGATGGACGGGCTTCAGGCCGTCGCGAACGTCTGGGAGAGCGCGCGAAACGATCACGCTCATCGCGTAGTTCAGGAAGTCCTGCTTGAAGACCTCCGACAGCTCGGAGACCTCGATGCCTTCACCGTCGCTCGGAGGCGGGCTCTGATCGGTCATTGGTCAGTCTTCTCTCAGTCAATCAGGGGAAAAGGCGGGGCTTGAACTCGTGCACCGTTGCCGTTTCGGGCCGGGGCTGGTCGGGCGCCGCGGAAGCGACAGCCGCAAGCGAGACGCGCCGAATGTCGAGAAGCGATGGCTTCACGGTGGGGCTCTGCGCTGCAGTCGCCAGCTGCTCCTGAGGCGAAACCACCGTCAGAGGAGCGGGCGGGACGGATGTTTGAACGGCCGGCGCCGCCTGATCCGAAAGGACGAACGGATCGCTTGGCGTCGCCCAGACATCGGCAGGGGCAAGCAGGCCCGAGCGAAGGATGTTCTCGCGATCGCGATTGAGACGTTCGATCTGGGCGGTGAGGCCGATCGCGGCGCGGAGGCCGCCCTTGATCTCGCAGCCGGGCTCGCTGCCGAAGAATTCGGCGACAACGATGCCGCTGAACGTCGCCGAGCGCGCGCCGCGGAGCTCGCCTGCGATGCACAGGCCAATGATCTGGCCATAGGTGGTGATCTTCTCGGATCGCACCTCGCCGCGCAGCACCGTCTCACGGTGAAGGCGTACCTCACGAGCCCGAACCGGACCGGTCAGCTGCGCGCCGGGGAGCATGTCGAGGAGATTGACCTGCACATCCGCGGACACGGCAGCCCCAGCCTCGAGGATGAGCCGATGGCACTTGATCGTTCCCTCAAAGGGGCGATCCAGGCGAACGGTCCCGGGCTGACTGATGACGTCGCGTGCGTCTGTATCCAAGGATTGAGCAAGCATCTCGATTCGATCCTTCCCTTATTCAAGAAACCCTATTGAGAGATCCTTGAATGGGTCAACGAAAGCGGCGTTAATTCAGGCCGCGTCCGGCTGATTCTCGTGGATGACGGGGGCGTCGACGCCTTCCTTCTGGATCAGCTCGCCGATCGGTGCGCCCTTCTCCTTCAGCCACGCGCGGAGCGGTTCGGAGTCGGTGACCAGGCGGACCTCGACCTGCGCCTTGAGGACGTCCTTGACGACGAGCCAGATCTGCGGGCGCTCGCCACTCTCCGGGTGAACAAGGTGGCCAAAGGCCTTGATCTGCTGGGCCTTGATCTTGTCGAGGGTGCGACGGAGGTGGCGATTGAAGAACGTGTTCACCTCGGTGGGGATGATCTCGCGCTCCTTCATAAAGAGGCGGACGGTGGGGGCAGTCTGAGTGGTCACGAGCCTGATCCTGTGGTGCCCGGCGGTCGATATTCGATTCCGCCCTAGGGAAGGGACCTTCAAGGATTAAGGCGGCGCAGTCTCGCGGTCCATCAAGGAATGATGTCAAGGTCCATCAAACGGTGGATTGGGATTTTTCTTTGCCCCGTGCATTTCCCGGATGATTCCCCGTACCCCTTTCAAACACCGTCGCCACGCCTCCAAACCACGAAAGGAAAAGGCGTGACGACAGCAAAAATCAAAGTGTGCGTGCGTTGGGTCGAGTTCATTGCAAGGATCGCGTCTTTCGCGCTTCCTGAGCACCGGGATGTTTTGACCAATTTGGTGTCGATCTTGAGCGGGATCCGCAACTCAATCTCGGTATCAGAGATGCTGATCGAATGGTGGCGTTCGCGGAGAGATTGAAGGGATCCATCGCTCGCCGCGTGGCCCATAACTGGTGCTGGCAGATTACCGACGCTGCAGCGCCGACCAAGCTAGGGCTTGGGCGAACTGCCGCGATCGAACCGCTCAAGCTCCTGCTCATAGGCGGCGATGCGCTCTCGCATCGCCGCCTGGTCGGCCTCGTGCTGCGCGATCTGCTTCTTCGCGATACCGATAGCGTGATCGTGCCACCCGATGGAGCGGTTCTGATCCTTGATATCGTTTCGGATGACGAGCTTCTGTGCCTCGGGCGTGGCGGCCCACTTGATGAGAGCAGCCTTGATGGCGAGGAAAAACTCCTGCGGCGCTTGCTGGCTTTGCCGTAGGTCCCCGCCGGGCAGGACGCTCAGAGAGCGCCCATGGAACGAGATCTTGCCTTTGGGCTTATAGGACGCGTTGACATAGAATTCGACGTCCTGCCCGTCGATCTTGAAACTCCCCGGCATCGACTTGATCACCGCGGCCCGGAAGCAGCCCTGGGCCTCTAGTGTGCCGAGCCCGGGAACCTCGATCCGAGCGATCTCGTAAGCGAACTTGTCTGCCGGCTCGGGCTTTTCGGGATGGGGGTTGAAGATCGGCGTTGCTCCGAGCTTGAAGTCCTCACCCGCCCTCCAGACCTTCCCATTGTAGCTGACCTGACCGACCAGGTTGCCCTCGGCGTCCACGATCGCGCCGCCGGACCAGTTGCCGCCGCCCAGACCGTTGCGCTCGATGAAGCTCCTGCATTCCTGCGAGGCTTCGGCGAAATCGACCACTTCGACCGTGTGATCGGCCACACCCGGCAAGCTCCGAGTGGAGTCCTGCCCAAAATCTGGGTTGCCTCGGCTGGAAAGGGTCAGCTTGTACATGTCGATGCCTCTCGCCGGCGACGGCCGGCTACCGCATCATCATGCCCGGCGTGGGTGAAAGGCAAAACCGATCCGCGAGGTCATCGAGCGTGATATGCGCCCGGTCCCGCGAGAGATACGGTCTCCACAGATCGAGGATCCCTTCGATTGCACCTTCGGCAGTCCAGTCGTAGCCGCAGATTGAAGCGACGTCCTCCTTCCGGCTCGCCTTGACGCGCGCCAGCGCCTGCCGATCTACGGAAAGAATGCCATCAGAGAAGCACCTGAGATAGCGCTTGAGGGCATTCACGCATTCAGGAGGCGGCGGGGTGTTCGCCTTTCCATAGTGCTGCCGGACCTCAAATTGCTCTTCCTTCCAGCGAACCTCAGCGGTTGAAAGCCTCGATCCGCCAACCGTCCGGAACGAGAGGATTGCGCAGTCACCATGGGACGCGCGGGAGGCATAACTCCCGACACAGTGGGCTAAGCCTTGAACACCGTTCTCGTCAGGACCATTCCTGCCCTCGTCGACGAGATCACGCCCGGTGGTCAATTGCCTGATTGAGACGCGGTCATAGAGCGTGAATTCCGGCAGCCACGCTTCCCAGGAGCGCGCCGTGTTGAGCCTGGTCGGAATCAAAACGCCTCTATCGTGCCAGCGCTTTGCCGTCTCGATGACGTCGACTGACGATCGCTCGCCAAACAGGAATTTCCCGATCGCGTTTCGGAATGTCGGGAACGAAGCCCGAGCTTCTCCATGACCGTCGCGCGCCATCATTGGCAAAAGAACGGTCTCGAAAAAGTCGAACGCGACGTCATAGGCTTGCCCGCGAACGAAATCGACGAGCTCCGCGGCCATTGCTGTGCCTGGAAGGACGCAAAGATCGTCCAGACGGCGCCCCGTCATCCTATGGATACGCTCGTCGAGCTCGCTCCATCGTCCTCCGAAGCCGCCCGCCGACACCATGGGTGCGGTGTCGAAGGCATCTCGGAGATGAACGAAGAGCGAAAGCGCGCCGGAGAAACGCCGCCAGCCTTGTTCATCATGCCGCGTAGGTAACCAATCCAAAGGAAACCCGACCGCAGCGTGCAAGGCGCTGACGCCGATTGGAGCGAGGTCAACCCCCGCCAACCGCCTCAGGAGGCCTTGGCGTTTCGTTGGAGGGATGTCGAATGCTGCAAGCATCTCCATCGCGACCGCTTTCGGTGCCCCGGATACGGCCGGGGACCAGAAGATTAGCGACGCAAGCCCTGGGAAGGCATCCAAAGCGGCGCGGACATCAGTGACCGATTCAGACGGCCAGCGAAGGGCTCTGAGCCCGAAACGGCCACTGTCCCGCCACCCGCCGTCCAAAGCAATTGCTGTCTCGGAGAGGGCGATGCGTCCATCATCGACAAGATGGCGTAGGCGAGAGAGCCCTCGCTCATCGAGCCAGGTTGCCACGCGGCGGATGACCTCAAAACGCTCCTCCTGCTCGACTACACTTCCGCCGAAGCGCTTGCAGAGCGCGATGCCGATCCCGACGCTAACATCACCAGACGGCCGCATTCGGTCTGGAAGAACCCCGAGCGCGCGGAGCTGGTAGATCTCCTCGTCGGCCGACACGCGGCTGGTCGGCATGGCCGCGAGCGTCGCCAACGCGAAGTCATGGGGATGAGGAGGGGCATCGGACTGCAGGATATCGATGATACCGTCGTCGTTCGCGGCGGCCATGAGGAAGCGAAACTTCCCTTCAGTGATCGGATAGACGACCCAAAAGCCGATCCGACCATCGCCCTCAACGATACCAGCGGAAACGCCTATCTCAGCGAGAGCTCCGTCCGTGACCGCCAGTCGGTTTTCCTGATGATTGACGAGCATAGGGGGCGGGTGGTTCGATCGGAGCAGGAGGCTCGGGTTCAGGCCTTCGAAAACCCGGACTAAGGCCTGACGCCATAACCCGGGATTTCGCGCGGCCTAGGCGTCGACCTGGGCCAAATCGCTATTTTCGACCACGAATAGGCGCCTATTCTCCGGATCATCGCCCATAAGGGAACTGACACGCTGCTCGGCGTCCTCCACGTCCTTCAGGGTGATCTGCCTCAGGACGCGAACGGACGGGTCGAGCGTTGTCGCGCGGAGCTGGTCGGGGTTCATTTCGCCCAGGCCTTTGTAGCGCTGGATCGTCGCGCCCTCGGAACCCCAGGCTTTCGCCGTTCGCACAAGTTCCAGCGGGCCGTTGATCGTCACGACCTCGGAACCCGATCGAAGCGTCATCTCGCCCTTGTACGCGGCGTTTAGCGCTCCCATCCGCTTCACCAGTTCGTTGCCGATGGAGAGCTTGGACAGCTCGGAGCGGACGCGGAACGTCGTCATGACGCCGTTCCTTGCCTTCCGCGTCAGCTCATAGCCGTCGTCGCTGAGACGCCCGCTCCAGGCAAGGCCCGACTGCTTGGCGAGAAGGCCCGCGACGAACTCGGCGGCAGCGAGCGTCGACTTCTCCTCTCTGAATACGTAGGGGCTGCAGCCTCCCCAGATTGCGAGCGCCGTCGAGAGCTCCGGGCAGTCGATGTTGATGTCGAGCTTCTCGATGAGCTCCGCGTCCTTGCTCGCCTGGAGGGCAAAAGCCACCAGCTCAGCGCCCTTGAGGACACTGCCATCCGCGCGGCTGAGCTCGGCGCCGTCGAGGCCCGCCTCGAAGAGGTGCTTGGCGAGGGCGGCTTCGTCCTTGAGGTAGATGCGGTCCTTGGAACGCTTGCGCTGGACACTGAAGAGCGGCGGTTGGGCAGCGTAGATGTAGCCGGCCTCGATGAGCGGCCGCATCTGACGGAAGAAGAACGTCAGGAGCAGCGTGCGGATGTGGGCGCCGTCGACGTCGGCGTCCGTCATGATGATGATCTTGTGGTAGCGCACCTTGCTGGGGTCGAATTCGGTCGAGATGCCGGCGCCGAGCGCGGTGATGAGGGTGCCGACCTGCTCGTTCTGGAGCACCTTGTCGAAGCGAGCCCTCTCCACGTTGAGGATCTTGCCGCGCAGCGGCAGGATCGCCTGGAACTCGCGGAAGCGGCCTTGCTTGGCCGAGCCACCCGCCGAGTCACCCTCGACAATAAACAGCTCGGACTTAGCCGGATCGCGTTCCTGGCAGTCAGCGAGTTTGCCCGGGAGCGATGTCACCGACAGCGCGCTCTTTCGGGTAAGCTCGCGGGCGCGGCGTGCAGCCTCACGCCCCTCCGCGGCTTCGCAGATCTTGGCGACGACCTGCTTGGCTTCGGCCGGATTCTCGTCCAGCCACACTGCCACCGCCTCGCCGACGATCTGCTGCACCGGGTTGGTGACTTCCGACGAGACCAGCTTGTCCTTGGTCTGCGAGGAGTACTTCGGATCGGGCATCTTGACGGAGATGACCGCAGTGAGGCCCTCGCGGATGTCCTCTGCCGTGATCTCCGCGCGCAGCTTCTTGCCGGGAGGATTGGCCTCGATATAGGCCTGAATGGCCTTCGTCATGGCGCCGCGGAAGCCAGCGACGTGGGTGCCGTGGTCCTTCTGGGGGATGGTGTTCGTGAACGCCAGCAGCGACTCGTTGTAGCCGTCGTTCCACTGCAGGGCTGCTTCCGCCTTGACGATGCCGCGCTCGCCCTTGGCGGTGATCGGCGCCTTCAGGAGGGACTTCTTCGATCCATCGCGATAACGGACAAACTCACTGAGGCCGCCGCTGTAGTGCAGCGTCAGCGGAGCCGAGCCATCTCGCTCGTCGGTGAAGACGATCGTCAGGGTCGGATTGAGGAAGGCGAGCTCGCGAAGGCGTCGCTCAACGATCGCGCGATCGAATTTTGTGACGCCCGTGAAGGTCTTCGGGGAAGGGAAGAAGCGCACGGTGGTGCCGGTACCCTCGACACCTTCGGCGACGACCCGAAGTTGCTCTACTGTTTCGCCGTCCTCGAAGGCCATGAAGTGCTCGCGGCCGTCGCGCTTGACGCGAACCTCAAGCCGAGACGAAAGAGCGTTCACGACCGAGATGCCGACGCCGTGCAAGCCGCCCGACACCTCGTAGGAGGCTTGGTCGAACTTACCGCCCGCGTGCAGCTGGGTCATGATGACTTCGACCGCGGGAATGCCTTCCTCGGGGTGGATCGCGACCGGAATGCCGCGGCCCTGGTCGGAGACCATAACGCCACCATCTGCAGTCAGCGTGACGCCGACCACGAGGCCATGGCCGGCGAGGTGCTCGTCGATCGCGTTGTCGACGCCTTCCCAGATCATGTGGTGCAGGCCGGAACCATCATCGGTGTCGCCGATGTACATGCCCGGGCGCTTACGGACCGCATCGAGTCCCTTCAGGACCTTGATGGACGCCGCGCCATACTCGGCCTGAGGCTGGACGGGCACGGGCATCTCGATCGGCGTGGGCTGAAGCAGTTGCATCTCTGGTCCTGACGGATTCGAAAAGGAATTCACCGTCGACCATGGGTGCGATGAAGGAATGGGTCAATTATCAATGAACCGCCATCCACCGCGCACTGAACCGGGGACGAGCATCGAAGGATTGTTGAAGGATTCGCGCTTCTATCGGACAATCCGCGCATCGATTGGAGGAAGTTCCGTTGTCCGTGGGTGTCATCTCAAAGCCGTCGCTGCGCCTCTCGCAGCGCCAGGTCACCATCTATCTCCCGGAAGCTGAAGCAGACGCGGTCCGGGTGCGCGCGGCTTCTCTTGGCGAGACGCTGCAGGAGACGGTGGCAAAGGCGATCAACCGTCGTCTCAAGCAGGATGGTTTCAACCCGATTCTCAGCGAGGTCCGCATCTCGCATTTCGTCCGCAAACAGCAGGCAGCGGCCGTGCGAAAGGTCGAAGGCCATACGACGGCCCGGCAGGGTACGAAGGTCATGGCCGGCTGGTTCGACCGGAAGGAAACGGCGCTCTTGGCCTCGGCATGCGCCGAACTCGGGCTCTCCTCTCAGCAGGTGGGGTACGAAGGGATGATGCTGCTTCTGGGAGAGCGGAACACCGTCAGCGCAGCATGACCTGGGACGATGACCTCCCCCGCAAGCGTCCGCTGGCATCTCGCAGGGTCATCGCGAGTCTTCCTGCTCACATCGCCTGCTCTGCCTTCTTGACGCTCGACGGCAAAGCCGTCGTCACACGTCATATCGACCTCAGCGACAGGCTGGAGGGCGAAAAGCACACGATGACGCTCGAACTGAGTAGCAGTCCCTATCACGTACGATACGACGACACCTACGACCAAGGCGACGGCACAACGGCGTTCATGGCGTTCGTCGGCTGGGTCACCGGCGCCATAGCCAACCCCTACCTTCGAAACCCCTTCTCGCGCGACGAGATCGCGAGGATGGAAACGCGATGGCAACCCGTGCTTGAGGCCCTTGTTTTTCAAGAGCGAGATCAAGGGTGGACGGTATCGTTCGGTGCTGTTGAGGTCGGATGGATACGGCGCGCACGCGATGGAGGGTTCGAGTGGCGGTTCGGAGGGCGCACGAGCCGGGCGACAACTGCCGATGAGGCGGAAGCACGCCTGAAGTCGGCTTGGGCGCGCTCGATCTATGAGCTGGCTCGCGTCCAGGCCTGACGGTTCAAGATGGTGGATGGCGGGGCCGCAACAAGAAATTCGAGTCGAATCCTATCTCGCGCTCGGATACCAAGGACCGTCCGATTTTAGTTCTTGGTTTGCCCATGCGCGAGTCAATCGCCATCCTCACGCCCTCGTCCCACCGCCTTGAGCGATTGGTGGGCCTGCGTGAGCGGCTCGACAATCTGCTGGAGGATGCTTCCTCTAAGGTCGGACACCCGCTGATCGCCAAATGCCGCGCCGTCGCCGCTGCCCATCCGTTTCCTTCTGAGCCGATCCGCGTGGAGGCGATGTACCTCTATCGAAAGACGGTCGGGCACAGAGTAGTCGACAAACTCTCGGCCATCGGCATCGCCCACGCCCTCGTCAATCGGAAATCACAGAAGATTGTCGTTCTCGGCAACATGCCGAAGGCAGTTGCATCGCGCGCGGCCTGCGGCGCGTCTCCAATCGCCGGTTTTCGAAGGATCCTGTCGAGAACGAGCGCATCGCCACGGACCTCGGTAACGTTCTTCAGACCTGGTCCTTGCGCTTCGTCGCGGGGCAGGGCGCCGCCTGGCATAGCGCCCTCGTGGTCCGCGTTCCGCAGCGTGCGGACGAGACGCATGGCACCAGGTTTCATTTTTTCGTCGCGATGGATGAGCTCGGCAGCGTCACGCGCGAGCTCTACCTGCCTGATGCTGCGCAGTTGCCCGTTCCTCTGAGCGATGATGGCGACGCTGCGCTGCGCTCGCTTGTCAGCCAAGCGCTTGTCCAAAATATGCAGGAGAAGTTTCCGGACCTGACGCCGGACGAGAACCTATTCGTCCTCGGCATGAGCATGAGACCACCGCTCGATATCGAACGCTTCACCGGGTTCGGCGAGACGGTCAAAGTCATGCTGATGCGAGGGGAGCGCGCAGCGCTCGCACGCTTCCGACGGTCATTTGCCGGCGCGATCATCGAGCACGCCGCGCGTAGTCAGCGCCCATTTGCCGACAGGCTTGGCGCTGTCGGTTTCTTCAGGGCGAGAGCGGGCTGGAACGCCACTGACTATCAGCTCGCCCAAGAGCTGAGAAAGACGCTTCCTTGGCTGGAATGGCGCCATCTTCTCTATGCACCCGTCCAGGCCGGCTTCCGGGCCAGGAAACCGCTGGCGAGCTTCATTCCCACCCTGTTCGGGCTGGAGGGACTGCACCGGAAAACGCTGAAGGCGCTTGTTGGGGTCAGGCTCGGGGACGGGTTCCGCTACGAAGTCTTGGAGCAAGGCGTACATGCGTACGAGAAGCTCCTGTCAGCGGACCCTCATGCGCCTGTCCCATCCGGACGCGAGTTCAAAACGCTCGCTTGGATGGCAAGCAACTTCGGCGAGGTCGACGCACTTGGCTTCAACCGCGTGGTCAAATGCTACCGCGATGAGCGGGGCCTGATCAGCAGCGCAAAAGCGAACAACGCGCCCAGCGTCTTCCGCTGGATCAGCGGCCAGATCGCTACGGCGACAGGGATTGAGCTGATCTGGGCCCGCAAAGCTGGACTGCAGGTCGTCTTCCCGGAAAACCGCGACCTAGACGGGCTCGATAAGCTCGACCGGGACTGGCACCTGGTTTCGAGGTCCCTGTCTGACGCCGAAAGACGAGACAATGACTGGGCGCGGACGCAGTGCATGCCCGACACGGAAGTGATCGAGGAGCTGACCGCGCAACTTTACCCGCATCTCATCGCGGAACCGAAGCGCTTCGGTGAGGTGACCTTCACGCCGCTGGTTACGACCGAGCAGTTCTTCGCGGAGGGCAAGGAGATGCTCCACTGCGTTGCAACCTACGCCGGCGACGCGGCAGTCGGGCGCTCGCTGATCCTCGGGCTTTCATCGCCAGCGGGCCGGAGCACGCTTGAGCTCGTCCTGCATCTTTGCGAACAGACCGGTTACCGCCTTGCGGTCCAACAGCTCCAGGGCGTCAACAACGGTGACCCGCCGGTGGACCACGTCCCTGCTGTTGTGGAGTTCGCGAAGGCATTCGAGATCGAGGATCTCGAAGCCCTTCTCGTGCGCATCCAGGCAGCCCACAAGGCGGGTGAAGAGCTTGCGGCGGTCGGAACGCCCACGCCCGAGATGAAGGCCTGGCTCGCAAGCCGGGCAATGGACCGGGTTCGCCCCTTCTTGCCCCGCAGCTGGCGTCGGCTGGATGGTCAGCAACTGCGCGACCTCATCAACACCGAGATCAGCACGCCAGCCGTACGCGAAGCGGCCATCGCTAGAATACGGGCCGCAGTGGCCCTCCAACGGGAAGCTCCTCTCCATGCAGCATGATACCCTCGCGGCGCCAACGGCCACCTCGATTTTTACCAATCCGATCCTCGACCGCCTCCGCCAGGAGGGCTGGACCGTCGCATCCCACTGCGACGTTGTCGGGTCGAACGGAAAGAGCACCTCCGTCTGGCTCTTCACCCATCCCTGTGGCCTCTACCTGCGAGGTGAGGGCGCAACCGACTGCGAGGCCATCGCGAAGGTCGAATCCCAGACACTGACGGATCCGCTGATTGGAACCATGGTGGCGATGAAGAAGCGGATCCAAAGCCTCGAAAAGGCCGCCGATCGCATCATGCCATATCTTCGATACACGGTCGGCCCGGAAAGCCCGGGCCATCATCCGACGATGCCATCGGCCGTTGGCGCCTTCAGCTACGCCGTGAAGGCGGATGCTGGCCTGAATGATCGCATAATGGGGGCGATCGCCAAACAGGTGGCGTCCCATGCAGCCAAGCCCGAGCTCGAAGCTGGCGACCTGAAGCAGCCCGATGAATATTTGCGGGGTTTCCGCGAGGGCGTGGCCGCATCGAGCGCGTATTGTGACGCCCTCGTGAAGGCAGCACGCGTCCAGACGCAGGAACCTGCCTGACATGGATGCGACGCAGCAGCCAGTGGCACGGCCCGAGATCACAGAGAACTATCTGGGCAGGATCCTCGCACCTCTCTTGATGAGCCTTAACACCCAACCGCCGATGTCCGGCGACGCTCGCGATCGGCTATCGCCTCTGCAGCGTAGCTATCTGGACGAGGCGGTCACGCGGCTTTGGAAAGACCTCTCCCCGGCGCTGATCGAGCTTAAGCAGCTACGAGAAGAACGCGCAGATGGCTTCTCGAAAGCTCTAGCGGATGCACGCTCAGAGCGCTTCAGGCAGTGCGATGCGGATCCCCGCATCTTTGTCCGTCGCCTGCGCGAGCTGGATCCGGAGGATCCCGGAGAGCTAACCGATCTCGGCTTTCAGCTGACGGAAGGCACAGCGACGGAAATCCTCGCCGAGCGGGAGAAGCGCGCTGCCGACCGGGCGTCGGACACCGCGCGCACGTCCGCCAGTGAAGCTGCCGCCGAGATCGTCGAGCTGATGGCCGATGGCTCGGATGTGGCTGCGATGCGCGAAACCGACGAGACCAAGATCATTGCCCATCGCGAGGCTGAAGATCGCCTGCGAGAAGCGGCGCGCCGCATCCGAGCGCACGCGGAGAGCGTATGACCGGCGCCGTCGTTGTCGACGCCTGGACGCTTGCCTTCCACAGAGGAGGCAAGATGTTCGGCCGTGGCGAGCAGGAGCCAACCAGGCCCAACGACGACGACAACTGCCTCGAGGAGAACGGGGCGCTTTGGCTTGGTTTCATGCTGGCCCGATTCCGGGCTTTTGAGGAGCGGAGGCGCGTAAGGCGGCTCCTGGAGCTGCCCGACGAAGACTAGCGACCGAGTTTGCTCTTCATATCCCGGAACGCCTTCTGCAGCGGGCCAGAGCTCGCATCGGGTATCTCGACCGCCAGAACGACGTAAAGGTCGCCTCGGCCGCCACCCATCCGGTTGATGCCCTTGCCCTTGGCCTTCAGACGCTTGCCGCTCGGAGTTCCTGCAGCGATCTGGAGGTTGAGAACCTCTCCTGCGAGACCCTGGATCGGGACATCACACCCGAGCGCGGCGTCCCACACCGGTATCGTGAGATCGACAAAGACATCGTCTCCGCGGCGGGATAGGTGATGTCCACTTCGAACGAACACGGTGACGCGCAGATCGCGATTGCCGCCGCGATAGGGGCAGGAGACGCTGAATCCGGTGTCGACGCCCTTCGGGATTCGGACTAGCCCATAGCGTCCCTCTAAGGCACCGCGGCCTTCGCAAGCGCTACACTGCGCCCAGGTGACCGCGCCTGTACCGGAGCAATCCTGGCAACTAGTCTGGACGGAGACGATCCCCTTGCCCTGGCGGTAGGCGCCGGCGCCCGCACATCCGGGGCAGGTAACGGGACCGCTGCACTCGACGAGGCCGTGCCCCTTGCAACCGGAGCAAAGGATCGCTTTCGGATCGAGGCGGAACGAACCGCCGCTATGGGCCTCGTCCATCGAAAGGCTGATTTCGCGATCGACACGGAGGCGCTCCGCGCGAACGTGTTCTTTCCGACGGCTCGCACGATGCATGTTGTCGAAGACACGCGTGAAGGCGTGCTCGAAACCACCTTGGAAATTCGGATGGGACGCGGCCGGTGCAGCGACCACATTTCGTCGAATGTGGTCAATCGCGGCCGAGATTTCCTCAAAGCGATTGCGGTCACCGCCCGCGTCCGGATGGTGGCGCTTCGCCAGCCGACGAAAAGCCTCCTCCGCTTCCTCACGGCCGGCACCATTGGAGATGCCGAGGACCCCGAAAGGATCCAGCCCGCGGAGCATCAGCGTGCCCGAGCCTTGGGCATCCCAATGTGACGGATGCTCCAGGTCCCAAATCCGGCGACGCCCGCGCCGATATAGGCGAGAGCGAGGGTCGGAGCGACGGTATCGATAGGAGCCCAACCGAGCGCGGCCGAGACGGCAATCGAAAGACCAGCGCAAATCGCGAAAGTCGACGCGATCAAAACCGAGCGTTGCGAGCCGAGAGTCGCCCCGACCATCATCGCCAGAATGGCAGCCACGGCGAGGAGGACATGGTCAAGATAGCGGAGATCCTGCAGCGCGGGTTTGAGCACCGGCGCCTCCACCATCAGGCCGTACAGGCCGACGAGCGCGCCCGCTGCCAGGCTCACCCGGCTGATCACGCTGGGGCGCCCCCGGTTGAGCCACCCAGATAGACCGAAGACGAGAGCCAAAGCCGCGGCGGTGGGCCCGAGCAGGCCGTAGACCAGCGCCTGCATCCCCTGGGGAACGCGGCGATCGGGAAGAAATTCCGACGCGGCAACCACAGTCGGCGCGCGCAGCCGGACCGCGTCGAGAGCGCTGGTGATCCCGGCGATGCGGCTCATCAGAACCGGGATTTCGATCACTTCCCATGATGCCAGAAGATGGCAGCCTGCGGTGAGCCGCACCGTCATGTTGCCTTGCACCCGGACACCGTCGTTGCTCTGCTGACGGGAAGACAGCGTCCAGGACACCGGATCGTACGGAAAGATACCCCTCTGGAGCTCCAGTCCAGGCTTGGTGCGCGCCGCCACCTCGCGATCGAGTCGGCGTTCGAGATCCTTCACGAAATCTGCCCGTGAAATCGCCTCGGCGGGAACCGACTGCAGCGCAAAGGCGACTGACAACCGGGAATCGTCGGGATGGACGAAAGCGATCGCGTCGGAGCTCGGAGAGGCCACGCGAACCATCTTGTCCGAGAGGAAACTCGCGTTCGAAACGAGCTTCTGCAGCTGAATTCCCGAACACGATCCTTGCGCTGCCTCAGCAGCCATCGAGCCCAGACCAAGAACCATCGCGGCGAGGGCTGCGATCACGTTTTTCATTATGAGCCTCTCGCGACGGGTTGGAATCGCGGTTTCATCCAAGAATCGAAGGATAAGAGGCAAGGTGCATGCGACGCAAGAATCGTCGTCGCTCAAAATCATGGATAGGGTGCATGGATCATTGACACTCGCATGGTCAATCCTAATGGTGCTGAAGGATTGAAGGATGGTTCCCTCAAATGATGCGTCGCCCACCGCCGCCGCCCGCGGCCCGCAGACCGACAGCGCCACGCCCTGCGACTTCACAGGGTGAGCTCTTTGGCGCCTCCGGCCCGGCGCTGCCCCAACCGACGCAGCCCTCACCCGCTCGCCGTTCGCCGCCGCCGGCACGTCCCAGCCAGCGTCCGCCGTCAACCTCGTTTGGCGATCGACGCGCTGTTCCGCAGGCGCCCGCGGTGATGCAACAGACATCGCCTGCCGCGGTCCTGAATCAGCCGTCGCGCCTTCCGCCTAAGGCCGCGTCCGGCCTCGCCGCCCTGCGCTCTTCTGAGCCGGACGATTACGACGACGAGGACTATGCTGCCCCGGAGGTTTCGGAGGCACCGAAGCAGGCAGAGGTCGAAGCCGACCTGGAAGCCAAGGTGCGCATCCGCCGAGTTCTCTACTCGGCTGAGGACGGCTATCGCGTGATGCTCGTCACGAAGGGCAAGGACAAGTTCAAGGTCATCACGAACTTTGCCCAGGGCACCGAGATCGGTGACGAGGTCATGATCCGCGGAAAATGGGGCACCAGCCGCGGTGAGCGGGTCTTCAATGCGGTCGCGGTGGTCGGCGAAATGCCCCGGTCCGCGATGGGCGTCGTCTACTGGATCAAGAAAAGCAAGATCCCGGGGGTCGGCGCCGCAACAGCGGACGCGCTCGGGAAGCATTTCGGTGTCCGCCTGATTGACGTCGTCACTCAGCCAGAGATTCTCGTCGAGGCCGACATCCCCCTCGAAAAGGCGAAGGCGATCGCCGAAGCTTGGCTCACCAATGCCATGCGCCCCGAAACCGTCGCCTTCCTGGCGGAGCACGGCCTGAATTCCCGCCAGATCAAGAACGTGATGGAGGTCCTGGGTGAGACCGCGAGGCAGAAGATCGCGGAAAATCCCTGGAGCCTTTCCGAGCTCATCGAGGGCGTTGGGTTCGCGACGGCTGACCGGATCGGAGCTATCGAAGGACATGCCAAGGATTCCCCGCTTCGCATGCGAGCGGGGCTTCGTCATACCCTGATCGCTGCGAAGCGAGACGGTCACTGCGGCCTTCCGGTGGACGTCCTCGTCGAGAAGGCAGCGATGCTTCTCCAGCATCCGAAGCCGATCGTCCATAAATACCTGGACCTGGCGCTCGATGGCCACGCTGCGGTGTTGGACGAGGAGACCGGGCTCGCCGTCTCATTGAAGGTGCGCGCTGTCGAGCAGCGCGTTGCTCGGGATCTCGCTCGCCTACTGAATTGCGGCGCTTACGAGCACGATGAGGCGTTGGCGGCCATTCGGCTGGCCGAAACACAGATGCATATCACGCTGGATCCGAGCCAACGTGAGGCGGCCGTCAATGCTCTGACCCACGCCGTCAGCGTCATCACCGGTGGCCCCGGCACGGGTAAATCGACAACCCAAAAGGTCATCGTTCAAGCCCTCAGCAACTTCAAGCGCGACATCGCCCTCGTTGCGCCTACCGGGCGCGCCGCGAAGCGCCTGGCCGAGGTCTCGGGTCGCGAGGCTTCGACCTGCCACAGGCTGCTGCGCGTCCAGGAAGGCGCCTTCGTCCATGACGCGCACAATCCTTTTCCGAACAATTGGTTCATCGTCGACGAGTTCTCGATGGTGGATGTCGACCTCGCTTGCAGCTTCATCCAGGCGATCGCTAGCGACAGCGGGCTGACGATCGTCGGTGACGTCGACCAGCTACCGTCGGTGGGCGCCGGCCAGGTTCTTCGAGATCTCATCGATTCGGGGGTGATCCCGACGTCGCGCCTGGAGGTCGTCCACCGCCAGGGCAATGACTCAGCGATCGTGACGGCTGCCCACCGCGTGAACAATGGCCTCACTCCCCTCCCGGCCGATGTCTACACAGCCAAGGGTTTCAAGGTGATGCCCATCGAGCAGCCGGAGGAGATCCTGGGCAAGGTCATCTCCCTGCTTAAGGATGTGCTGCCGGCTCGCGGCGTCGACCCGCTGCGCGACGTGCATGTGATGACGCCGATGCGCCCGCGCGAGATCGGCGTCGACAAGCTCAATGAGGCGATCAAGGCGGCCCTCAATCCGGCCATCGAGGATGACCCGAACTCGGTCACGATCGGGAAGACGACCTACACGGTCGGCGACCGCATCATGCAGCAGCGCAACGACTACTCGAAGGGGATCTTCAACGGCGAGGTTGGCTTCGTCTGCCATGTCGGGCACCGCCCAGACGAGGAAAATGGCAAGCCGCTGCCCTTCATCGTGGTCGAGTATCCGGAAGCCAAGGCGACCTACGGCAAGTCGGATATCGAGGACATCGAGCTCGCCTACGCCACGACGGTGCACAAGAGCCAGGGCTGCGAAGCCCCAGTGGTCATCTTCGCCGCGCACCGCAGCCAGATGTTCATGCTTCGCCGGAACCTCTTCTACACGGCGATCACCCGCGCCAAGCAGCTGTGCGTCGTGATCGGCGCCGACGAGTGCATCGAGCGGGCTGCTGCGACGATTGATCTTGACCGCCGCTACACCGGCCTCGCGAAGCGCCTGCAGAGTGAGATGGCGATCGAGCCTGAGCTCGATGAGGGCATCGATCACATGGTACCGGCGATGGTGCCGGGGGGCTTCCTTCAGATCGACGAACCTTGAAGGGCGGAATCATCGCCCTTTCAAATCAGAAGCTGGGAGAGGGCGCCGGGACCAGGCGCTGATGGAGCTCCACGCGCCACGCATAGTCGAGCGCGTCGACATCTTGGGTCGCGATCAATCCGCGATCGTCCGCGGCCGGCAGGCGTCCAAAGAAAGCAGAGGCGGCCGCGACCAGCTCAACGCGTTCGACCTGGTCAGCGCCATAGGTGGCGCGGATCTCGCGACCCACGGCGGTCTGGCCGGCGGAGACACGAGCGTCGCTCAGCGCCAGGAAATCGGCGTGGTCCATGCCGAGGATCTCTTCCGTCACATCGATACCCACGATGGCGCCGTTCTTGAGATGAACAGAGGCTTCGATGACGTTCGGCAGGACCCGGAGCGGCTCACAGAGGTCGACGGGGATCTCGGGGCCGCTGGCCAAACGCAGGAAGCCGCGCAGACGCCCGTCGCCGACCATGGCTGAGGTATAGAAGCGCTCACCGAAGCGCTCGGCGAGTACGATATCGCCATCCTCGATCGCGGAGGGGTTGGGCGGGAGCGAAACAAGCTCATACCGGCCGTCGGAAAAGAGAATACCCCGCGCCGGGATGACGCCGCCTTCGAGAACGAGGCTAGCGTCGACGGCGCGGGGCTTGGTGATGGGATCCATCACGATCACATACCTGGGCGCATGCCGGGCGCGCGACGTGGCGGGGGCGGGGCGGCACGTCCAGGCAGCGGGCGAGCACCGGGGCGAGCCTGAGGTGCCGGATTGAATGGCTTCTCCTCAGCAGCCGTCACCTCGGGGGTCGACGGCTCTTCTTTGGCCTCAGCGGTCGCATCAGGTGCGTCGCCGAAGGTCTGGTCGTCATCCTCGGTCGCTTCGTCGCTCGCCTCGACGGCAGGAGCATGCTCGGCCGCGGCTTCCGCGTCAGGAGTGGCTTCGACAGTCGCTTCGGCCTCGGCGGCGTTCTCTACCACTTCAGCAGTCGCACTCACCCCAGCCGGTTCCGCCGGTGAGGGCTCGGCAACCGCCACCCCGTCGGACGCACCGCGGGCAGCGTCCGCCTCACGAATGCGCTGGGCCGCCGCTTCCTCGGGGCCCGCGTTGAGTTCGGCCGGCGGATCCATCTCCGCAGCGGGGATCTCGACGCGCAGAGAAGGCGCCGGAACGCGAGCGATGCTTGCCGCCAGCCCTTCCAGCATGCGGTAGGCACCGTCCAGATCGCCGGCCTCGCGTGCACGGTGTGCGGCCGCCAGAGTGATCGCGGCATCCAGGCGCGTGCGGGCCGCCTCGAGGCTCGGTCCACTGAGGAAGTTGAAGGACTTGATGATGAACTTGTTCTCGACATAGGTCGAGCCGTCACGCCGGGTCTTGTCCGTGGATTTGGTATAGCCCGAGCAGTCGATGAATGCGCGGCGCGAGGCGAGATCCTCGTCGGCCTGCGTCAGGTTCTCGATCTTGGCGGAAAGAGCCTCCGCGACCGAATCCCAGGCCATCGCCTTGACCCACTCGCCGGAATCGGAGCGCCCGAGAATCGAGAGATAGGGGCGATCCTTGTAGAGGCCCATCTGCGGGCGGCTCAGCTGCATTACGATCTTCATTGGATGCTCCGCACCGGAATTAGCTCATCCACGGGAATCTGCGTTGACTCCATGAAAGTCACCATCATCGGGCAAGGAGAAATGTGGACGTCGCCTTCAGTCCCATGGATAGTCATTCGAGAGTCGAAGGAATCTTGTTGGAGTGACGTGATGAAAATCCTGACCAGCCTGGCGACGGCCGCGCTCGTCCTGATCGGTGCCGCGGGCGCCTCGGCCCAGACCAAGGGCTGGGAGACCTGGACGAAGGGTGAGGAGTGCTTCGCGCTGCTCGGCATGGCCGCGGACAACGAAGCGCCCGTGCGCCCGCTTGGGCGCCCGTACATCGCCATCAAGAACGCCCCCAAGCTCGACAACTTCAACGGCGTGGTGATCGTCTCCGGCTATGGCGAAGACACCGGCGAAGAAGGAACCATCGACATCGATGGCAAGGAGTTCAGCTTGCTGATTTTCAAGGGCGCCGGCTTCGTGCGATCGGGCGAGCCTGAGGAGCGCCTTGTCTCGGCTCTGGAGCAGGGCAAAGAAGCCCGCGTCACCTGGCTGCGCAAGGACGGCATGATCGTCCAGAACTATCGCCTGGAAGGCTTCCCTGTGGCGAAGAAGACGATCGATGCGGCTTGCCCGAAGCCCGGCGCGAGGCCGGCTGCTGCCGAGGCGGCGGCGAAGCCCGAGACCACGAAGGTCAAGCGCTGAGGAAATCCTCGCGCATGAAGGCGTTGAAGGCGTCAGCGAGCGCCATGAAGGTCCGCCCGCTGAGTCTGCGATACTCCCGAAGATCCGCCTGAGGCGCGACGGCGCCTTCCTGGATGTAATTGCGGCTCTCCACGAGCTGGTTATTGACGACAATCCGGAACTGGATCGAAACCGGCGGCGTGACCATGAACACGAGGTCCACCGCCGAGGCTCGCGCCTCCCAGGTCACTCCGGTCGTCTTGAAGTGCTGGTCGACCTGGCCGTTCACATAGCGCTCGATGAGTGCAGCGACGGCACTGATCCCGTCGGTCTCGGGAAGGGTGTCCAGAAGACCACCGGTGGAGTGCTGTGCGAGCTTGGTGTTCGCGAATTGATCATGAGCCTCGACCGCATGGAACGGCCGAGGCGTCGCCGCCATCGCCACCATGGCCCGGGCGGCGTCGAGTGGGGTCATATCGGCGGCTGCGCGCCCCCGGCCAGACTTTGACAGCAGCTTGGCCTCGCGCAGCTGACGCATGAAGATCACCGCCGTCGAGGCGGGGACCCCCATCACGTTGGACAATGTCTCGCTGAGCGTTCTCGGCAGCAACCTTCTGGCCTCTCCATCGGACTTCCACACCGATGAAACTAGCCAGTCGGAGAAAGCGGCGCCACGAATTGTATTTGGCTATCCACCAAAGGATTGCATGCCGGGTCTTTCAAGCCGGGCGGGAACATCCGATCGTCGATTCCAATCTGATGCCAGTAGGCCGCGAAAGAATCGATGCGCCATATTCGAATCACACAACTCGACGGAAAGCTGCCGAACCTCGCCTTGATGAAGATCTCGGCCTGGCATCGCGCCCGAGGCGACGTGATCCACTTCACCAGGTCGCCATACCGTCATCTCGACGAGCCTGCCTATGACGCAGTCTATGGTGGTGCGATCTTCAAGTTCTCGGAGGAGCGGGTTCGTCGCTTCGAGGCCGAATGGCCAGGCGCTCTGCTGGGCGGGACGGGAAGCGGCCGCCTCGCCACCGTCGAGGATATCCCTGGCTTCGTCGAAAGTGGCCTCGATTACGAGCTCTATCCGAATTTCAATGCCAGCATCGGCTTCACCCAGCGCGGCTGCAGGCTTTCGTGCAAATTCTGTGTCGTGCCCGGAAAGGAGGGTAAGCCGCGTTCAGTCGCTTCGATCACTGACATCTGGCGCGGCGACCCGTGGCCGCGGAACCTTCACCTGCTCGACAACGACTTCTTCGGGGCGCCGGACTGGGCGGAGCGGATGTCCGAGATCCGCACTGGGGGCTTCAAGGTGAGCTTCACTCAAGGGATCAATGTCCGCGCGATGACGGACGAGGTCGCTGCAGCGCTAGCGTCGGTTGAATACCGCGATGACGGCTTTACCAAGCGCCGGCTCTACACCGCCTGGGACAATCTCAAGGACGAGGAGGTCTTCTTCCGCGGCGTTGACACGCTGGAACGCCACGGCGTACCGCCTTCCCACCTGATGACATTCATGCTGGTCGGCTTCGACAAGAAGGAAACCTGGGAGCGCATATTCCATCGGTTCGACCGCATGGTCGCACGTGGGATCCGTCCCTATCCGATGGTTTTCGACCAGAGCCGGAGAGACCTTAAGAGGTTCCAGCGTTGGGTCGTGACGGGGCTGTATCGAGCAGTCCCGTGGAAGTCCTACGATGGCGGCTACAAGGCGAGCCGCGTCGTTGGCCCCGATCAGGGCGATCTTTTTGCAACGGCCTCGTGACTTGCAATCACGAGGCCGGAGCGGTCCGGGTCAGTGCAGACCGGGGGCCTGGGTCATCTCCAGGCGGGCTTCATAGTGAGCGACCGCGTGGTGGATGTCGACGCCACCGCCGAGGAAGTCGAAGGTTCCTCCCGTCACGGTCGCGAAGCCCTCGTCATCGAGAGTGATCTCGGCATCCTCGGAGAAGAAGGCGCCGAAGCCCCAGCTTCCGGTCCGCGAGGTGACGGCCTCCATCTTGAACACGCCGCCGGCCCCGGCGCGATAGACCGCTCCGTCGCCGCCGATCGCCCAGCCTTCATCCTCGCGCACATAGTTCGCAAGGGCCGCAATGCGGAGGTTCTCGGCCCGCGCGCTTTCGAGACTGGTGTCCCCATCGGCGCGGACGAAGCCGTAGGTCTTCGAGAGCCGGTCGACGAAGTCGTCGGCGAAGATACCGTCTGCGAGCGCCTGGCTCATGATCGCGAGGTGCGGGTCGATGTCGTTGTGGACCTTCATGAAGCCCACGCCGAAGCTCGCCGCCATGCTCCCGTTGACCGCCTTCATGTATTCCGCCTTCTCGACGTTGATCTGGCGTCCGTTCATCGATTCGTCTCCGCTTCGGCAGTTTGTCCCAAGCAGCGTGAAAGCGGTCCTTGAAATGCACAACAAGAATCCACGAAAATCTTTTCGGGACGCGCAGCGCGCGTTAGCAGCCCCGGGGATCCTCAATGAACAGCTCGACCAGGAACACGCAAAGGAGCTTCGGTCCCGACGATGATCCGCTGCAGAAGCGTGTCTACGATTGGGAGCGCGCGTGCGTCGACAGCCGAGCGCATCCTGAGATCATGTCGCGCGATGAGTGCGCCGCCTTTATTCGCCTGGTGGCTCGCAGCCGCGCGATCTCGGTCAGCTCTCTACGCTTCACCGCTACGGGCGATTGCTATGCGACGCCGGCCGGATTGATCTCGATCGCAGACTGGGGCCGAACGAAGCACACCATCCTTCACGAGCTTGCCCACCTGGTGACGTTCGACGCCGTCGCCGTCGGCGAGCCCGCACATGGCGAGAGCTTCGTCCTGGCGGTGATCGAGCTCTACGCTGAGTTTCTCGGGCTGGATGTCCAGGATTTCTCGCGAAGTGCCCGGGTCTTCGGCGTCCTTACGGAGAAGGGCGCCGCCCGGTTGGTCCGGAAGGCGCCCTCTGTGCCGTACTGCGATCTTGACTGGTAGGCCTTAGCGTTTGCGGGCGCCGGGCCGCGGCGGCGTCGGTTCCGGGAGGAACTTTGGCCCCAGATCAGGTTCCGGCTCCGGCTCCGGCCGTGCAGGCGTCCGATCCAGAAGACGCTCGTAGGTCGTGCGAGCCTGGAATTCGACCTTCGTGAGGAACTCGCCATTCATTGCCCAGCGCGGCGGCTCCTGAGAGCCCTTGGGAGGCACCAGGGCAGGTCCGAAGGCATTGTGGTAGCGCTCGTCCTCGTCGAGGTGCGCATAGCCCCCATCGGCGTCCACAAGGACAAAGCCCGCAGGCAGTCCGAACCCGTCCTCCTTGTTGTAGCGCCCGGCCGGAAGCTTCGTCGGATCGAAGGGGTGCTCATGTCCGGTGCTGGGATCGAACACGGTGAGCTGCTCGACGCCGATGCGGATCAGAACCTGGCGGACGACCTCCGGACGAATAGCGGGCTGGATGGGCTCCGGCGACTCGACCCGACGGAAGCGATCGCGGAAGGCTGCGAGCTCGACCACCTTGTTCGGCGCCGGCGTCTGCCGGCCCATGCGGCGCGCCATCTCCTCGAAATAGGCGAATGGCGACTGCTTGAACGTCTCGGTCAGCTTCGCATAGCTCAGCGACTTCGCGATCAGGCGCGTGCGAACGGCGCCGTCGCGTGCCACGAGAGGCATGCCGGGAACGAAGCGGCCGGCCTCAGCATCCTCGCGCGTCTTCGCGGGGACGATGACGTTGTGACCCTGCGCACGGAGATCCCGATAGAGGCGCAGGTTCGCGGCAGGGTCGTCGGACGCCCGAGCGAGCTCGAAGCCTGCCCAGACCTCGTTGCCCTGAACGGTGATCTCGCGTCCGCGGAACATCGATTGCGCGGAGAAGCGCATGTCGTCCCAGTCACCGAAGGGCGGTGCATCCGGATCGCCGGCACGGCCGCGCAGTCGGGTAGCATTGAAAGAGCGCAGGCGGCGCGCCTCCGTCTGCTCCGGGGTCTCCTGCTGGACACGCATCCGAGCAGCCGCTTCGACTTCGGCATCGAGGGTACGACCGAACATGCGCGCAAGCCCGGGGCGCGACAGACGGCGATCGACCGAAGCCGCGAGCACGCTCTGCTTGGTCACCCCGTCGATGAGGTAGTTCGCGCTGCCGCCGTCGGGCTGACGCCGATGCTCGATATGGAGCAGACGCTGGCGGAGATAGCCAACGAGCTCGAACAGGCTCTCGGGACGAAAAGTGTTGTCGAGGAACTCGGTGATGCGTTCCCGGGCGTCCTTGATGGTGAAGCCAGCATCGAGCGCCGGCCGCTTGCGCGGGGCGAGATTACGAGCGGCGAGAACGCCGAAATTGTCGAACGGCGAGCGCTGAGGCGCAATGACGAGCGCCGTCGCGTTACGCAGGCCGGCGGACAGCCGGCGCAGCGTGCTTTCCTCAAACCGAAGGGCGCGTACCTGGTTCGCCGTTGCCATGCCTTATCTCCAATCGATTCCACCGAGGATGCTCGGAGCCGGCGCAAGCAACAAGCGGAGCTGTTACGGTCGCGGCGAAGACAGGCCCTCGAATTCGAGAACGGCTTCCTTGGCCTTCTCGGAGACAGAGACGAATCCGTCGCGGAGCAGGGCCTCGCGGAGCGCAGAGAATGCAAAGCCGTCGGCATCAGTGGTCGGTTCCCGCACCAGATCCCAACGCTCCTCCAGCAATGCGCCATACGCTCCCAAGAAGGGGGCGCCGCCCATGTCCAGCGTCGTGATCAGCCCGAGTGCCTTGTCGAAATCGACGTTGCGGAAAATCTGCTGGATCTCGGTATCGCTGAACTGGAACCCGAAGCCATCGCCTTCCTCAAGAGCCCCGCGAACCGATAGCTTCTCGGTGAACCCCTCTACGCAGCGGCCGGCCTCGGCGAGATTGATCAGGCCGACCTTCGAGCTAGGCAGGGAACTCGGCAGGAGCCGGCGGGCGAGAGAAAGCCAGTCGGTTGTGAAAAAGAGGTCCTCGTCGTCGAAGGTCGCGCAAGTCTGCGGCAGATCGGCCAGACGAGCTAGAATATCGCGCGAAATCGGCCCAACCTTCCGCTTCCAGCCTCCGCCCTCACCGGTGAAGCCGACGGTCTCGATCGAAGAGAGAATCGCCTCGTATGCCGCCTCGGGGGTGACATGACCCTCAGCGACCTCGAACAATTCCGAACCGTTCATCGCGATGCCAGCGAGGATGGGATGGGTGAGGACGAAGCGCTTGACGGCCTGGGCCCCGACGGTGGGTTCGGCGAGCCAGTTGTAGTGCTCCAGCGGCATCAGCTCGCTGCCTCGGTTGTCGTAGGGCAGAGCATGAAGCGCATCGAAATCGATCACGCCTTCACCCCAGCTCCGGACGACGGGGGATGAAGTCGCGGCATTCCGAATGGCTTCGAGAAACCCGTTGATCTCGCCGGTGCCGGCCGCTCGACCGTACAGCTCGACGAAGAGCGACGAAGCATCGCGTCGAAGCTGAGGAGGGACAGGGACGGGAACGGGCTGAACCGCCACGCCTCTCCAGTCGGTATAGGGGCGATCAAGAACCCCATAAAGCGGAAGGTTCAAGCTGCTGTTGATTTGATTGCCCGGCGCGCGAAGGATCACGGGCGCGTGGCTTTTTGCGCTGCCCTTAGCTGCGACCGACAGGGTCGAGAGCCCGTTCTCAGCCTCGAGGCGGAATTCGAGGCGGCTGAGATCGAACGGGGTGGCTTCGGACATCATGCGTTCCTTCAGGCGGGTGTCAGGTTGGATTGAGGATTAGGCGGCAGCGTCGAGCGCAGAGTTGACACGGCTGCCGACGAGATGGACGACCGCACGGCGGGCCACTTCGACCTCACTCCCGATCGGCAGGGTCGCAAGCTCGTTGCGAACGGGCCGCGCGCCCCCTGCCTGAAGGTCGGGAACCTCGTAGATTTCGCGGAGACGATAAACGTAGCCGTTGCTGCCCAGCTCAAGCGCAATCTCTACGCTGCTGCCTGGAAGCCGAAAGAGCTTGGCGTTCGCATCATAGGTCGGCGCACCGGAGACGTGCGCCGCGTCGCATGCCACCACCAGCAGTCGCCGCATGCGCTCGATGTTCTTGGCCACGTCGCGATTCCTTTCTCTGAATGAAGGAACGATAATCGGTGGACGAGGTGCGAAACAAGGATTGTGGCTTGTAATCCACCGGAGGACTGTCGTCGACGAAAGATCGGAGACGATTCAATGTCCATTCCTTGCAGCGATCCCCGCCACGTCGATAACCAGTATGCCGCGCTCATCCGGAAGATCCTCGAAAAGGGCGATCGGCGTATGGATCGCACCGGGGTCGGAACGAAGGCGTTATTCGGCGAGCAGCTGCGTTTCGACCTCGCCGACGGCTTCCCCTTGCTGACGACGAAAAAAATCCATCTGAAGTCGGTGATCCACGAGCTGCTCTGGTTCCTCAAGGGCGACACCAACATCCGCTATTTGAAGGAGAACGGTGTCACCATCTGGGACGAGTGGGCCGACAAGGATCTTGAGTTGGGTCCTGTGTACGGCCGGCAGTGGAGGCGGTGGGAAACGCCCGAGGGCGGTACGATCGACCAGATCGCCAACGCCGTCGCCGACATCAAGAACAATCCGGCTTCACGGCGTACTATCATCTCGGCCTGGAACCCGGCTGATATCCCGAAGATGGCCTTGGCGCCCTGTCACTGCCTCGTCCAGCTGTTTTGCACCAGCGACAACCGGCTCCATCTCATGCTGACCCAACGGAGCTGTGATTCCGGCTTGGGCTGGGCCTTCAACGTGGCCAGCTACGCCATCCTGCTCGCCATGATGGCGCAGGCCACCGGCAGGATAGCCGGCGAATTCATTCACTCGCTCGGCGACGTCCACGTCTACCGGAACCACGAGAAGGCTCTGCAGGAACAGCTTGCTCGGGCTCCGCGGCCCATGCCCAGGCTGCGGCTGAACCCCGACGTGAAAGATCTTTTCGCGTTCCGGTTCGAGGACATTGTCATCGAGGATTACGATCCGCATCCGGCGATCAAGATGGACGTGGCGGTCTGAGATCCTCGCCATGACCCTCAAGCCCAATCCATTCTTGCTGCAAGGACC
Organism: Allobosea sp. FG18; assembly: GCF_057809495.1. Classification (NCBI taxonomy): domain Bacteria; kingdom Pseudomonadati; phylum Pseudomonadota; class Alphaproteobacteria; order Hyphomicrobiales; family Alloboseaceae; genus Allobosea; species Allobosea sp. FG18. Next base: position 47,218 of record NZ_JBMDKB010000007.1, read on the forward strand.
AGCGCTGGTCAGCTTCTCCGGAGGCCGGACGAGTGCCCGCATGCTCAAGGCGATCATCGATGCCCATGGCGGGCGCCTCCCCGAAAACATCGTCGTCGCCTTCGCAAACACGGGGAAGGAGCGCGAGGAAACCCTCCGCTTCGTCCACGAGTGCAGCACCCGATGGGGGATCCATATCTACTGGATCGAATGGTGCCCGGAGGCGCCGGGTTTCGAGATCGTCGGTTACAATTCCGCGAGCCGCGATGGCGAGCCCTTCGCCGCGCTGATCGAGAAGAAGAAGCGGGTGCCGAACTGGAAGGAGCGCTGGTGCACCCAGTTCCTGAAGGTGCTCCCCATGTTCTCGCTGATGCGATCGCTCGGCCATGGCGAGCCGGGCAACTATCTCGAAGCGATTGGGCTTCGGGACGACGAGGGCATGCGCATCCTGAACGGTCTGGAGAACGCCGAGAAGCACGGCCGCCGTGTCAACTATCCGCTCGCCAAGGCAAAGATGCGCAAGGACGACATCAACGCCTTTTGGGCGGAACAGGAATTCGATCTGCAGCTTCCCCGCGGCGTCGGTAATTGCACGCACTGCTTCGCCATGGCGCGAGCCGACCGGATCAACCGGATTCGCATTCACCCCGAAGACGTGTCCTGGTGGCTCGACAAGGAGGAGCGCTTCGGGCGCTTCGATCGCCGCGACTCCATGCAGAAGCTCGTCGACGAGGCCAAGCGCGCCCCGACCTTCTTCGAGGACGAGTGGGAGCCGTCGGATTCCGAATGCGGCGTGTCTTGCGCTGGAGAGCCCGTATGATCGCCCCGAGCCCCCCGAGCGGGCTATCCCTCGCCCAGATCGTCGCCTTCGACGAAGACCTGGGGATCGGTCGTCGCGGCAAGCTCGCCTGGCACCATCCCTCGGACCTTGCCTACTTCCGAAGAATGACGCTCGGGCGCGTGCTCCTTATGGGACGCACCACCTTCCAGTCGATTGGGAAGCCGCTGCCGGGACGGACGAGCATCGTTCTCACCAGGCAGGCTCCTGAGGCCATCGATGGGGTGTTCTTCGAGCAGAGCTATGACGCCGCCTATTCCAGGGCCATCGATCTCGGTGCCGAGGAGCTGATCGTTGCCGGCGGCAGCGAGATCTACGCGTCGACGCGTCCTCACACCGATCGCATTATCGCCACCCGCATCCCGGGCCGGCACCAATGCGACGTCTTCCTGGATGCGTTATCCCCGGCCTTCCAACGCGTGAGTTCCGACCAAGTCGGTGATCTGGCGCACGAAATCTGGCACCGGAGGTGTGCATGCTGACGCGATCGACCTCAGTGGACGTCATGGCCGGCTGCTTCACCTGCGCCGGATCGACAGCGATCTGGATCTCGAAGAACGCCATGGCAGTGGCAGCGCGGCATGCGCAAGCGACCGGACACGAGACCTGGGCGGATCAGAGCTTATCGGTCCGCTACAAATGCGAGGCGGTCCCTTCCAAGGGCTCCAAGCGGTAGTAGAAAGGCCGGGGCCACAAACCCCGGCCTTTCGCTTCAGCCTGCCTTGTTCCGGCGGCGGCGCCAGGGAGCGTCAGCTTCCCAGTCCCCGGCCATGATCGAGCCGTACGGTAGGACTTCGTCGACCACCTCGGCCAGGCCGAAGTGCTCGATCTGCCGACGCACCGATGCCGCCGACTTGTAGGCGCTCGGCAGCTCTGAGATATCGGGACGCCCGCAGAAGAAGCGGCAGTCGAGCCCGCGGGTCTCCTCCGCGACGATATCCTCGACCGGACGATCCCCCATCGAGCGCTTATGCGCCGTCCGAGACAGGTTCCGGCCGGCACCATGGGGCGAGAAGCCCAGACCGTGCTCAGCGTCGCTACCGCGCACGATCAGGATCGGCTGCCCCATGTTCAGCGGGATCATGGTCAGGCCGATATCGTCATCCGCATAGCCCTTGAACGCCGGCGTAGCTCCCTTGGCGTGGTAGAACTGCCCGTCGGTCGACTTCCTGAAGACGAAGTTGTGCTCGTTCCACCAGCGATCGCCGGGGCCCACACCGAGGACTGCCAGCGCCAGGTCGTGAATGGCGTAGTGGCTACCCTTCGTCCAGCGACGCAGGATCTGTAGCGCATCGAAGTAGGCCTCCCCCTCGCGGGTATCGGCTTCGATCCATGCATTGCTCGCCAGGGTCTCTGGCGAAACGCGACGCCGCGTGGCCTCGGCCAGCTTCATCCCCTTCGCGTAAAGCTTCGCTCCCGGCGCGCGCGAGCCGTGGTGGGTCACCAACGCGGTCTCGCCCGTCGACTTGAGCTGCCCGACGTACGCGAAGTGATTGCCGTCGCCCTGAGTTCCGTAATGCTCGCGAGCAACAGACACGAGATCCTTGAGGAAATCATTGCCATCGAAGGAACGCAGCAACGAATCGGCCATCCGAATCTGCTTGCCGCGCTCGCGGCCACCCGGACCGAAATGCGTTACCTTATGCACGGCATCGAGCAGCGCGGCCGGAGACACGCCCGGGACCACGGTGATCGCCATCGAGCAGCAGATGTCAGCCGAGTGGAAGCCGGGATGGATCCCCGTGCTCGACACGACCCCGCCTACCGGGATCGATCCCGGTCCGGAAGGGCACGCATCGGGCATGATCGCGCCGGCGGTCACCACCGGCGTCCTCAGGAGCTCCGTCATAGTGTGCTTCACAGCCTCGACATTCGCCTCCTCCTCAGGCGTCTCCGCCTCGATGTTGGCGTAGAAAGGCAGATCACCCGGCGCGCGCAGGGCCAACGCCGGAGGCGGCGCGAAGCCGGCTGCGATCGCCAGGGCGGCGTTGAAAGTCTCGCCCTGGGCGATGGCCGAGTTGGCTGCTTCGAGTGCTGGCTTGAACCAGCGGCCCTGCCGCAGTCCGGCATCAATGAGATCCTGTCCCGAGATCGTAATGGTCATGCGTCCTCGCTCCCGGCCTCGCGCCGGCATGCGTCCTCGTCCCGGCTTGGAAGGCCGGTCGTGTCGGGGGATGGGTGGCGAGGGAGGGATTCCTCCGCCGCCGGTTACGGGGAGGAGGATTTCAAGGGGCGTGCCAACTCACAGAACAATCCTTGGAAGGATCGTTGAGCTGGGAATCAAGTACCTGATTATATGAATGAAATGCGTACTAATGAGCGATCATGAATCCTTTGATCAAGGATTGCCTGAAGCCCGCGGTTGCTATACAGAGGGATAGCAAATTAGAATTTTGGATAGTTCATGAAGCGACGTGTTGGCATCGCCATCCTCGGTACCAAGCTCGATGCGGGGATGAAGGAGCAGCGCTGGAACAAGTGGCGCCCGACTGTCGGCATGTGCCAGCAACCAGGCCTGTTCATTGACGACCTCCATCTGCTCGTGGATACCCACAGCGACGCGCTCTTCAGGCAGGTCACGGCCGATATTGCTGAAGTGGCACCAGCCACCGAGGTCCATCGGCACGCCTTCAACGCGCGCGATCCCTGGGATTTCGAGGAGGTCTACAGCAAGCTTCTCGCCGTCATCGAGAACGAGATCGTCTTCAAGCCAGAGCAGGAGGACGTCTATGTCAGCATGACCACCGGCACGCACGTCGCGCAGATCTGCCTCTTCCTCCTGGTGGAGGCGCGCTTCATTCCGTCCGCAAAGCTCATCCAGCTTTCGCCGCCCAAGCGCGGCACCGACGTGCCCGAGGCTGTTGGCCGCCACACGATCATCGATCTCGACCTCTCCCGCTACAACGCGATCACGACGCGCTTTGCGGTGGAGCGGCTCGCGTCGACCTCGGTCCTGAAGGGAGGCATCGCGACGCGCAATCGCATCTTCAACACGATGATCGACGAAATCGAGCGGGTCGCGATCAACTCCCGCGCGCCGGTACTGCTGACTGGGCCCACGGGAGCAGGGAAGAGCCAGCTCGCGAGCAAGATCTACGAGCTCCGCAAGAAGCGCGGCCAGGTGTCCGGGCAGTTCATCGAGGTCAACTGCGCGACCCTGCGTGGCGACCAGGCGATGTCGGCGCTATTCGGGCATCGCAAGGGTGCTTTCACCGGCGCGCTTGCCGATCGGCCGGGGCTGATGAAGGCTGCCGACAAGGGCATGCTCTTTCTCGACGAGATCGCTGAACTCGGCGCGGACGAACAGGCGATGTGCTTGAGGGCGATTGAAGAGAAGCGCTTCCTGCCTCTCGGATCCGATCGCGATGTCTCCTCGGACTTCCTGCTCATCGCCGGCACGAACAAGGATCTGGGCAAGGAGGTCAGGGCAGGGCGCTTCCGCGAGGACCTCTATGCCCGACTGAACCTTTGGACCTTCGCGCTGCCAGCGCTGCGGGAGCGTGTGGAGGATATCGAGCCGAACCTCGATCACGAGCTCGACCGCTTCAGCATCAGGGAAGGTCGAAAAGTCGGGATGACCCGTGAGGCGCGCGAGCTATTTCTTTCCTTCGCGACGTCTCCTGCGGCCGCTTGGAGCGCGAACTTCCGCGACCTGACCGCGAGCACGACACGAATGGCGACGCTGGCGCCGAAGGGACGGATCGACGAAGAGACCGTCCAATCAGAGATCCGCCGACTCAAGGCGCTTTGGGCGGCGGATCAGGGCGGAGACAGCCTCGAGGAGCTTCTGGGCGACAGGGCGGCGGAGATCGATCCGTTCGATCGGGTGCAGCTCGCGCACGTCGTCGGCGTCTGCCGGCGCCACAACACGATGAGCGCTGCCGGGCGCGAGCTCTTCGCCGTGTCCCGCGGAAAGAAGGCCAGCTCGAACGACACCGATCGTGTCCGGAAATACCTCGCGCGCTTCGATCTCGCATTCGAGGATCTTGCCGGCTGACGCGACCGCTCTTCGAAGGTCAGGGACGCTTTCGAGCCAGTTTCTCGGAGCGCAGCGCCATCCCTTCGGCGATCCACCGATCCATGTCAGCGTTTGCTTCCTCGTGAGAGCGGTAGCGATAGATGCCCTTGGGAACCACCCTGGGTGCAAAGCGCGCGTTCTGCACGCTGGCTTCGATCTCTGCCGCTGTCGGGCCCCGCAAACCGAAAGCGGGAGAGGATCGCTTCCCAACGACACGCATTTCAGCCCCCCCGGAAAAAGCCTTCGCGTTGCCTATCGTAGCATCAGCTCTTCAAAGCGCGCCAACCCAGCCGGCAACGAAGGCCTTCAGCTGGGCGAAATATGCCTCGTCTGCGAAAAGGCGGAACCGTGACGCGAGGCTGAGGCTATCCGGGCCCGCGCGGTGGACATGGGGAAATGTCGCTCGGACGAGCTCGACCATATCGTCCTTGCGCGAGGTCCATGCCATGCCAGCCGCAGCTTCACCCAGTGCCTCCGAAAGCGCGTTTGCCTCGTGATAGATCCCGAGCCTGATCCACGCCGGCGAGGGATGAAGAGCAACGAGATGCCCGAGCCAGTGCGCGTCATAGGCAGGGTTGTCGGACCATATGAAGCGGACATCCGCCAGTCGCTCCGCAATCTCGACAGCCACTTGCTCCGCCGGGAGGCCTTCCGCCTGAAGATAGGCCTGCGAGAGACCATGGATGGCCTGAGCCTCGTCGTTCCAGTTGAGACCCGCCCATCGCTCATGCGGCCGCACAAGCCAATTGGAGACGTTGAGCGCGTCATCGCAGAGCGCGACCTCCACCGGGTATCCCGATACGAGCGCCGACGACTCCACGTCGATGAACGCAAAGTCGGGTCGCAGGACGGCGCCTGGCCTTGGTGGGACGGGAAGCCTTTTCACGCCAGCACAGCCGGCAGATAGGCAGTGGTGATCGCGGCTGGGTAATGGATCACCTTGCTCTCGTCCTGATGGCAGCCGTAGAGCACCAGTGACGAAAGCTTCGTGGTCATAGTGCGATCAAAGATCGGTTGGGGCTCGATATCCTCCAGAAACTCCTGGACCTTGACCGTCGGCATTCCGCCGGGGACGTAGACATCAAGCGTTCCCTGGACGCGCAGCCCTGCCCAGTTCAGGGGGCGCCGGCGTTCATCTGGAGGGATTTGGGTCAGCCCAACGCGCCGACATGACGCCATGCGGTATTCGCCGATCCCGAAGCCAGAGAGTAACGACGGCTTGAATTTTGAGAGATCTCCGCGCACCCCGAGTATGATGTGCGTTAGGCCGTCACCAGGATCGCTGCCATCGGGAATCCCAATCGGCACCACCAGGTCGAAATCGGCCTTTTCGATGCTCGCGTCGAGCGATCCGGCATGGCTGTCCCAGACATGACGAAAGCTGATGATCTCGTCATTCCGAACGTGCGCATTGGGGTTGTACCTCCCGCCGGGGCGTTCGGCTTCCTGGAAGCGACGGGTCTTCTTCTCGCTGACACGCAGGACGAGCGTCGCGCTCTTGTCCACATTGTAACGCTTTGCCTGCTTCTCGGCCTCCTGGATCGCGGCTGCAACACACGTCCAGCCGGAAATGTCGCAGAGATGGCGTTCGCCATGCCAAGCTGTAATCTCGGCGTGGACATCCTCGATGATCTGGATCGTTCGCCGGCGCGTCTCGACGACTTCATCGACATATTCGTGGACCACGTTCTCACGCATGAGACGTCTCTCCGAGAAGCTGGGCGAGGCTGCTGTCGAGTTCGCCCCTGAGGGTACGCATTCGCTGGATCGCGGCTCTTCGCCGGGTGAGGTAGTCGAAGATCATGTCCTCATGCTCCTCATCACCGGTGGCAGCGACCCCATAGAGAAAGTTCGAGAGCACCTCTGCCTTCATCGCCAGCGCACGCCGGCGAAGGCGCTCTTCGATCTGCGCATCGTTCATGCCGTCGAACTCTTCGAGATCGATGTGCTCGATATCCGTCAGTTCGCCATCCTCGGTCATGTCAGTCCTCCTCAGGCACGAATTCAGGCGGCGTGACTGGATCAACCGGCAAGGCAGGTGCGGTCCGAGCGCGTCGCGGAGTTCCGGGGCGGCCGCTTTCGATCGGGATTGCAGACAGCAGAGGCGAGTCGGCTCGAACCAGCTCAGTTTGTCCCGAGCGAGACGGAAGGCCGGTGGTCGGGTCGACAACAAGCGGAACCAGGCCCTGCGCCACCGGTGGCTCCTTCAGCGAGAAGCTCGTGCCGGAGTGGTCGAGGAAGTCGCGGACGATCGGCGCGGCGACCCGGCCGCCGCCGGCGCCCTGGAAGAGGACCTTGTTGTCATCCCGGCCGATCCAGACGGCGACCACGACATCCTCGGCGAAGCCGACAAACCAGACATCGCGGGCGGAGTTCGTCGTGCCGGTCTTTCCGGCGAAGTTTCGACCAAAGCCTGAGAAGGCGGCCCGCGCAGTGCCGCGCTCCACGACGCCCTTCAGGATCGACGCCATCTGCGATGCTCCGAGAGGGTCGATGACTGGCGCGGACTGGACCGGCTCGCGCAGGATCAGCTGGCCCTCGCGGGACCGGATCTCGTTGACATATCGTGGCTGCACCAAAGCGCCGCCATTGGCGAAGGCGCCGTAAGCCATCGCCATCTGGAGTGGGGTGACTTCGATGGCGCCGAGCGCCGCGGCGTTGGTCATTGAGCCGGAAATCCCCAGGCGACGCGCGACGTCCTGAACGTCCTGCAGGCCGAGCGTCCAGGAGAGCCGGGCAGAGGGGATGTTGCGGGACTGTTCGAGCGCTCGTCTGACCGTGACCAGGCCGCCGCGGCTTCGACCTTGCGGGTCGGCCGGGCGCCAGTCGACCATGCCGGGCCCCTGCTCGATGACGATAGGTGCATCCAGGATGGGCGAGGTAGCGTCGAAGCCGATTTCGAGCGCACCGCTATAGAGGATCGGCTTGAACGAGGATCCGGCCTGACGGCGAGCCTGCGTCGCGCGATCGAACTGGGAGCGCTCGCGGGAAAAGCCACCAACGAGCGCGAGCACGTCGCCGGAGCGGGGATCAAGCGCCACCAGCGCGCCTTCGACCTCCGGCATCTGAGCAAGCTGCGGCCGGCTGCCAAGAAGGTCGAGCAGGATAACATCGCCGGCGCGGACGACGTCCTGTAGCCGCCGCCCGGTCCAGCGGACACCGTCGGCTGTGAGACGCACGCGCTCGGCCGGGCCCAGGGCGACAACGGCCTCAGCGCCCACGCTCTCAACGACCCCGAGCGAGAAGTCGGAGCTGCCGGCGGGAGGATCCAGCTCCGGATCGGACCAGTTCACCGGCAACCGCACGCGAGCCAAGGGACCGCGCCAGCCGAGGGTCTGATCTGTACGCCGGATGCCGGCCTTGAGAGCGGTATTCGCCGCCGTCTGAAGGTCCGGGCGCAGGGTCGTGCGAACGACAATGTCCTGGCGGCTCTGCAGGTCATTCGGGAGGCCTGCGAGCGCCTGCTTCCAGGCGAGATCCTGAAACCACCCCTCTTGGCTGTCGGAGGCATTCTCCTTGTGCTTCCGCTCGGCAAGGCGGATCGGCTGCCCGATGGCCGCCGAGGCGGTGACGACATCGATCGCTCCGTCCTCAGCCATTCGTCGAAGCACATAGTTCCGCCGCTCAAGAGCACGCGACGGGTTGCGAACCGGATTGTATGAGCTCGGCGCCTTGGGCATGCCGGCCAGAAGGGCAGCTTCCCCCACGGTGAGAGCGTCGAGCGACTTGCCGAAATAGGTCTGCGCAGCCTCGGCGACGCCGTAAGCGCCAAGCCCGAGGTAGATCTCGTTCAGATAGATCTCCAGCACCCGGTCTTTGCCAAGGTCCTTGTCCATCCGCATGGCCAGAAGCGCCTCGCGCACCTTACGGACGACGCTGCGCTCGTTGCCGACGAGGAGGTTCTTCGCGACCTGCTGCGTGATGGTCGATCCACCAGATGAGCTCGCGCCGGATGCGTGCCCAACCGCGGCGCGCGCGACGGCCAGGAGGTCGACGCCCTGGTGCGTGAGGTAGCTGCGATCCTCGGCCGAGATGAAGGCCTGCTTCACGAGCGGGGGGATGCTGCCGATCGCGACGAACGTTCGGCGCTGGTCGGTCCGCTTGGAGAGCAGACTGCCGTCGGCCGCGAGGATTTCCGAGCCGGTTTTCGGAACGTAGGTCGCAAGCGCCCGGTGGTCGGGAAGGTCGCGGCTATAGTTCTCGACCACAGCGAGCCCGGTCGCCAGCGACACGGCGCCGACGCCGACCGAGGCAAGAAGCCCGAGCCCGAGGACGAGGCGAACAACCCTCACGATGCCTTCCTCTTGGCGGGCTTCTTGAGGAAAAAGGCCGGCAACGTGGTTGAAAGCCGGACGAGATCGGCGAGTTCCGCGCGCCGGCGCAGCTTCTTCGACCGCGGCACCGGGTCGGCATCAGCGAATTTCGAGAACCTGCGAAGCTCTTCCGCACCTTGCGCAGCATTCTCGCGCGCGAGCCAGAGCAGCTTCCAGGCCTCCCCTACAACGGAGCCGGATGATTTGTCCGCCGCAGCGGCACCGAGCGTGGCGATGACCACTTCATAGGCGCGCAGCTGTCGCATTGACTGGGCAAAGGCAATGTCGTCCATGCCTCGATTGGCGATCGGCTTTAGTCCCTCTTCGAAGACCCGTTCGTGAGATTCCGACAGAGCAACAACGATGTCGGAGGCCAGGTCCGGATCGAGCGTTATCGGGCGGTTGGCCACGGCTGCGCCCCACCTCTCGGCTGCGACATCGATCAGCGCATTGGCGATTGCCATGACCGCGGCGCGGTCGGGGCCGGACAGGGAGGTCAGTCCAGCCATTAGGCTGGAGCGGACATGTTCCACAATGGTTCGCGCGCGGCGCCGGCGAAAGAAGGACAGCACGAATTGCTCTTGGATTCTTGATCAGACGAAAGAGCGTATCCGCGGGCGCAACAAGGAACAACGATGGCAATCCTTGATGGTGCAGCAAACTGTGGATCCGCGGGTGCGGCTTGCGAAGCGCTGCGATATCATCTCCGGAGAACTCGAACGGAGAGAGCCCGATGAGCCGCGAGACCATTTATATTGTCGTCAACGGCACGCCGTCCGAGGAGGAAGATGCGCTCATCCCTGGGATCTACAGCGCCGAGGTCGACGCGGATCTTTCCCCGGAAGAGAAGGCGGAGGTCGCGCTCGACCATTTCCACGAGAACAATGGCATCGCCTGCCTGGACGACTTCGATATCGGCGCGCATCTGGCCTCAGGCGAGGAGCTCCCGCGCATGGAAGCTTATCAGCCGAATTCCCTGTCCGCCCGGGGTGAGTACGGCGAGTTCGTCGGTGATGATGCGCCAGCGGAGGTGTTGAAGCTCCGCACGTCGAACGATCCAGCCCCGTCGATCTAGAACCGGGACGCCAAGGTAGGCGAAACGGAGCCGGCTCTCTTGCGAAGAGGGTTGTGGGCAACGAGGAATGCCGGCCAGGGCAGACCGGGATCTCCCGATCGGCAGCTGGCCGGCTCGCGTGCGTTCAGCGGTGCAGCATCGGCATGGCTCCAATCGGGCCGATCTGCGGAAGCGGAGTGCTCGCCCGGCCGAGGTCGCGCATCGGAGCCGGAGCCCCTACCGGCAGCGAAGGTAGAACACCAGTGGGAGCCGCCGGCGCGCCATCGATACGCGCTCTGAGCCCTCCAAGCTGCCCGATCTGCGGAAGCGGGCCCGCGACGGCGCCGCGGGCTGCCAGATCGGAATGCCCCGAGAACTGCCCGAGATGCTGAGCAACAATGGTTTGGTCGGCGCCCTTGCCGCTGACCGCCCGAGCCTCGTCTGAAGAAAGCACTTTGACCTGGGCCGTGCCGAAGAGTTTGGCGGTGTCGGCCTGCGCAGGCTGACCGCCCAACGCGAATGCAACGAACGCGAACGCGACAAAAAGTGAATGCGACTTCATGCAACTGATCCTTCTGCGGCGGTCTCCAGCTTGAGACCTCACGATGCCGATGGGCATCCCTGAGTGGCGTGAAGGCAGCCGCCCCACCAGCGTAGGATGCTCACAAGCGCACGAGCGCGCGAAAGGAAGTCACAACATCAGCGGGTCAGTCTCCCGAAGGATTCGAGAGCGGAATCATCGCAGCAGATAGCCCATTATAGAATCCTTCGCGAAGTCCGCCTACCTGGACGCGTATGGATCATCCACCACCATCAGGCGTAACGGGGCCGGCTCTCTTCCTCGAAGATGTCAGCCAGCTCTCTGACCAGGTCGCTCACGGAGGCCGAGTGCGCCTTCAGTTCCGCTGCCGTCGGATAGGAATCCAGTGGCAGGGCAATGCCATCCGCGATCGCACGACGCTTGAATTCGTTGAACAGCAGATCGTTCTTGTTCCACCGGAACGCGTCGACCAGCCCGGTCCTCTCCAACTCCGCGATGCGAACACGGTCGGCGTCAGTCGGCTCCTCCTTGGATGTGAGGGGCACGTATTCCTTGCCGGCGTCGATGCAATCGAGATGCAGCGTGCTGTAGAAGGCTCGCTTCTCGCCGAAACCCCAAATCGGGGCTCCGAAGGTCTGGCAAAGCGCACTCCCCATGGGGAAAGCCGCTGGAACCTCTTCGGGTGAACCCATAGTCAGCCGCGAGGGTGTACCCATGAGCGTGAACATCTCGCGCTCGGGCACCACCTCGATGGGGCTGCGCATGAGAGCGGCGCCCGCCATCACAATTCGACCGGGCGATGCGGGAAAGCGGGTCTTCCTCAGGACCATGCCGCCACAACACAGCAAAGCACCCAGAAAGGGCGGCTTGATCTGCATCCGGGTCAGAAGGCCGTCGAGCTTGTCGATCTTCGTATCGGGATCCATCGGCTCGCCGCGCGTTCCGATCGAGAGCCTGCGACTGTCGGGACCACCCGACAAGCTCAAGTCGAGCAGCTGCTCGTCCGCGAAGGTGTCGGGATCGCACTCGATCATCGCGAGGCCGATGTCGTAGACGAAAGGATGCCGGCTCTCGAAGCGAGCGTGCTGAGGCTGGCTGTAATCGGGCGTCGCCGAGCCCACAGCCCTCCGAAAGATGATCTGGCCGCGAATGAAATCAGTCATGCGCGGAGCGTGCGTGGCGCTGTTGAAAGTCACAACGCGGCGAGCGGCCGGAGCAAGATGCCAAGGAATTCCGATCGAAACCATGGATGGACGCGAAACCTCATGGGATCATGTGAATCGAATCCTTGATCTGGAGCCAACGTGGTCGAGTCGTCTTTCGCGGCGGATGTCGCAGCCATACCTTCGCGCTCCGACTTCGGGACGGCCGACCCGCTCTCTCGCTTCTATTCGAAGCCGCCGTTAGCCGACGGTTTCGCGGCATTGTTCGCTACTGATATGGCGAAGAACGTCCTGGATCTCGGGTGCGGCGAGGGATCGCTGACGCTCCCGGTGACACAGCGCTGGGGTTCGTCGGCCTTCGTGACCGTCGACAAGGACCCGGCGATCGAGCTCAGTCTGAGGCGCCGGCTGCGCCCCGCGGGGCGCGTCCGCCATCAGCATCATTGCCTCGACGCGTTCTCACTCGACCTCCCTCAACGGCTCGGCCGCAAATTCGACGTGCTTTTGTCGAACCCGCCCTATCAAAGGGTCGAGAGGACGAGCGCGATCGAGCGCATCTTCGCGGATGCAGGCCTGACCGGTCTGATGGCTCTGCCGCCGGAGATCTGCACGGCTGAGCTTGTTTTCCTGGCCCAGATGCTTCGCGTGGCGAAGTCGGGCGCCGAACTCGGAATGATCGTTCCTGACGGCCTCATGACGTCCTTCAAGAACGCGTCCGTGCGCAGGGCCATGTTGCAAAGGGTTGCGATCTCGAAAGTCGTTTCGTTGGAGCCCGGCTCCTTCCTCAGAACATCAGCTCAGGCCCATGCGCTAATAATGCGCAACGAGCCGGGCGGGACCGGATACGTCAATCTCCACACGTTGGATGAGGACGGGCTGTCCGAACCTCTCCAGATTTCGCCTCAGGAAGCTGCGAGGCGGCTCGATCACGCCTATTACGCGCTGAGGCCGACGCAGATGGAGCGTTCGATCACGCTCCGTGAGCTGCGCGCCGAGATCGTCCGCGGCCATCGCACCTCGGTGGAGATCAGGAAGAAGGGTGGCTTTCACACCACGTCGTTCCCGAAGGCCGAAGAGCCGCGCGAGATCCATCTCGACGAAACTGGTGCCGGAAAAAAGACGGACGCGCGCGCCGGCGACATTCTGCTCGCCAGGGTCGGGCGTTCGTCCCATGAGAAGATCGGCCTGGTCGAGCGCGGATCCTCTCCGCTCAGTGACTGCGTCTACGCGATCCGTATCCCGCAGGCGTGGCGCCGCGTGGTGCTGACCTCACTACTGAGCCCGGGAGGCCAGCGCGCTCTGCGGCGGATCAGCTGCGGCGTCGGGCCAAGGGTGATCCGGAAGGCTGACCTTCTCGACCTGCCTTTGCCGATTTGAGGCGCTCGCTTCTGGCTTTCCAGCTATCGAGCGATCATGGCGCCAAAGGAGCCTCAGATGACCCAGACCGACACTGATGACGAAACGATCGTTGGCTATGGCTTCCTGGATGCCACATCCGGTCGGCAGGTCAGGCTGCGTCGGCGTTACAGCGAAGACAGCGAAGAATACGGCGTGGTGGAGATCCCGGAGCTCAGCACGGACGATCACGGCGCGATCTTCTCGGTTCGCGGCCCGGAGGCTCTCCAGATCGTGCTGGAAGAGGAGCCGTTCTGGCTCAATGCGGACGAGCGGCGTCCCCAATGGGGTGACTACGCCAGGAAGTTCGACCAGCTCATTCCGGTGAAGTTTCGGAGCACACGCAGCGTCACTCGCGACCACGCCGGCAGAGCCGTCGGCCTGACGATGGAGACGAATGTCGAGCTCGTCGAGCACAAGCCGCTGCCGCGCTTCCTGCCGAAGGGCGAGATCATGTACGACGTTCCTCGGAAGGGAGCGCACAACGATTTCAGCCCCGAGGAACGCTACCTCTACATGTATCCGCTCACCGAGCACGAGAACCTGCAGAAGTTCGTGGGTCACGACGTCCGGCTGCGCGGTGACCGGTACGAGAAGCGGCACGTCCATCGCCTGAAGATCATGGGCGATCGCATCGCAGCCGTCCTCGGCGCGCGCGAGCCCGTTGTGACGTTCGATCCCGAGGTCGAGGAGCCCGCGGCTCCCGGCATGCGCTAAGGAGGCACTCGTGGGCCTGGCCAACATCGCAAAGACCAAGGGCGCGGCCGACAACGCCGCGTCGCGCCTGGCGAAAAAGCGCGGAGCCGTCGCGGTTCGGGTGGCGGAAAAGCCAGGGTACGGAATTCTCGTTTCGCCGCTAGGCGCTGCCCCGGCCGGAACGGAGCTCAAGCTTCACCAGCCTGACGTCCAGGGCCTGCCGCTGGTGACCGCACTCACCGGCGCGCGCAGCCCAGAGGGACGCGTGACACATCGCACCGCTCCGGGCGATCTCATCGTGCTCGAAGCTGCCTTCATCGAGGGTGACGCCCTCGTCTGTGGCCGGGTTGCGGGGCGTATCCATGACGGGATGAGCGGTCCGGTCCAGGTCATGAAGGCGCTCGCGCGCATTTCGGCAGCGAATGTCCACAAGGGCGGCTTCTCGCAATGGGTCTCGATCCCCGACCCGCTCGCCGCTCGTGTGATGCGCAATGCCGGGGACGTCGAGGCTCTTGTCATGAGCCAGGTCGGACGAGAGTTCCCGGGCGGGGAGGTGAGCTTCTACATGCGCTCCCGCGCCGGCCGGCAGGAATTCAAGATGGACCCCGGGGAGAAGGCTGCGGCCTATGTGAAGCGCCTGGTGGACGCCAACCGCCTGCTTGCCGGCGGCCCAGTCGAGCTGATGCCGATTTTCAGCGTCCATGTCGGTCGCGATCAGTCGCTTCGCGAGGGGATCAACACGCGCGTCGAAACCGCTGGCAAGGTGCTAGGCTCGGTCTCGAAGCTCTACGGGGAGGGCTATGTCCCTAGTCTCCTGATCCTTTGTGACGAGGACAAATGGGCTTTTGGCGGGAAAACGGAAAAGACGCATCGGGTCGCGGCTTGCGTGGAACCGCTTGATGTCGTTGCTCCCATCGATCGCAAGATGATCGGAACGGCGAACATGAAGGACGCTTCCGGGAAACCGATGAAGCCGTTCGAAACCCGGGAGCTCTGGTCGGCGGAGCAGATGGCTGTCGATGCGAAGCGTCGAGCGCCAGAGAGGGCGACTTCAGCGCCAGGTTACGACGATGACGGAGATGACCAGCCTAGCGCCCCGCTGCCCTTCAGGAGCGCCCAGGCGCGTCGGCCACTACCCGGCGGCATGCGCTAGGCGGCGCATGCCTGTCGAGCAGTGGTTCTCGAAATGCGTGACGCCCTTGAGCGCGGCGCCGATCTGACCGGCGTCGCCACTCGTCGCGCGGCGAATTGAGGCAGCCAGGCTCTGCCCACGTTCGGTCAGGGTCACGACGCGGACGCGCTTGTCCTTGGGATCGGATTCGCGCACAGCGAGCTCGCACTCCACGAGCGATGCGATCGCGTAGGAGACGTTCGAGCCGGCGATATTCTCGTCCTTGATCAGGTCGACGACCCGTTTCGGGCCCTTGTCAAGGCTGAGCAGGAAAATGACGTTGGCGACGGCCATGTTGCCGAGCCCTGCCTGCTTGAGCAGCGGATGGATGAAATCGTCGAAGTGGCGGAGCGCGCGGTGTGAAGCGACGGCCACATCGGCCCAATGCCCTTTCCCGCGACGATCTGATCCGCTCATTGCCTTCCCCGACACCCTTCGATTTGAACCTTGAATCGAATATCGAAGGAATACGAAAATTGGGCAAGGAGAAATCCGGGCGGAAGCGCTCCGCCCGGAAGGATTGTTCAGGCCGCAACCATGAATGGTTGCGATTGACCTTGTGCGCTCGCGATAGCTGAGGCCGCGGCGAAGAAGGCTATCAGTTCGTCTCGCGCGGCGGCGTCAGCCTGGGCCAACATCGATCCCGCCAGAATGGGATCGGTCGTCCAGGGGTCGCGCGCTTGATCAGTCTCGACGGGCGCTTCGGCCCCGGTAAAATCGGAAAACATCGCGATAATCTCCAGAGAATGCGGACAGAATCGAGAGCTTCGTGAGCTCTTTGCCGTCTCGGAGCGATTTCGCCGTCAGGGCTGCGTTGCGGGCCATGGCACAGTCTCCTTCATGGCGTTGCGATGGAACAGATAGGGAACATAGATCCCGGGCAAGAGCAAGCCCCTGGACCGAAGTCCAGAGGAAACGACTCTAGAATGAGTGAATCGATCCTTGATGCTTGTGATCGAAACTGAGGCCTTGGACGCCGCGGCTCGATCAGATCGACGGCGCGAAGGCGTTTCTGGCAGCAAGCTGGACGGCTGCGTCAGCAGCCGTCGTTGCCTTCAGGATCTCTTCATCGCCTTCGAAGACGGCCCACTCACCGCGCTTCATGCGGGTGAGCTCGAAGCCGGTGCCGGAGATGAAGGTCGGTAGATCGCGATCGAGCTGGAATGCCCAGTCGTCGTCGAGGCCTTCGCTGCGGGCGATTTCGGAGGCCTGCTTGGCATCGAGCGCTGCCACGACGCGATCGCCGGCGGCTTGCGCGGCCGCGAGGGTCTCGAAGGGCGACTGGCCGGCCTGGTCCGGAACCGAGAGCCAGAACTTGCCCCCGTCAAGATTGATGAAAGCGGAACCGGTTTCGCCCGAGAGGAATGTCTCGACGGTCATCGCCGTCATCGGGCGGTGCCAAGTCTTCGAATCCAGCTGATCCCATTCCATCTCGCGCGGTCCTATGTCTGATTTCTGGGAGCCTATGGCGACCCGACGAAAGCCGCCAGCGCCGAGGCAAGCGACACAAGCGTGAATTGACGAAATTGAAGATTGCCGATCGGATTTGTGATGCTATCCTTCGAGATAGGCGGATTATCCGCCCTTGACCACACCTCTTGGTCTCACAGGATCAAGGTACGGAAACTCATTCAATGACCCCCTACGTGCAGCCTGCAGCTCTTCGCGCCGCGTCCATCGACCTTTCCCCCTATCTGTTCTCAGGCAAACCGAAGCCGCGATTGCCGAAACTGATCGTCCTCGACGGCTCGGAAGAGCTTCGACGTCTGGGCCCCAAGCAGACCCCAGAGGTAGTCGCTCGCGCCACGGCCATCCGCGAACAGCTTGGGTTGGATGGCGTGTCCCTAATGACACTGAACCCGGACGGAAAATTTGGGTATCATTGGCCCAAAGGTATCCCGTGGACCGCCTTCCCGATCTTGAGCAAGGCGCGCTACAAGCCGTTCGGGGTCAAAGGGTATCCGATCTGGGAGCCGGGCTCTGCCCAACCCACATCTCTACCCGAAATCACCCTCGAAGAGTGTTTGGCAGCCGCCGAGACCGTTGTCATTACCGACGGATCTGATTTCCATCTCGATCGGTCTCGCATTTTTCTGAGCCAGCACCCGGATATCGATCGGATCGCCATCTTCCGGCAGATGCCGGACGGAACGCTAGAAGCGCTAGATCGGGATCAATTCGTCGCCCTTGGGGCGCGCTCATCATTAAGCGAGCGCTTCGAGTACTCATACGAAATCAATTTCCGCGCGATTGGCGGTAAGATACTTTCGTCGATGTTCGATGGATTCTCGGTGGATCATGACACCCTGGAACGCCAGGGGTTCGAGGCGTCGAGACGGGCCTCCGAGACCCCGCGGCGCAGGTTCTTGTCAGAAGACAGGTCATTCGGATGGTTGAGTTACCCGGAGTCCTTGCAGGTACTCTACATCCTCCGGAAGAAGGGTAGTGTCCCGTGGGAGATGCCCCATGAGGCAATTGCATGGAAGATCAATGAGCGGCGAGCACTCGCCGTTTCCAGCCTCGTCCATGTAATTGGAATGGGTGTCGAGAGCGTCTTTTTCTGGGTGGGGACCGGCAAATATGCTCCCGTCCAAATCAACCCTGGATGGCTCGGATGGCTCGTGACAGACCTGTTGCGCACCGGTCTGATGGAATTTGCTCCTGGGGGCGATAGTGTTCGCCTTTCACCGATAGGAACGGCTTTCCTCAACAAGCTCCCCAAGGACTGTGAGGATCCGGACATCGTAGGTAGATGGCAAGGGCTCGACGCCGTGACTGCGGCGCCAAGCATGGACGCTTGGCTGCTCCGCTTTTTCCGGAAGATGAAGGTCGCAGCCAACAAGAGCTGACCCGTTGGTCGTAGGCGGGACTCCCGAGGCTACGGCCTTTCCCTGACCGTAACTGAAACTCTAGCTGGTGCGCCGCAGCGACTATCTTCAGAAGAACCGCGGGGCCGGGGGCTCGTCATCCTTGAGTTCGAGCTTCAGCTCTGGATCGGTCGCGAAGGCGTAAGCGTACGAGCCTTCGTGATCGTCGAAAAAGACCACGCCGACGCCGTCCTTCTCTGCGAAAACCGGAACGCCGGTCTGGTAGCCCGGCAGCGTCGGATGGCTGAAGGGATCAAGTTCCCGGCTCTCGTCGGAATTGCGAACCCAGCGCTTCATGGCCGCCGAGCGTTCGACTTCGGCGCGCGTCATCATGAGGACGCGCATATCTTCGAGATCAGCGGCGTTGCCGATCACGGGAGCGAGCATGGCGCGAGCAAGTGCCCGAAGCGGCTCCTGCTGATAGCGAGGCATGTCGACGACGCGCTGCCAGCTCTCGGGCGCGACGCGCGTTTCCTGCTCGATCCGCATGATCACCGGATCGAGCTCTGCCTTCTCCGGAGCGCGAGACGTCACCTCTCCGATGTATTTCTGGGGAACGCGCGGATCTTTCAGGTCGAGCGTCATCGCGTCATAGGTGAGGGCATCGTTGCGCGCCTCGGGGTCGAGAGCGTCGAGTTCGGGCATCCGCTGCCGAAGCGCGGCGATGTCGGCAAAATGCGCGCTGAGATCCGGCGTCGGATCGATCGTTTTCGTAGCTTCGCGCAGCGCCTCGACCTGGAAGGAAATAGGCGTGTCGACCGGCAGAATAGGCATGCCATCGTCGGTGCAGCGGAAGGCGTCCGCGTTGAACTCGTCATGGGAGATCACGTCGCCACGGCCCTGCTGCAGTACACCGTCTTCGACGCGCAGGCAGCGGATCGGATCCGAGAACTCCAGCTGGATACGGTCCTCGAACTGCACGCGGTCGGTGATCATGCGGTAGATCGCGCCTTCCGGCAGACGGTGGAGCTCGGGATGCGGCATTGAGGAATTCCTTGATCTGGGCCGGTCCGGCTTGCTGTGAAAATGCCGCGAGGGGATGCCTGTCACAAGGCGCGGCCAAATGAATTCCACCATGCACGGCCTCGAGGCATAGTCGCAGGATGCTCACGCTCCTGCTTCTCGCCGCAATCCTTATATTCGCGCTCGCCCAGCCGGCGTCCGCTCAGCTGGTCTATGCCTATGACGGGCCCGGGCGGCCGGGGTCGATCGTCATCAACACCCGCGAACGGCTGCTCTACTTCGTTCGGGCGGATGGTGAGGCACACATCTGGCCGATCGCCGTCGGGCGCGAGGGGCGCCAATGGTTCGGCCGCACTCGTGTCATCAACAAGGCGAAGAACCCACCGTGGCGGCCGACGGAATCGATGCGGGCCGAGAACCCGCGGCTACCGGCTTATGTCGCCCCTGGGCCCGGCAACCCTCTTGGCATCAGGGCAATCTATCTCGCCGAGGGCGCTCTCCGCATCCACGGCACAAACGCACCGGGATCAATCGGTCGAGCGGCCTCCAGCGGCTGCTTCCGGATGCACAATGCCCATGTCACCCAGCTCTACGAGCTCGTGAGCGCCGGCGCCTCGGTCGAAGTTCGATAGAAACGCTCAGTAGCCGCCGATCCGCCACCAGGCCCAGACACCGGCGAGAGTCACCATCCAGATCAGCTTGAGGCGGATCCAGGGCCAGTACATCTCGCACAGGAGCTTGACCACCGTAAGGAGGAACAAGGCCGCGAGGACGTTCCCGACAATCTCCATGACCTTGTCGCCAAGCTTGCTGAGACCGTAGAGGTCGTCGATCAGATAGGCGGCAAAGCCGAGAACACCGAGAGCCATCACGGCCCGGGTCAGAAGCGTGCGGACGCGGCTCGGCGGAGCGCGATCGATATCAGTCATTTTAGTCTCGGGCGTCAGGGATAAACACGGGTATCGAGGAGGGAAGCGAACTCCACCCGCGGGTGTGAGAAGCTCCCTCCGCGAAGGCGGATGAGCATGCGATCCTCGCTCGCGAGACCCTCGGACGTTCCGGCGAGCGCGCGTATTTGCGATCGGTTGAAGCCAAGAGCGACCTCCTGGCCACTGCGAAGCAGATTGGCGATGCCATCCGGATTGAGCGGGACTGAGCTGATCTCGCCGGTTGCTGCCGCCACGGCGCGGATGTCCTCAATCATCGCCTCAAGCGACTTCGCTTCGAAATGCGGCCGCACCTTCTCGGTCAGGTCGATATAGACCTCCCGCGACTGCCCCCGCTCAGCAAGCGCCGTCCGGATCGACTTGAGGAAGGCGTTCTCGGGCGAGAGCGAAGCCGGCTTCACCTCCTCTCGCGGAAACGAGAACAGCACCACACCAGTGATGAGCCCCGCGACAACGAGGACGGAAAAGATGAGGCGTCCGAGCATCGCGAGCATCAAAGTTCAAATCCAAGCGCCACGAAACCCCTCGGAATTGATCTGTCGCGACGAGTCACTTAGAAGCGACACCTGTCCGCGAGAAGTTCGCTGCGATCGTCATGACCTCGCTGCCATAAGCGGTGCAGCGGGGCGTGGCGTAGAGCCCCATCTGGTGCAGCGCAACGCCCTTGCAGGAGGCGCCGCCGCGGCGGATCGCGCGGTGGAGATGCTCCAGGCCCCAGACCAGGTTGGTCTCGGCATCCTTCAGTTGGGAGCAATCGCCCTTGAAGCCGAGACCACGCGCCGTCTGGCATTTGATCTGGGTGAGGCCGAGCGGACCACCGCGTCCGACGGCGGACGGGTTGTAGTTGCTCTCCTGGCGAACGATGGCATGAGCCAGCGCAACAGGAACCTTCTTGCGCTCAGCGACCTTGGTAACGAGGTCGTGGACCGGCGTGCGGGCGACTTTGCCGACCGTGTTGCTGCTGGCCTTGACGGCCTGGGGAGCCGGCTCCGCAACGGCTGCGGTCTGGACACGGGTCTGCGCGCAGCCTGCGAGAGACAGGCCAGCGATCGCCGTGAGCATGATGCGTGAGAATTTCATTCCGTAGTCTCGCGTTTTGCGTTGGCGCTGTGGGCCTACGGTGAGAGAGCTGAAAACGGTCAGCTCGAAAGGAATGGATCGTCCGATCCGGTTCAATCAGGAGAGCGCCGCTGCGGCTATCAATCTCCCGGAGATAAAGGACTAGGATCGGTTCGCGACTGGAACAAGGATAAAATGAGTAATCCATCAATCGCCCGTGGATGGCCATCCCATATTTCCGCCGTCGGTGGAGAAGGAGCGTGCCAATTTCAGCGTTGCTCAGTAGGATCTCAGGAGCTCAACTTTCCGGTCGGACTTGCGATGCATCTCGCTATCATTGGCTCAGCTGGTCGGCGCGACGATGCCGATCGAATGACCCCGGACTTGTACGCGGAGATGTGCGCCGAGGCGCGCGTCATGGTGCGCGACGTTGGGGCGACCAGGCTGATCTCGGGAGGCGCCGCTTTCGCGGACCACGTCGCCGTGACGCTCTTCCTTGAGGATGTGGTGACAGAGCTCCAGCTGCATCTGCCCGCGCCCTGGCAGGGAAGTGCCTATGCCGATCGTGGCGACGGTCGCACCGCGAACTTCTACCACGAGGCATTCAGCAGGGCCTGTGGGATCGACAGCCTCGCGGAGCTTTCGCGTGCCACCGAGAAGGGCGCGATGACCGCGACCTATCGCGGGTTCAAGGAGCGCAACACACGGGTGGCTGCCTCCGATGCGATCCTTGCCTTCACTTTCGGCGCGGGTGGCGATCACCGTTTCTGGCCAGGGGAAACGCTTGCCCTTCGAGCGGGACTGAAACCAGGCGGCACGGCCGATACCTGGAACAAGGCCTTGCTTGCCAAATTCAAGCGCCATGTGGACCTGGGGCAGCTCGAACACCGGCTGACGACGGCTCTACGACCTTAGGCGAATCAGCCGGACTGGTTTCGCGACACGGAATGAGCGGTACCATCTCACCTTCGGGGTGTCGCTCGAAGGACACGCTAGCAAAAATCCGTGTCGTTCAAGGATTATCGAAGAACGGTCCTACGCTCGCAATCGATCCGCCAAACCCCCTGTGAATCCCGCGTTTCCGGCGATGTCTCACGGGCTGAGGCGCCATCCCTCTTTCCAGGTACTACCCAGGAGGGCTTGGCAACGGACGGTTCCTCGGCAACAACCGCTCAAGTAGGCCAGAGACCGAGGTGCCGGCGTGTAGACCAGAGCCGATGGAAGCTGACGTACGAGCGTACCGACTACCCCTTTGGCCCGTTTCCCTTTCGGAGAATCGGCCGTTCAAACCGAAGCACCCATGCCAAACGCGCTGGATCACAGGATCCCCATTTACGTCCGCCTGCGAAATGAGTTCGCGCAACATATCGCGGAAGGCCATTGGGCGTTCGGTTCGGCAATTCCCCCAGAAACAGAGCTTGCCTCGAAGCTTCAGGTGTCGATGGGCACCATTCGCAAGGCAATCGAGACTCTGGTCGACGATGGGCTGCTGGTGCGGACGAGAGGGCGAGGCACCTTCATCAGACGCCCAAGCTTCGAGAAGTCACTCTATAGGGCTTTTCGGGACCCCGACCTTCCAGTCGAAGCCGCGGGAGAGGGATATCCTGATCCGATCACTGGTGTCGGACCTATCCAGGCTTCGGCGGTGCTTGTCGATCCAGAACCGCCCCAGGCAACCCTCGATAAACTACGGCTTCGCAAGGTCCAGGACGTCATCGAGTTGCGGCGCCTGACTTCCGTTGGTGGAAAGCCCGAGCTGAGCGAGCGCATCTGGCTCCCACGGAAGCGCTTTCATGGACTGCTGGAGCTCGGGGACGGATCCCTGAACGGCCTGCTGTACCCAATCTACGAGGCCAGCTGCAGCCAATTGGTTGCCTCTGTCGTCGAAACGCTTTCCATCGACAGCGCGACTGAGGCCGATGGCGTTACGGGCGCCCGACCAGGCGAGCCAATGGTCGTGTTGACGCGCATCGCTTACGACTATGCCGGCGAGCCGATGGAATACCGGGCCGCGCGCGGCGCCGCCGGCGACTTCACCTTCAGCGTCGAAATTCGCTGAGCCGTCCGACACCCCTGATTTCGATGCGGCGCGGTATCGATCCCACGCGCGATCCTTGCTTGCGTCAAACGCATTTCGCGACGAATTCGCTCGAATCGCTGTGGTTCTTGTTTCTTCAATCCTTCAAATCTCGTAGCGAATCCATCATCAGTCCTGAAAATTCCTTCGAATGTCGGGCTATTCCTCCGTCCGACCGATGGTAAAACCCCATTATCCATAAGCGGTTGGTGGACCCGCGGTTCGCGCCTATGGAAGTGAGCAAGGAAGCCAGTTACACATCAAGGACTTTGGTGTCTGGTTCTTGGGGTCAGAGCAGAAAATGCTTCGCCGTATCATCAGTGCCGTCCTGGCCGTCGCGATTGCGCTCCCGCAGGGCGCTTTCGCCCAGCAGGCGTTTTATTTCCGACATGCTGTGTCGAGCGTCGCGACCCCGACGAATCCCGGAACCCCTGGCGAAGAGGGTCCCGTTCGCGGCACCGGCGATCTAGCCATCTATCTTCCCGTGCAGGTCCGGGCTCGTCTCGGCGTTCCCTTTTCGCTGCAGCTGACCGCGCAGAATGCGACCGGCACGATCGCGTGGAGCAGCATCGGAACGGCGATTCCTGATGGACTGACCTTCAACCCGGGCACCGGCCTAATCTCGGGTGTTCCGACCGCCATCCAGACCTCGCAAGCGGCCCGCTTCAAAGGCGTGGACGCGAACGGGAAGTGGGGCGAAAGCCCATCGCTCATCATCGATGTCCAGCCGGTCCCGACGATCACGGTTTCACCGAGCTACACCGCCAAGACCGGGGACGAGTTCGCGTTGCGGCCCAACGCGCGCCCTGTGTTCGGTTCGCAGGCCTGGACACTTTCCGGCCAGCTTCCGCTTGGCCTGAGCCTCAATCCCAACACGGGCTCGATCAGCGGCACGCCGCGTCAGCAGGGGACTTATACCGGCCTTCGGCTTTCGGTGACCGATGCCGACGGCGCCACCGGATCCTCTTCGGAGTTTGCGATCGCGGTCACGTCGTCGATCAACATCGCGGGCTTGCCCTCGAAGATCTCGGCTCGCCTCGCTCGCGCGATGAATGAGATCCGTCCGACTGCAACCGGAACGCCAGGGCCTTATACTTGGACGGTGTCCGAAGAGGGCACACCCCTGCCAGCTGGCCTTTCCCTCAACTCCAGCACTGGTGCGATCTCAGGAACCGCTGTTTCCACCGGAAATGCCACGGGCGTCGCGCTCAAGGTCGTCGATAGCACGACCGGCGCCTCCACCATCTCCGCTCCTGTCTCGATCAACGTCGCAGACGCGCCGACGATCGCGGTGAGCGCAACCTACAATTTCCGCCAGGGGCAGGGCGCCAAGCTTCTCGTTCGTCCGCAGGCGAGCAACCTGCTCGCCGGCGGCTATTGGTCGATGTCGCGATCGGTGCCCGGCTACGAGTTCAGCTACTCTAACGGCTCCCTCTTCGGTGATGTCGGCGGGATAGCCTCCTATCCAGGCGTGACGTTCACCGTGGTCGACTTGTTCGACGGAGCAACCGCAACCTCCGCACCGACCACGATCAACATCGTCAAGGGCCTTAAAATCGGGGCGCCCTCTGTCCCGGCTGCCCGGGTCAATAAACCCTTCACAATGGCTGCGCCCGTGGTCGAGGGCCTGATCGGGACGCCCACCTGGTCGATCTCGGGCGGATTGCCCGCCGGGCTGTCGATTGACACGGTCACAGGCATTGTTTCCGGCACCCCGACGACCGTCGGGGCAGTCCAGACATCGCTCCAGGTCCGCGACTCGGTGGACGGCATAAGGGCGATTTCGCGCGATTTCCGGATCGATGTTCGTCCCGAAGAAGAGCCGATCGCCTTTGAGATCGCTGCGATCCCCGAGAGCCTTCCGGCCTCGACCAACACGTTCTTCAAGTACACACCCACGGTCAGCGGCGCCAAAGGCACTGTGAGCTGGTCGCTGATGGGTTCGCTGCCGAGCTGGGCGCTCTTCGAGTCCGCGACTGGCACGATCGCGGGAACCCCTGCGTCTCCGGAGGTAATTTCTGGCCTGTCCTATCGCGCCACCGACTCCGCCGACAATGCCCAGGCAATTTCCTCAACATTCTCGATCGCTGTAACGCCTTCTGCGCCGATGGCGATCTCGATGCCGGAGACGCTGCAGGCGAAGGTCGCCGAAGAGATTACGACGGCAGTTCCGACCGTATCTGGCGGGCAGGGCGGCCAGTTCTATGCCCTTGCAACGGGGCGGGTTCCCGAGGGCCTCACGTTCGATACGCTCCGTGGCCGCTTCTCGGGCCTTCCGACCGTTTCGGGAGACCTGAGTGGTCTGTCGATCCTTGTGACGGACCAAGTTGGAAACTCGGCCGTCTCGAATTACTTCGATTTCTCGATCGCACCGTCGGATAGCAGCCCGACTGTTTCCATGGCCTCGCGCATCGCAACCACGGGCCAGGAATTTGCTGCCGCCCCGTCCGTTGCCAACGCCTTTGCTCCGCTGACATGGGCCGTCGACTCGGGCACCTTGCCCTCTTGGGCTACCTTGAACACCACGAGCGGTGTGATTTCCGGCGTTCCGCCGCAGGCAGAAGTGAGCGGGGCGATCAGCCTCATTGTCACGGACCGGTTTGGTCGCGGCGGTCGCAGCTCTCCGTTCACCATTTCCGTCGTCGACGCACCAGTGTTCTCGGCCTCGATCGCGAGCCTCACGGCAACTCAAGGGAGCACTTTTGGTGCGAGCCCTTCAGTGGTGGGCGCAAAGGGTGCAGTCACGTGGTCTGTCAGCAGCGGCACGCTGCCCCCGGGCCTCGGTCTGAATGCTGCGACCGGTCACATTTCGGGCGTTCCGAGCACAGTTGGGGCCTTCCAAGGGATTGTTCTCTCCGGTCAGGACTCCACCGGCGCCACGACCTCAACCAACGCATTCGCCATCACGGTCGCACCGTCGCCGTTGTCGATGGAGGCCTACCCCGCGGAGCTTGCCGCTACCTATGGCACGCCTTTCACTGCGCCGGCGCCAGTCGTGCGCGGTGCCCAAGGAACCTTGGTCTGGTCGCTCATTTCCGGAACGCTTCCGTCTTGGGCCAGCTTTGATCCAGCCACCGGGCGCATCAGCGGCACACCGGACGCGCTGACAGAGACCGCCGGTCTGCGTGTCCGCGTTACGGACGAGAACGGGACCAACGCGCAGACAACGATCTTCAAGATCCCGGTCAAGCGCCAGACGCTCACCGCTTCGGTCCCGAGCTCCCTCGGCTTCCACGTCAATACGCCAATCTCCTCCGCGGCTCCGACCATGGCGGGTTTGATTGGCTCGCCTTCCTTTACGCTGACGGCCGGAACGCTCCCTGCCGGCCTCGTCCTGAACAGCGCGACGGGCGTCATCTCAGGCACGTTGTCCGCACCCGCTTCCAGCGCCGGTCTGATCCTGACGCTGACGGACAGCTTCGATCAAGCGACGGCCCGGACGAACTCGTTCACGATCTCCGTTATGGGTGATCCTCAGATCACCGTGGCATCGGAGTATCCCGGCGCCCGCGATGAGGGCTTCTCCGCGTCGCCTTCCGTGACCAATGCTGTCGGCGTCCAGAATTGGACGATCGAGAGCGGAACCCTGCCAAGCTGGGCATCGCTATCCGCGACCACCGGCAAGATCTTCGGCACCCCCACCCAGATCGAAACCAGCACCGGCATTTCGCTTCGGATGACGGACGCTGCCGGAGGAGTTGCTGTTTCGGCACCCTTCTCGATCGCCATCGGATCGGGCCTTTCGGCCTCGTCGGATCACACGACCTACACCCCCCGCATCGGCGTCGCGTTCGCAAGTGATTCGCCACGCGTCTTCAACGCCAAGGGCACGATCTCGTGGTCGGTCGAAGCGGGCTCACTACCGAGCTGGGCAACCCTCGACGCGGTGACTGGCGTCATCTCGGGCATGCCGACTGAGACCTCGACCCACACGGTCACGTTGCTCCTGACGGACTCCGCTGGCGGAACTGCGACGCTTTCTCCGTTGACCTTGAATACGAAGAGCTCGGCTGAAATCGCCGTCGCGAGCAAATCGCTTCGTGTCGGAGCGCCTTTGGCGCTTCAGCCGGTCGTTACCGGCGCCGTCACGACCATGGAATGGACTGTCTCCAGTGGCGAACTCCCCCCTTGGGCGGTCCTGGATGCGGCAACCGGCGCCATCACCGGAACGCCTGTAGCGACCGGTGCCTGGACGCTGTCCTTGAAGGGGACTGAGGCCGACGGCGCGGTCAGCACCAGCCCAAATTTCACAATCACCGCGACCCCTGGTCTTTCCGTCGCGAACCAGGCTCAGAGCTACGGCGGACGCATCGAGCGGCCGTTCAGCATGACACCTGTCACGGTCAACGGAGCCATCGGAACCCTCGTCTGGTCGATCGCTCCCAAGTCCAACCTCCCGTCCGGCCTATCCCTGAACACCGCCAATGGTGCTCTCAGTGGAACTCCGAACCTTTCAGGTAATTTCGCCCCGAACCTTGAAGTCCGTGATGAGGCCGATCAGGCGACGTTGCGCGTGTCGCTGTCGGTCCAGATCGCTCCGAAACTGACGGTCGGAGCGCCTGGAACGGTTTCCGTCCACGCCGATGAGCCGTTCGCAACGCCCGCGCCTTCGGTTGTCGGCCAGAGAGGTGCGCTCACCTGGTCGCTCACGGGTGGGACCCTGCCCGGATGGGCGAACTTCAACGCTGCTTCCGGCACAATCACGGGCACCGCGCCCGGGGAGCTGACGAAGGTTGGTCCCCTCAAGCTCTCGGTAACGGACACGCTCGATCAGGAGAAATCTGCGGAAGTCGATATCGGTATCAACGTCGTCGGTCGGCTGGGAGTCGCGGGGCTTCCGACCAGCTTCTCTGCTCGTAATGGCACGCCGTTCACAAGCGCCCGCCCCTCGGTCATCAACGCCATCGGGCAAGCCACGTGGACTTGGGGACAGGGCTCGAACCCTCCGTCCTGGGTCACGCTGAACGCCGCAACCGGCGTGCTAACCGGCACGCCGAGCGAGGTCGTCACCACGAGCGGATTAACGCTTATCGTAACCGACTCGACCGGCAAGGTAGCGTCCTCCGCGCCCTTCACCCTGACAGTCTTCAACCAGCCCTCCGTCACCGTTTCCGCAGACACCGTCAAGAAGCGGGTCGGCGATGATATTTCGATTTCCGCGACGGCGACGGGATTGGCTGGGACACCAACGTGGTCGCTCGTCTTCCAGCCTGGCAGCGATCCGCTCCCGGCCGGGCTAATCTTCGACACCGCGACTGGCCGCGTCTCGGGAACGCCTTCCGCGCCTGGGTCTGCGTTCTTCATGATCCGGGTCACGGACGGCAATGATCAGTCGATCGCAGACTCCCCGCCGGTTTCGCTGACCATCGGACCGAAGTTCGTCCTCAGCGGCCTCGGGAACGCCTATTTCGCCCGCATCGGCTCCTTTATCGACCTCGGACAGCCGACGCTCGTCGGCCAGGCCGGCGCGACCGTGTCCTACTCGGTTTCGGTTGCTGGCGGCACGATGCCGTCTGGCCTCTCGGTCGACCCCTCGACGGGCCATATCCGAGGTGTGCCGGCGACCGCCCTTTCCCCCACGGTGGCGACCCTCACGGCAACCGACAGCTATGACCAGGCGAAAGCCCGGGCGACGTTCACTTTGGGCGCCTTGCCGAACCCGGCCATCAGCGGCGTGCGGGATGTTTCGCTCCGAAACGACATGCCCGTTGAGACCGCCGCGTTGGTTCCTTCGGCGAGCAACCTCTTTTACGCCAACGCTGGCTACTGGACCGTCAACGGAACCCTGCCCACCGGTGTCAGTCTGGACCCCGCGAACGGCCGCCTCAAGGGCACGCCGACCGGCTATGCCGCGTCGACGAATTTCCCGGGCCTGACCCTCACTCTGACCGACACGACCGACAACAAAGCGGTCACCTCGGCGCCATTCAGCATCACCGTGAACTCGGGAATGGCGGTGACCACGAGCCAGCCGAGCTATACTCTGCGCGCTGGTGTGTCCTTCACCACTGCGGCGCCCACGGCTATCGGAGTAAGCGGGACGCCGACCTGGTCGCTGACCACCATCTCTGGGGTCCCCCGTCCCTACAGCATCAACTCGGCCACAGGCGTCATCGTCGCGACGCCCCCGGCGAATGCTGCAGGCACCTGGGTCTACGCGCTGAGCGTCAAGGACTCTTTGGACGGCAAGACTGCCTCCACGGAGGTGTCCGCGAACATCCTCCCTGCCACCACGATCTCCTACGCGTCCAATACCGCCCTCACACCTGGGCAGCAGATCTCGCTGACTCCCGCCGTGAGGAACAATCTCGGGGCGCTCTCGTACGAGGTCTACACCGGTCAGCTGCCGAGCGGCATGTCGCTTAACGCTACGACCGGAGCGATCACTGGCTCCAGCGCTGCCACCGTCACCTCAACGATCAAGATCGCCGCCCGCGATACCGACGGCTTCTACGCGATCTCGGACAACATTCGCATCGCCGTCACCAACGCGCCTGACGTCTTCGTTGGAGAAGTCCCTCTCGCTAAGGTCCGCAAGCCCTTCAGCATCGTTCCGTCGACCAACATCGCGACGGTCTCCTGGTCGCTGACCGGGACGCTTCCCGCGGGCCTGACATTTAATTCCGCGAGCGGCTCCATCACCGGAACGCCAACCTCTGTGGGATCGTCGGGGATGCTGAGGATCAACGCGCTGAACACGGCGACGTCGATCACCGGTTATTCCGAGGATTTCACCATCGCTGTCGCGGAGGGGAACGTCATCTCGGTGAGCGCCGCGGCCGAGAAATGGCGCAAGGGTCTCGGGTCGACGGCTCAGTTCGCCGTCGCGAACGCCGTTGGTTCGGTGACATGGAGCGTGAGCTCCGGTTCGCTTCCCCCCGGCGTTGTGCTCGACTCCTCGACCGGGTCGCTTTCGGGAACCCCGACGTCCTTCGGCACCTATCAGCCAGTTATCAGGATCGTCGACAGCGAGCAGGCCTCGGCAACGCTCCCGTACACGATGAGTGTTCAGGCTGGACCCTCGATCACCTATCAGGCCGTCATCCTGCGCCCCGGTGTGAACAGCAACGTCCTCCCGCGGACGCAGGATCTCATTGGCACGCCGTTGTTCGCTATCACCGGCACCCTGCCTGCCGGGCTGACCTTCTCGACGTCGACGGGCGCCATCGCAGGCACGCCGACGGATGCCTCCTCCGCGCCTTCGGTCGTCACCGTCCGGTTGACGGACAGCGATGGAGCAATCGCCGAGGCCTCCCTATCCCTGATTGTGAGCGAAAACGCGTTCATCGTTGATGCCGGCGGGACTGCTTTCACGGCGACGGTGGGTCAGCCCTTCCGGCTCGCGCCCGTTGCCTATCTGCAGAACGAGACCGTCGGTCAGTACGCCTCGTGGTCGATCAACGGGAAGCTGCCGCAGGGCCTGACCTTCGATCCAATCACCGGTGTCATTTCCGGTACACCAAGCCCGTTGGCTGCGGGGACAAACACCTTCAGCATCCAGGCGACCTACAACTACCAGTCGGCCAGCACGCCTTCGCTCACCCTGACGGTCGCCGACCGTGCGGCCCCGATCGCGACGTTTGCTTCGAGCAGCTACACAATTCGCCGCGGCGCGCCTATCTCGATCGTGCCCACCGTTCAGAACGCCGTTGGCGATGTCTTCTGGTCGCTGAATTCGGGGACGCTACCTCCAGGGCTCGCTGCAAGCGACCAGACCGGCGCCGTGACGGGAACTCCCATCACCAACGGAAGCTATCAGTTCGCCTTGCGTGCGACGGATTCCTCCAGGTTTGGCGTCACCCCGACGGTGACCTTGGTGGTCCAGGACGGCCTCACGGCCGCGGTTACCGAGGTCAGCTCGAACAACCGCGTCGGCAAGGTATATCTCGCCAACGCCGTTGCCACCGGAGGGGACGGGGAGGTCGCCTGGAGCGTCGTCCAGGGACCAATGCCCACGGGCATCAGCCTCAACGCCAGCAATGGCTACATAACCGGTACGCCCACGCAGGCTGGAAACTTCCTTGTGAAGCTTCGCGCGACTGACGCGCGCGGCGCTTCCAAGGAGGTCAGCCACATCATCAACGTCAATGGTGCTCCCGAGATCGCGGTCGTCGCGTCGCAGACGGCGGTCGTAGGCAGCCCCTTCTCCTTCACCCCTAGCGCGCTCTCAGCTGTCCCGACGCTCGTTTGGAGCATGGTCGGGACGCTACCGGCCGGCCTTTCCTTCGACACTGCCACCGGCAGGATATCCGGAACCCCCACCGCCCCGGGGTCGACCAATGACCTTCGGCTCGTGGTCCGCGACGGCGATGGGCTGTCCGCTACCTCGCGCGCCTTCACAATCACCGTGAACGCTGCATCGACGACTTTCACCGCGACGATGCCGTCGGTTGTGAACTTCAAGATGGGTGTGGCCACCTCTGTCTCCCCGACCCTCAATGGGGCAACAGGCTCGTCCCAGACGTATTCGCTCCAGTGGTACTCCGGTGCCAACTGGTACGCCGCCTCCTCGGCAAACCTGCCGACTGGCGTCAGCTTCGATACAACGACGGGAGTGATCTCGGGCACTCCCACGACCACGACCAGCTCGCAGTCGTATCGCATTGTCGTGATCGACTACCGTTCGCCTTCCAACGTGACCGCCACGACGAACCAGTTCACGTTCTCGATCGACGCGTGGACCCCCATCCAGGTCACCACAGCGCCCAAATACGACATTGTGCGCGGCCAGGAATTCGGGATGCAGCCGGCTGTGACCGGCAACGTCGGTGAAACCAGTTACACCCTGCAGGCCGCGTCAGGAGGAAGCTGGGTCGCCTTCAACGCCGCGTATCTGCCGGCCGGCATTACCTTCAATCCCGCGAATGGATCGATCAGCGGCACCACGGTTGTCCCGAACGTCCCCATGACGACCTTCCGCATCCTGGTCAGGGACGCGCGGAATGTGACCGCCTATTCCAACCAATTCGTTCTTGGGATCGCGAATTGGGAAATGCCAAGGATCACTCTGCCGAACAATGTGACCGTCAATCGCGGTCAATCCATTGAGATCGCCCCGATCATCCAGGGAGTGGCGGGAACGATCCAGAGCATGGGCCTCCAGGGCCTGTCGGGAGGTAGCTATTTCAATCCCGGCACCGCGGTCATGCCGGGGGTGACCTTCAATCCCGCCACCGGTGTGATTTCAGGCATTCCGACGTCCTCGCTGTCGAGCTATCAGGCCTATCGCATCTGGCTGACGGAGAACCGAAACGGACAGGTCCAGACCGTCTATTCAAACCAGCTGGTCATCACGGTCAATGATTGGGCGACGCCGACCATCTCGATCGATTCCTCGGTGAAGGTTGCTCGCGGTGTGCCAGCAGTGATCACGCCGACGGTCACGGGTGTCTCCGGTACGCTCGGGAACTTCTCAGTCTATGGCTTGTCCGGGGGCAACTGGGCGACGGCCTCGCTTCCGCAGGGAATGACCCTGAACACCACCACGGGCGTCATCAGCGGAACTCCTCAAGCGGCAACGTCGCCACAGTCCTACTATCGCCTCTACGGGCAGGAGACGCGCCAGGGCCAGACATTCGGCTTTAGCTCGAATGCGTTCGCCATCAACATCACGGACTGGTCTCCTCCGACGATCGTCTATCCCCTGCGGACGTCGTTCGTCATAGGTGCGCCTATCACCATCCAGCCTGTGGTCGAGAACGTCGAGGGAACGACCAACTACAACCTCTACTACTACAATGGGACGGCCCTCTCGGCATCTAGCGATGGCAGGTGGTTGCCGAATGGGTTGGCCTTCGATCGAACGACCGGACAGATCACGGGGACGCCGACGGCCGGCACATATGGAACCGGGATTTACTATGTGAATGGTACCGAGACCCGCTCTGTTGGTGGGGTCAACCAGAACATCGCGATGTCGGCGCCGAACTTCCACATCGAGGCTGCGCCCGCATCCGGAACGCCGACCCTGAGCTACGGCAACGACAACACGGTCGACGCCGTTGCCAACGGTCAGGTCGACGCAGCGCCGGCCCTCGCCGGGGCCGCGCAGGTCACTGGACCGTACACCCTGACATTCACGCCCATCACTGGCCTGACCGGCGGGAAGGTCAACTATGTCAACTCGCTACCGACAGGGATGACTTTCAACTCCACGACCGGACGCTTCTCGGCATCCGCGCTGGGGCCGTCGACCGGCGGACGCTGGTATGGTTACAAGGTCTGCGCACCCACGGCAGCCGGCCAAGCCTGCGGCACCGTGACGTTCAATATTGCTGACCGGCCGAACGTCGTTGTCGACGTGATGCCCTACATTGACGGAACGCGCAGGCAATCGCTGAACGTGGTTCCGACGGCGCGCAACGCGGTAGGGGCTGTCAGCTGGACACTTCAGGCGCAGATCATCTCCGTCAACGCGCTGAACGCTGGAGAGTTTGCCACGGCCTCCATGCCGCCAGGGCTGACCTTCAACGGCTCCACGGGAGCGATTTCGGGCACTCCTACGCAAGCCGGCATCTTCCGCGGCTATCGCCTTGTCGCAACAGATAGTCAGGGAGCTAGCTTCCGGGGGCAGACCCAGGAAATCATCATCCGCATCGCTGATGTCGAGCCGTTCACCCTGACGGCGCCGGGGATCATCGACGTGAATGTGAATGAACCGGTCGACTTCTCTCCCGTCCCCGCGGGGAACGTCGGGTCGGTCGTTTGGAATGGCTCTCTGACGATCCTCGCCAACACGATCAACGACGGACAGGGCACGTTCAGGCAGAACGCTTTGCCCCTGGGCCTTTCGTACGATGCGAGCCGAGGCCGCATTTTGGGCACGCCTGCGGTCAGCTTGGCTGAAGGGCTTTATCGTGGCTATCGCATCTGCGGTACTGACGAGCTCGCCCGATCAGCGTGCACCGGCGAGATCATCATCCGCGTCCAGCCGAAGCCCGTTCTTGCCGTGAAGGTGCCGCTATACGTCACCGTCAGGCAGGGCGAGGCCGTCCAGATCGTGCCGAATGCCGAGAACGCCTATGGTACTCCCGTTTGGAACTCCGTGATTATCTCGGGCTCCGCACCTGTGCTGAACGGGCACAACGGCGATTTCGTTTCGGGTAGTCTGCCGCCGGGCCTGAGCTATTCCGCGGCTACGGGGACCATCCAGGGAACTGTCTCACTCACCACGTCGCCTGGACGTTGGAGAGGCTACAAGATCGCCGTCAGAGATGGCCGGAACATTTCGGTGAACTCGGATGAGATCATCATCGAGGTCGTGACGGGCGAGCCGCTGGCGATTCAGGCGCCGTTGGTCACAGAAGCGGTGCGGGGACAGCCTATCAGCATCCAGGCAACTGCTTCGAATGTGATTGGAACGCTGGCTTGGAATCCCACCATCATCACTGGCGCAAGCACAGCTCAAAATGGAACGAATGGCGACTACGTCAGCGGCTCGCTCCCGCCGGGCCTGAGCTATAGTGCTGCGACCGGAATGATTTCGGGCACGGTCACGGCCGCCACCGCGCCGGGCCGGTGGCGAGGCTACAAGTTCGGCGCTACCGACAGCCGCAACGCTGGGGTGACCAGCGACGAGATCATCATCAACGTCCAGTGACAAAGAAAGGGGCGCC
Source organism: Allobosea sp. FG18 (assembly GCF_057809495.1). Classification (NCBI taxonomy): domain Bacteria; kingdom Pseudomonadati; phylum Pseudomonadota; class Alphaproteobacteria; order Hyphomicrobiales; family Alloboseaceae; genus Allobosea; species Allobosea sp. FG18. The sequence continues at coordinate 81,914 of NZ_JBMDKB010000007.1, forward strand.
GTGGCGCCCCTTTCAAGTTCCAAAAGTGCCTTCCAGCCAGCCCAGAGGTTGACCGCGCGCTCCTTTGTCCGTTTTGGAGCTCGCGCATGCCCGAGCGCTCGACCGCGCTGATTTAGACGAAGAGTCCTTGCCGATTGCCTCGGTCACGCCGTCATCGACAGCACGGCGAAGTCGCTCGAATCGTTCGAATTCCTGTTCCTTCAATCCTTCAGATCTCGGGGGCGAATCCATCACAAAGCCCGAGAAATTTCTTCGATTGTCGGATTCGACCGATGGTAAAATTCCATTATCCATAAGCGGTTGGTGGACTGGCGGCTTGCGTCTATGGAAATGCGCAAGGAACCCAGTTACACATCAAGGACTGTAGTGTCTGGTTCTTGGGGTCAGAGCGGAAATGCTTCGCCGTATCATCAGTGCCGTCCTGGCCGTCTCGATCGCGCTTCCGCAGGGCGCTTTCGCCCAGCAAGCGTTCTATTTCCGGCACACCGTGTCGAGCGTCGCGACCCCGACGAACCCCGGGACCCCTGGCGAAGAAGGGCCAGTCCGTGGCACCGGCGATCTCGCAATCTATCTTCCCGTCCAGGTCCGCGCACGGCTCGGCGTCCCTTTCTCGCTGCAGCTGACCGCGCAGAACGGCACCGGCGAAATCGCGTGGAGCAGCATTGGCACAGCGCTTCCAGCGGGCCTGACCTTCAATCCTTCGACAGGCCTGATCGCAGGCGTTCCGTCTCAGATCCAGAACTCGCCGGCCGCGCGCTTCAAGGGTGTCGATGCCAGCGGCAAGACCGGTGAGAGCCCGTCGCTGATCATCGACGTTCAGCCGGTCCCGACTGTCACCGTTCTGCCGAACTACACCGCAAAGACCGGCGATGCGGTCACCATCAACCCCACTGCTCGCCCGGTCTTTGGCTCCCAGAGCTGGTCGATCGCTGGTCAGCTTCCACTCGGCCTCAGCCTGAATCCGAACACCGGCTCGATCTTCGGAACGCCGCGGCAGCAGGGCACCTATCCGGGCCTGCGCCTTACGGTCACCGACGCTGACGGAGCCACCGGCTCGTCCGCCGAGTTCATGATCTCGGTTACCTCGACCATCCTGATCACGGGCCTGCCGAGCAAGGTCCCCGCGCGTCTGGCACGCGTCATCAATGAAGTGCGCCCGAATGCGAGCGGCACGCCGGGCCCCTATCGGTGGTCGGTTTCTGAGGAAGGCTCGCCGCTCCCGGCCGGACTGACCTTGAACGGCGCGACTGGCGTCATCTCGGGATCGGCCTCCGCCGCCGGCAAGTACGACAACGTCGCGCTCAAGGTCGTCGACAACACCACTGGTGCCTCGACGATCTCGCCGCCGGTCTCTTTCACCGTTGGCGAAGCGCCGACGATCGCGGTGAGCAGCGTCTACAATTTTCGTCGGGGCCAGAACGCCAAGCTGATGGTTCGCCCGCAGGGCAACAATCTGCTCGCCGGCGGCTACTGGTCGATGTCGCGCTCGATCCCGGGCTACGAATTTAGTCATGAATCCGGCACTCTCTTCGGTGACGTCGGTGTGCTGGCCTCTTACCCGGACATCACGTTCAGCGTGGTCGATCTCTTCGACGGCGCGAACGCGACTTCCGCTCCGACGACGATCAACATTCTCAAGGGCCTCTCGGTCACTGAGCCCTCGATCCCCGCTGCGCGCCTGGGGCAGCCGTTCACCGCCTCTGCTCCGCTAGTTGACGGCCTCGTCGGCACCGGTACGTGGAGCGTCGGTGGCAGCCTGCCACCCGGCCTGTCCATCGATGCCACGACCGGTGTGATCTCTGGTACGCCGACGGTGGTCGGCAACATGCAGACCTCTGTCCAGGTCCGTGACTCGCATGATGGTATCCAGGCCAGCTCGCGCCTGTTCAACATCAACGTCCGTCCGGCCGAAGAGCCGGTGCCGTTTGCAGTCTCGGATATCCCGGAAACGCTGCCTGCATCGACAACTCAGTTCTTCCGTTACACCCCGACGGTGAGCGGTGCGAAGGGGGCGGTTTCCTGGGCGGTCAACGGCTCTCTCCCGAGCTGGCTCCAGATCGATGCTGAAACTGGTGCACTGGTCGGATCGCCGACCGCCGTCGGCACGGTTCCGGGCCTCTCGCTTCGCGCCACCGACAGCAGCAACGGCGCCCAGGCTTCGTCGAACACCTTCGCGATCAATATCACGCCTTCGTCGCCTGTGACGGTGACGATGCCTGAGACGGTTTCTATGCGCGTCGCGGAAGAAACCACGACGGCCGCCCCGACCGTGACCGGCACGGGCGCTGAACCGATTTACTCGATCGTCTCTGGTCGCGTTCCCGAGGGCCTCGCCTTCGACAGCCAGACCGGACGCTTCATTGGCATGCCGATCGTGTCGGGCGACCTGCCTGGCCTGAGCATCCTCGTCACCGACCAGGCTGGCCGCTCGGGTGTCTCCAACAACTTCACCATCTCGGTTGGGGCCTCGAATACAAGCCCCACGGTCGCCATGTCGTCGCGCACCGCAACGACCGGCCAGGAGTTCTCCGCGACCCCGCAGCTGACCAACGCATTTGCTCCGCTGACGTGGAAGCTCGACTCCGGCGAACTGCCTTCGTGGGCGACGTTGAACACCTCGACGGGCGTCATCAGCGGGACCCCGCCAGTCGCTGGCATCAGCGGTGAGATCAGCCTGTTCGTGACGGATCGGTTCGGTCGTTCTGGACGCAGCGCTCCATTCACGATCTCGGTTGTCGATCTGCCGGTCTTTTCGGCCTCGATGGCGGCGAACCTCTCCGCGACGCAGGGAAGCACCTTCAGCGCCTCGCCGACTGTCGTCGGCGCCAAGGGAACCTCGTCCTGGTCGATCAGCGCGGGAAATCTGCCAGCGGGCCTCGCACTGCTTACGCAGAGCGGCACGATCATGGGCCTACCGACGACTGTGGGCACCTTCTCGGGCCTGGTCGTGTCCGGACAGGATTCGAGCGGCGCAACGACCTCGACCAAGCCGTTCACCATCACGGTTGGTCCTTCGCCATTGACGATGGAGCCGTTCAGCGAAGAGCTGATGGCTTATTTCAATGTCCCGTTCAACGCGCCAGCCGCGACGGTTCGAGGCGCCCAGGGCACGGTCGCCTGGTCGCTCGCAGCCGGGACGCTGCCGGCCTGGGCTACGCTCGATACCTCGACCGGGCGCATTAGCGGCACGCCGAACTCCCTCGCCGAGACGGCAGGGCTGCGCCTGCGCGTAACCGATGAGAACGGAACGAATGCCCAAACAACGCCTTTCAAGCTGACGGTTAAGCGCCCGACGCTGACGGCGACGTTGGATTCGTCCTTGAGCTTCCACATCAACAGCCCGATCGCGACCCCGGCGCCGGTGCTCGCCGGGGTGCTCGGCTCACCGACTTTCGCGATCACCTCCGGCACACTGCCGGCCGGCCTGACGCTCAACCCGTCGAACGGCGTGATCTCGGGCAATCTGTCGAGTTCTGTCTCGGCGACCAACCTCATCCTGACGGTCACGGATAGCTACGATCGGGCCACTGCCCAGACGAGCGCTTTCAGCATCTCGGTTCTCGGGGACCCTCAGGTCACAGTCGCCTCTGAATATCCGGGCGCGCGCGACGCTGCCTTCGCAGCCACTCCGTCGGTCACCAATGCTATTGGTCCGCAGACCTGGACGCTCGCCTCCGGGACGCTTCCGAGCTGGGCGACGCTGAGCACCTCGACCGGAGCCATCAGCGGTCGCCCGACCGCGATCGAAACGATCTCCGGCATCTCGCTTCGCATGACCGATGCCGCAGGCGGTGTCGCGACCTCGACGCCGTTCTCGATCGTCATCAGCTCCGGCCTATCCGCGGCGACTCCCTCGAACTACACCCCCCGCATCGGTGTCGCCTTCACATCGGAGGCCCCGCAGGTCTTCAACGCGAAGGGCACCATCAGCTGGTCGATCGACTCGGGGACCCTCCCGAGTTGGGCGACCCTCGACACGACCACGGGCGTGTTCTCCGGCACGCCAACCGCTGCGTCCAATCACACGGTCATTCTCCGCCTGACGGATTCCGCCGGCGGTTCGGCGACGGTTACGCCGATCACGATCGACACGAAGAATTCGGCGCAGATCGCGGTTGCGAACAAGTCCGTCCGCGTCGGCGCTCCGCTTACCTTCGAGCCCACCGTCACTGGCGCCGTCACGACGACGAGCTGGAGCGTCAACACCGGCACGCTCCCGGCGTGGGCTCTGCTCAATCCGTCGACGGGCGCTATCACCGGCACGCCTGAGGCGACTGGCGATTGGACCCTTTCGCTCAAGGTGACCGAGGCGGATGGCGCGGTTAGCACCAGCCCGAACTTCACGATCTCGGCTACTCCTGGCCTCTCGGTCGCGAACAAGGCGCCGAGCTACGGAGGACGTGTCGAGCGCGCCTTCAGCATGGCTCCAGTGACCATCAACGGCTCTCTCGGAGAGCTGGTCTGGTCGCTCGCACCGCAAGCCAGCCTCGTCCCTGGGATGACGCTGAACGGCGCGAACGGTGCCCTTGGTGGTACGCCGAGCAATGCAGGTGCGTTCACCGCAAACCTCATCGTTCGCGACAAGAGCGACCAGGCGACCCTCGCGGTCCCGCTCACCGTCCAGATCGCCGGAAAGCTCAACATCGCCGGCCCGAGCACGGTCCAGGTGCACGCCGAAGACACCTTCGCGAGCAACGCTCCGTCGGTCTCCGGCCAGCGCGGAACCCTGACCTGGACTCTCACCGGCGCAACCCTTCCGGGCTGGGCAACCTTCAACCCGGGCACGGGCACCATCACCGGTTTGGCGCCCGTGGATCTGACGACGGTCGGACCGCTCACGCTCACGGCAACCGACTCGGTTGACCAGGAGAAGTCCAACGAGCTCACGCTGTCGTTGCAGGTGATCGGCCGACTTGGCGTCGCCAATCTCCCCACCAGCTTCCTCGCTCGCAACGGTACGGCCTTCACCAGCGCTCGCCCCACCGCCGTCAATGCGGTTGGCGCTTCGAACTGGTCGTGGGGGCAGGGTTCCAACCCTCCGGCCTGGGTCTCGCTGAACGCCGCCACAGGCGTTCTGACCGGCACGCCGAATGAGATCACGACTAGCAGCGGACTGACGCTGATCGTGTCGGACACGACCGGCAAGGTTGCCTCGTCCGCTCCGTTCACGCTGACGGTCTACAACCAGCCGACCGTCACCGTCTCGACGGACACAGTGAAGAAGCGCGTCGGCGACGCGGTCTCCGTGACCGCGAATGCAACCGGCCTGGCTGGCACGCCGACGTGGTCTCTGGTGTTCCAGCCAGGCAGCGATCAGCTGCCTGCGGGTCTCACCTTCGACAACTCCACCGGCCGCATCACCGGCACGCCGACCGCGCCTGGCTCGTCGTTCTTCATGATTCGGGTGACGGACAGCAACGACCAGTCGGTCGCTGACTCTCCACTCGTTTCGCTGACCATCGGACCGCAGTTCTCGATCACAGGCCTGGGCAACTCCTACTTCGCCCGCATCGGCTCGTTCATCGACCTCGGTCAGCCGACGATCATCGGCCAGGCCGGTCCGACAGTGACCTTCTCGCTGGCGCTGACCAACGGCGCGCTGCCGCAGGGTCTCAGTCTCGATCCCGCCAACGGTCAGATCCGGGGCGTGCCGTCGACCAGCGTTTCGCCGACGATCGCGACTCTGACGGCGACTGATACCTCTGACTATGCGAGGGCGACCGCGTCCTTCACATTCGGTGTGATGCCGGACCCGTCGATCGGCAATGTCGGCAACGTCACGCTTCGCAACGAGACTGCAGTCGAGAGCAACGCTCTCGCGCCGACCGGCGGCAACCTGTTCTACCCGAACGCGGGCTACTGGACGATCAGCGGGAACCTGCCAAATGGTGTTTCGCTGAACCCCGCTACCGGTCGCCTGCTGGGCACGCCAACCGGCTATGCGACGCTTGCGACTTTCCCTGGCCTAACGCTGACGCTGACCGATACGACCGACAACAGGTCGACGACATCGTCGCCCTTCTCGATCACGGTCAATTCGGGTCTCGCGGTCACCACTGCGCAGCCGACCTACACCACGCGCGCTGGCGTTTCCTTCACGACGCAGGCGCCGACTGCCGTTGGTATCAGCGGGACCCCGATCTGGTCGATCGCGAATGTCAGCGGGAATCCTCGCCCGTACAGCATCAATTCCGCGACCGGCGCGATGGTTGTCACGCCGCAGGCGGGAGCCAGCGGCAACTGGGTCTACGCCCTGACCGTCAAGGACTCGCAGGACAGCCGGACGGCTTCGACTGAGGTCACGGCCACGGTTCTGCCGGCCACGACCATCAGCTACACCGCGAACTCGCCGATCACTCCCGGCCAATCGTTGACGCTGAACCCGACGGTCCGCAACAACCTGGGTGCGCTTCAGTTCTCGGTTTCCAGCGGGACCTTGCCGGCTGGTATCACGCTGGACGGCAGCACCGGCCAGATCAGCGGCTCTGCCTCTGTCAACGGAACGTCCATCGTCCGGGTTCAGGCGCGAGACACCGACGGCTACGTCGCGACCTCGGCGGACATCCGTATCGCTGTTTCGAACGCGCCTGACGTGTTCCTCGGTGAGATCCCGACCGCGAAGGTCGGCAAGCCCTTCACCCTGGTCCCGACCACGAACATCTCGACGGTCACCTGGTCCTTGACCGGGACGCTTCCGGCCGGCCTGACGTTCACGGCCGCAAACGGCTCCATCACCGGCACCCCGACGACGGCTGTCACTTCGGGGTCGCTCAAGATCAACGCGCTCAACACAGCGACGTCGATCTCGGGCTCGTCCGAGACCTTCGTGCTGGCGGTCGCTCAGCCGAACGTGATCTCGGTCGTCTCGGCGGCTCCGAAATGGCGCAAGGGTCTTGCATCGACGACACAGTTGGCTGTCGCCAACGCGGTCGGCGGGGTGACTTGGTCGATTTCGTCGAACGCGCTGCCCCCGGGCGTGACGATCGACTCCACCGGCAAGATCTCGGGCACTCCGACGCAGTTCGGCAGCTATGTGCCGGTCGTGAAAGTGGTCGACAGCGAGAATGCGGCCGCAACGCTCACGCACACGCTCGATGTCCAGGTCGGCCCGTCGCTGGTCTATCAGTCGGCGGTCATTCGCCCGGCTGTGAACAGCAACATCGTTCCGACCACGCAGAACCTCCTTGGAGCACCGACTTTCACGCTCAACGGCACCCTGCCGGCGGGGCTGAGCTTCAACACGTCGTCGGGCGCGATCACCGGTGTGCCAACCGGCCCGACTGCGAATGCTCCCACGCTCATCACCGTTCGCCTGACGGACAGCGACGGCGCGGTGGCAGAGGCGCAGCTCTCGCTCATCGTCAGCGAGAACGCCTTCGTCGTCGACGCCGGCGCCACGGCCTTCACCGCTACGGTCGGCCAGCCCTTCCGGCTGGCTCCTGTGGCCTACCTGCAGAACCAGACTGTCGGCCAATACGCTTCTTGGGTGATCTCGGGCCGCCTGCCACAGGGCTTGTCGTTCGACGCCATCACCGGTGTCGTGTCCGGCACGCCCACGGTGCTCGCGGTCGGTGCAAGCTCTTTCAGCATCCAGGCGACCTATAACTATCAGTCGGCAAGCACACCGGAGCTGACCCTCACGGTCTCCGACCGCGTGATCCCGACGGCGTCGTTCGATGCCAACGCCTACACGGTCCGCCGTAATGCGCAGCTCGACATCCGCCCGACGTCGCAGAATACGATCGGCGGCGTGATGTGGTCGGTCATTTCCGGCGCGCTCCCTGCGGGTGTTGCCATCAATGAAACTACTGGCGCGCTCTATGGCGCTCCGACGGTGAATGGCACGTATCAGCTTGCGCTGCGCGTCTCTGATTCCTCGAAGACGGCGAACACCCAGACGATCACCATCACGGTTCAGGATGGTCTCGATGCGGCCGTCACCGAGGTCAGCTCCAACAATCGCGTCGGCAAGGTCTATCTCGCCAACGCGATTGCGACGGGCGCCAGCGGGACCGTGACGTGGAGCCTGATCCAGGGTCCCTTCCCGTCGGGTCTCAACCTGAATGCGGCAAACGGCTACATCACGGGTACGCCAGGGCAGGCGGGCAGCTTCCTTGTGAAGCTTCGCGCTACGGACGCCACCGGTGCCTCGAAGGACGTCAGCTACACGATCACAGTGGGCGCTGCTCCGCAGATCGCATCGATCTCGGCACTCTCCGCGGTGGCAGGCAAGGCGTTCTCCTTCACGCCGACCGTGACCAATGCTGTTCCCACTCTGGTCTGGGAAGTCATTGGAACGCTGCCCGCCGGTCTCTCTTTCAACAACGGCACTGGAGCGATTTCCGGCACCCCGACCACCGTCGGGACCGGCTCCGAGATCCGTCTGCTTGTGCGTGACGGGGACGGCCTTACGGCGACTTCGCGCTCGTTCGCGATCGCGGTCACGGCGGATTCCGCCTCGTTCTCGGTGGCGATGCCGTCGATCGTCTACACGAAGCAGGGCGCGTCGATTTCCGTCGCTCCTACTCTGACGGGGGCCACCGGCGCCTCGCAGAGCTTCACCCTTCAGTATCTGAGCACCTACTGGAACAACGCGCCTGCGTCGGCGCTTCCGGCGGGCCTGACGTTCAATGCGACGACCGGAACGATTTCCGGCGCACCGACGACGAATTCAGTCCAGCCTTCGTACCGGATCGTTGCAGTCGATAATCGATCCCCGTCGGCCGTCACGGCAACCAGCAACCAGTTCACCATTGTGGTCGAAGCCTGGGAGCCCATGAAGGTCTCGACGGCGTCGAAGTTCGACATCCAGCGCGGACAAGCGTTCTCGATGGCGCCGACCATCACCGGCAATGTCGGTGCGACGACCTACGCGTTGTACGTTGCCCAGAGCGGAAGCCTCATCGGGGCGACCGCATCCCATCTTCCAGCGGGCATCACCTTCAACCCCGCCAACGGTACGATCAGCGGCACCACCTCCGTCCAGAGCGTGCCGGCGACGACATTCGCGATCTACGCGGTCGACTCCCGGTCCGTGGCCGCGTTGTCGAACCAGTTCACGCTTTCGATCCAGAACTGGGAAACCGGCAAGATCATTTTGCCGTCCAATGTGACGGTGGCCCGTGGGCAGCCCATCGAGATTGTCCCCACCCTTCAGGGTGTTTCCGGCACGATTGCGAACTGGTACCTTTACGGTCTCTCGGGAACCTCCACGACGAATATTGGTAGCGGAAGCGTCGTTCAGGGCATGACCTGGTCGAGCGCCACCGGCGCCTTCGGAGGCACTCCGATTGGTGCAGCCCCCTTCTTCCAGTCTTACCGCCTCTATGCGACCGAGAATCGGAACGGCCAGAGCATCCAGATCTACTCGAACCAGATGGTGATCACGGTCGCGGACTGGGCGAAGCCGGCTGCCACGGTCGATCAGACGGTTCAGATCCGTCGTGGCGTTCCGGCGACGATCACGCCGACGATCACCGGCGTTGTGGGGACGTTGAACCCTGTGCAGCTTCAGGGCTTCAACGGGAGCTACTACACAACTGCGACCCTGCCGCAGGGCCTCACGATGAACGCCGTTACGGGCGTCATCACCGGGACCCCCGTCACGACGTCCACTCCCAACGCGCTCTACCGATACATCTTCACGGAAAACCGGAACGGGATCGTCCAGACCTTCTATTCGAACGCGTTCTCGATCGCGATCGCGAATTGGGACATGCCTTCGGTGGCCTATCCGGAGCGAACGGACTGGGTGATCGGCCAACCGCTGACGATTGATCCAGTCGTTTCGAACGTCGAAGGCAGCACGGCCTACACGCTGTATTACTTCACCGGGTCAACCTGGGCTGCCTCCAACGGAACCACATATCTGGCCGCGGGGCTGTCCTTTAACCCGCAGACGGGTCGCATTTCCGGCACGCCTACGGTCGCGACCTATGGCACCGGCATCTACTTTGTGCAGTTGAGAGAAACCCGCTCGGTTAACGGAACGAGCGTCGACAACACCGTGTCAGCGAGGAACTTCAAGCTCGCTGGTGCCGCCGCGAGTTCGGCGCCGAAGCTCGCCTACGGGACGAACAACACCATCGTGGCGACCGCGAACGAACCCCTCGACGTCACTCCGGTCCTTTCCGGCGCGGCTTCGGTGACTGGTCCCTATACCCTGACCTACGGCCCTATCCCGTCCCTGACGGGCGGGAAGGAATACTATAGCAGCGCGTTGCCGAGCGGCGTCAGCTTCGACACGACTACCGGCAGGTTCAGCGCGGCTCGCATTCAGCAGACGGCTGGCGGCAACTGGCACGGGTATAAGGTCTGCGGGCCCACGGCGGCAGGGCAGGCTTGCGCCGACGAGGTGACCTTCAAAATCGCTGATCGTCCTCTGGTGACGGTCGAGATGACGCCTTACATCGACGGGACGCGGCGCCAGTCCCTCAGCGTAACTCCGTCCGTCAGCAATGCGGTCGGCGCGGTGAGCTGGCAGCTTTTCACCCAGCGGACCTCACCAAGCGCGGCCAGCAACGACGATCAGATGCTGACCACGCTGCCGGCTGGGCTGAGCTTCGATACCAGCACCGGAACCATCTCCGGAACGCCAACCGTCATCGGCAATTTCCGAGGTTACAAAATCGCGGCGAATGATAGCCAGGGCGCCACCTATCGCGGCATGACCCAGGAGATCATCATTCGCATCGCGGAGATGGAGCCCTTCACGCTGAAGGCGCCGTCGCTGCTGGAGATCACGGCGGGAGACAGCGTCGATGTTCGACCGACCATCTCGGGCAACTTCGGCTCGGTGACGTGGGACAGCGCGATTTCGACGACTGCCAACTACACCCAGACTGATGGCATTGGCACGATCAAGCAGACGTCCCTCCCAACGGGGCTGAGCTACAGCGCCGGGTCACTGACTGGAACTCTGTCGGCGCAAGCGCCGGAGGGGAACTATCGCGGATATCGCATCTGCGCGACCGACAGCATTAATCGGGCAGCTTGCACGGACGAAATCCTGATCCGTGTCCTGCAGCGCCCAGCGCTCACCGTGAAGGTGCCAACCTATGTCACGGTGAGGCCCGGTGAGGCCGTGTCGCTGGTTCCAACGGTCGAAAACGGCTTCGGCACGATCACCTGGAACAGTTCCCTCAGCGCAGGCACCGCGCCGGTGGCCGACGGTCAGGCGGGAGACTTCAACAAGGGCACCCTTCCGGGCGGGCTCGTGTACAACCCGACGGACGGCTCGATCACGGGAACGATCCAGGTGAATGTGACCCCTGGCCGATACCGCGGCTACAAGGTCTCAGTCAGGGACGTCCGCAATGTGCTGACTTTCTCTGACGAGATCATCGTCGAGGTCGTTGCCGCGGATGCCGCCCGGATTCAGGTGCCGACCATGACCGACGCGGTGCGTGGGCAGCCGGTCACGATCCAGGCGACGGCTACGACGCCGCTTGGGCCGTTCACCTTCGGCGCGAGCCTCAGTGCTGGAACTTCCAGCGTCCAGGATGGAGCGAACGGCGACTTCGTGAAGAGCTTCCTGCCTTCGGGTCTGGTCTACGATCAGGCGACGGGCACGATCTCGGGAACCGTGGCCGTTGGAGTGACGCCTGGTCGCTACCGCGGGTACAAGATGAACGGATCGGACCGCCGCGGACAGTTGGTCTTCAGTGAAGAGATCATCATCAACGTGATGTGACAAAAAGAAGGGGCGCCGCGAGGCGCCCCTTCTGATTTCCAGCCTGCGCTAAGCAGCTCAGCCGTTCTTGAGATTGACCGCGCTCTCCTTGCCGGAGCGCTTATCCGCCTCAAGGTCGTAGGAGATCTTCTGACCATCCGAGAGCTCGCGAAGGCCCGAACGCTCAACAGCGCTGATGTGCACGAAGACGTCCTTGCCGCCGGCGTCCGGCGTGATGAAGCCGTAGCCCTTCGTTGCGTTGAACCATTTCACGGTACCGGTCGCCATTCTCAATCCTGTCGCGCTGTAGAGGTGGGTTGCGGGCGCAGCCTAGACTCAGCCGGCCGGATCTGTCGACCCAAGGCCTGAAGACGCCGATCTTTGAAACTTTCGAGGTCGCATGACAGGTCTATTGGGAAGCGAGGGACCCCATGGGCAACAGCATCAACTTCCTGGACGCCGGCGCCGAGGTCGATATCGGTCCACACGGCTACTCCAGCAGGATGGTCGTCTATCGAAACGATCTCGCGGACGAGAAGGCTCTCACCGAGGCCGGTGTCACGCACGCCTATGCCAAGTTTGCGCTATCCGCCCCGCACTTCTTCGTAGGCTTCTCCTCGGACCCCGACGGCGCCGGCGCCTGGCAGGTTCTGCTGCTTGATGCCGACCAGGCTGCTCGGTATCCCGTCGGAGCTGAGACCGAGTTCCACTTTCAGAAATCGCGCGAGATCGGCTTCGGGACACTGATCGCGATCACGTCCGATCCGGCTCCTGCGATGACGCCCTGAGCCAGCCTTTGTGCCTTGCATCCCGGCGCTGGATCTTCAGCCTCGAAAGAGGTTGACCCATGTCCGAGACCACCCAGAGCGGCCGCCTGATCGTCCAGGCCCAGCACACCTACAAGCAGACGTATTATCCGTCTGAAGGCTCCGGGAAGATCCAGGGGCTATCAGGCGACCTTGTTCAGGAAGTGCCGGTGGCCATCCGCATGGGCGCGGCCGAGGACTATCCAGTCGTCGCGAAGCTTCTCTACGGCGAGGGCAACGAAACGCATATCGAGGTCCGCCAGGGCCCCGATGGCTTCTACCGGACGCTGCTTGCTCCCGACGAGGTGCCGACACCGTGCAATGTCGAGCAGCTGCGCTTCGGCTTGATGGGGGAGTATTACTGGGTCGACGATCCCGTCACCGGCCGGCCGAAGACCAATCGGGACCCAGCGCCGCGCGCCGAACGCACCGTCCCGCCGGATTGGACCATCCGCAAGTTCGGGGACAACCAGAAAGCCGATGCGGAGGCTTCCTTCCGTCGCAAGTTGGAGCGGATCATCGTCATCGACGATATGGCCTATGTGCGCTGCACCGAGCCCAGGATCGTGTTGCGCATGATGGCCGACTCCGTGCGGATCACCTACTCGATGACCGACATCATTCCTGGCGAGCAGCCGGTGACGCGCCTCGACGGGGACGACAACGAGATCTTCGGGCCAACCGTCATCAAGGCATTCCAGTACGGCCAGAACAAGAGCGAGCGTAAGCTCGGCGATCGCTCAGACCTCGAGGCGGATTGGCGGATCTTCCCGCTGGGGCGCTTCGAGTGCGCGCGCAAGTTCGCGCTAGCCCTGGCAACCGAGCTCGGCCAGTTCGCACGGGCTCGTCCGGACCTGGTCACCGAGGTCGACACGAGCGTCTTTCCCGACACCTCCCGGATGGAGTTCAAGAAGATCGACATCCAGGTGATGACCCGAACCATCGGCAACAAGGCAAACGACCTGCCGGACGACATCATCGACATGTGGCAGGAAGCCCGCAGGGAGGCCTACAGCGACAATCCCGATCTCTCGGTGGCTCTGGACGCCGTCGTTGCGATCAGGGACACCTGTGCGGCCCGAAACCTGCAGTCGCCGATCAGCGGCCGGGACGCGAAGCTACTGCTGCGCTGGACCGAAATCGAGCGCGAGCTCGCCATGCGCCCGATCGAGGCGCCCGAACTGGCCGGCCTTACGCTCTGAGCGCGAAGGCGCCTGTGGGTCGAACATTCGGGTTAGTGGAACCCTGCAGGCGCTGTGACAGCCACGCGGCCATCTCCAAGCCGCGCTGCATACGCTGCTTCCCGTTGCCGTTGAGATAGGCGTTCGGCGCGTCCGCAACGACGCGGCGGATGAGATCGGCCAGCTCCGGAGATGCCTCGTCCGGCTTGGTTTGGGCACTGAAATATTCGAAATAAGCGTCGAGGTAGTCGACCGTGTAGTTGTAAAGGTAGCGATCCGGGACGCTCTCGAAGATCGCCCTGGCGGTCTGGACGAGCGCCATCTCCTCCACATCGAAATCCTGGCACCCCTCGATGAGGATCTCCGGCCGGTTGACGGGCAGGAAGCGCACATCGGTGCCGATGAGCTTCAGCATGTCGTCGAGCCCTTCCCACTGATCCGCCTTCAGGAGGAAAGCGGGGCAGGGTGCCTTGTCGCATTCGGTCACCGTGACCTTCACAGTGCCGTCCTCGACCGGGTTCAACGAGATGACCGGGCCAAGGCTCGGAACATAGATCTGCCCGTCGATCATCTTGAGGGTCGCAGCATAGCGCTGGGTGGCGGCAACGGCGTCAGGCCGCATTGCCGCATCCGTGGAGCGAAAGCGCTTCTCCAGCTCGCCGGCCTCGTGAACGCGAGGCGTCTCGGTCAAAAGCTTGCGCATCGCCGGCGTGATCAATGGGTTGTCGGCGACGAAAGGCTGTTCGGGCGGCTGAACCGGAGCCAGCAGGATCCCATCGCAGAAGCGCCAGATCGTGCGGCCGGCGTCGGTAGAAGCCACGATAGCCTCTGGCGCGAGGCCGGGTGCGACCTCGGGGATATGCACCGGGACCATTTCGCCGATGAGCGTACGCACCTTGTTCCGGGCCCGGGCGGGAACGGCCATGGCTTCGTAGACAGCGGGAAGTTCGGTGATCATCGTCATCGTCCGGGAAAAGAGAGCCCGGGCTCGGGCTGAGGATAGTGGCGCTCGACGGAGAGACCGGAGATGGGCGGGTGCTTTGGCGCATCGGCTGGATCAGGTTTCCGGCCAATATTTGCGATCAGCAGCTCAAGCCCACCGTCGAGCGAGGGAGCGTCATGAACGATGACCATCCTGATTCCACGATATCCGGTGATTTGCCAGCCGAGGCCACCCATGGCACCGCGATACGGTTTGAGCTCTCGATTGCAGCTCGCATGGATCCAGCGCCAGCCGAGCTTGGGATGGACGCCAAGGTAGGTCAGGTCGTCGTCACGCGATGTCGAGCAATGCAGCTCCCAACCGTCGATCAAGAGCTTGCGGTCGCGGTTCATATGCCAGCTGACGAGCTGCTGCGCGCAGCCTTTGCGACTGGTCCGGCCGTAGCCGGATATGACGGAAGTGTCGGTTAGGGAGACCCCCAGAACATCCGGCTTCTTCATCCAGCAGACCACCGGCTTGCGCTGGCCGATATAGCTTCGTTCCGCCCGCCAGATCTCACCAATGCGGCAGCCATCGAGCGAAACCGCCCATCGCGCCGTCTCGGTGAAGTCGCGATAGGCCTCGCCTTCGACTGGGATGCTATCAAGGATGGGCTCAGGGAGCGCGCTGGTGGACATCTCTTCCATGGTGGTCACATGCCCAGCCCGAAGCCCTCAAGCCCGTCCTCGGGCTTCGGAGCAAGCTCGCGATAAATGGCGTATGCGGCTCGGATCGGATCCAGCGGCTTGAGCCGGTAGTCATGCTGATCGGAGAAGGGATGGAGCTCCATCGTCTCCAGCGCTCGATCGAGCAAGTGAGTGAGAACCTCCTGGTCGTAATCGGCGACATCGTCGAACACGGCATTGCGCGATCTCAGGCCATTCTTGACCTCGATTGGATCCATCCCCTCCAGCTCAGCGAAGAACCGGCGCAGCGCGTGTCCGGCGCGAACGCGCTCCCGGGGCGCCGACGTGAGGCGTTGATGCGTGAAGACCTCCATCAGGCCGCGGGCAAAGATGCGCCCCGTGCAGAAGCGTGCGGTATCTTCGAGCGGGAAGGCCGCTGCGGCATCCAGGGGAACGATGGTCGCGTTCGACCCTGCAGCCCAACCCGTCTCAAGGCAGAACCGATGCGCAGCTTCGCCATCGATGGTCGCAAAGACAGGCCGCCAGCTCGGGTTCCGGTTCTGGTCGAAGTCCTTGGTGAAGATCGGTCGCTCGTCCGCCCAGCAGACCAGGCGATGTCCAGTCGGCGAAGCCTGGAACAGGGGGCCGACGGAGCGGCAGTGGATTTCGCCGTCGATCGCTAGGAAGTTTGAGGCGCATCGCGCGATTTCAGCCTCCGGGAGGGCGGCGGCCGCGCCTCGTGTGGTGAGCGGAGGCTCGCGATGCCAGCCATAATGTGACGTGGCTTCGACGATGTGCCACTCGGCGGCCTCACGCATGGAAGCTAGGAGCGGCAACTGGGCGATGATGGTTCCAGCGAGCGCCCGGTCGGCACTAACGTATTGGAGCTCGGGCGGGCGATGGTATCGCGCCGAGACTGGGATGTTCGTCGCCAGGAGCGGCCGCCACAGGCTTCCCTCGTAGGCCTTCCAGATGATGGGAAGGCGCCCATCGCCCGGGTTGCCGGCATAGGCGTTCTGGACCTCCTTGCGGGAGACCTCGGGGATCTTGACCATCGTGGTCGTGAGATCGATCCCGTGCACGCCGCGCTGGCGCACCATCTGGACGGTGTGGATCTTCGCCGGCAGCATCTTCAAAGTCCTGGCCTGGGCAACGCCAACGCATCCTCGGGGAGGAGATCGGGCAGCGCCTGGGAATATCTCTGGTACCAAACGGGATCACGCCGAAAGCTGGCGGAGACGAAATCCCGATTGAGATCACGAAGGCCGAGATGGCGACCTTCCGCCGCAAAATCGGCAAGGACGTCTTTTTCATCTCGCCTGCCAGCAACGTCGACGAGAAGCGCGTCAGGCGCCCGACAGGCAACGTGATAAACGCCGGTGGCGCCGCGATCGGTGACCTCGCACACACCGACGAGAGGCCAGCCGGTGAGATCGTGAACAACAAGCGCCAGCACTGAGCACATCCCCCGCATGCCCAGCGTCTTCAGTTCATCGATACCTATCTCGGCCGCCATGGTGGGAGCTCACATGCGCGGTGCGGGCGCGTCCTCGACGGGCGCCAGGAAGCCGCTCTCGCGCAGGCCGCGGCGCGTCCAGTCATCGACGCTGCTGATATCGAAATCCGCGGCCGTTTCGTCGACGAGGTCGGCGATGACATCGCCGCGCTCGACGGCTCGTTCGCAGTCGCCCTCGAAATCGTTCCAGCAGTACTGGTCCGACGCGTAGAGCTGACAGGCCGCATGATAGACCCGCGCAGTCGAGAGATTGTCATCGGCACGATGCTCGTGCACCTCGAAGCCGAAATCTGCAGTCAGGTCGCCGGCCTTGCCGACGAGGGCATCACCGATCTCTGCGATCGTGCGATGGCTACCCTTCGAGACGCGATCGATCTGGAAATCCAGGTCGCCATGGGCGCGCGCGATATAGAGCTGGGTCGCAGCGCGAAGCAGGTTGTGGTCGGTGTAGTTCGGCAGCGGCTTGGTCGGGTCGATTGCGAGACGCATGGGGATTCTCCTTCGGCTCGGAATCTACCGAGGGATCTTGCAAGCCACGAAGGCGATCAAAGACGGGGTGCCATCGAGGGATTTAGATCGGCCGCAGCAAGTCCCTCATCGGTTACCGCCGCGGTCATGCCATCGCGGCGGACCCAGCCCACGCGCTCCAACATGCTGAATTCCGTGGCGCCGCTGACGATCCCGCCAGCCGAGGCTTGCAGATTATTGCGGTGGTAGGCGAGACGAATACCGCTCTCGGCCGCCGCGGACACGAAGCGCCGACGCGGCGCGCTCATCTTCATCGAGGCGACGAAGGTGGTGTGCCAGGCTTCCTTGCGTAGGATTGCGCAGGCCAGAACGGCTTCCTGAAAGGCCCGAAGCGTGCGGATGACTTCGGCGTCGTTGTTCAGCGGCCGCGAGACGAAGCAGTGTTCTTGGGGGTCGTAGCGCGTGTCCGGCGGCGCCAACTCGGCATAGCGATCGCGGACCGTCGGATCGTTCCCTTCATGGCCGTCGGCAACGCTCACCACCATCCCGTCTCGCTCGTAGGAGACGATCCCCGGTCCAATCCGGACCCAGTTCGATGCGAACCCATAGATTTCGAAGCCAGCGACTTTGCCGGCCGCGCGGAGCGATGAGGTCCGCCTCGAGGCTTCGGCGTCAGCCTCACGTCGCCGGGCTTGAAGCGCATCCATGGCCGCTGCCTGGGCGGTCGACTCGTAATGGACCTGGTCGTGACCGATCTGGCGAACCGCGCTCTCGACGTCGAGCGCTGGCGGCCGCGGCTCATCCAGGCGCAGGACCACGACAGTGCGGTTGGAGCGCTGATCTGCTCCGGGCTGCCACGTCCAGGCAAGCGTGTTGCGCGATCCTGCCAGCTCCAACCCGGCGACGAACGCGCCGGCCGTATCGGACGAGCGGAAGGTGTGCAATTCGACCTGGCAATCGGGCAGGGCCGAGACGTCCTCAACTTCCGCACCCGACTGCACAGAGAGACCGGTATCCGTCGCGGGTGAAAGGAAAATGCGCATGTCAGCTCGCAGCCCGGATGTCGCCAGTACGGGTGCAGAGGACGCCGGTGGCGCACGCGCGCCAGAGCAGGGTATCGATCGTAGCAACCCGGAACCCCGTCACTGCAGCGAGGTCCTCGCAAAGCGCCTGCGGCTCCTTCCCCCAGAGCTGACCGAGGCGCACAAGGTGGACGTCGGGCTTCGCAACCTGCTCGCCAAAGTTCTTGCCGAGGTGGAAGACGGTCGTCGGTCCGATCCACGGAATGGCCCTCAGGAAAGCCATTCGGTCATCGGACGCCAGGAAGTCCTTGTAGAGCTGCGCCCGGGTCTGCCAGATCGTGTCGATCGCCGCGGCCTTCGCCTTGTGGCCGAAGACATCTGCTGCCGAGTTGCCGGCCTGTAGCGCCCATTTGACGCCATCGAAGATCTTCTGAGCGACCGTGAACCGCATGCCGCTGTTGCAGATGACGAAGATCGTCTCCAGCGCGAAGGCCTCGGGATCTTGGGGCGGCTGGATGTTCTCGGCCCAGCCGATATCACCGTCGGCCCAGCCTGCCGCGCGCAGATTGGCGACGAGGAGTTGAAACTGGTCTGCCGTGAGCATGGATCGATTCCCTGAATCATCAGAGGATCCACGGAAGGCGTGAAAATTAAAAGGATCCCGCTCCGGGGGAGCACCCCATCCACGCCTTTACGAGACACTCATCTTGCGACGTTGTCCGACTGCATGCTTAGTCCCTGATACAGTTTCACGCTCACCAATCGCAGGTCGAAGAATGCTCAGGAAGTCCAAGGTCAACTCCCCCCTGTTGTTTTTGGCTATCGCCATCGGAGTACTGGGAGCCAGCTTAATCTACGCCGGGCCGAAATTCGCGCAGTGGGAACGAGAGGCTCAGACCAATAAGCCCGCTGAGGCAACCCGTTAGTTCACTCCGCCAGCGACATTACGTTGCTCGGATGAACAACGTTCCATGGTCGAGATGGGCCGAACGTAGCGGGGAGATGGAGGCTGATTACGGCTTCCCCCTCCCGCTCGATATTCCAGCCTATCGACCAGCGACCCTCGGCGCTTGGCGCATCGATGCCCGTCGCGGCGGTCTCTCGTCTTCCTATGTAGCGACCCATGCGATCGAGCACCCGCACCACGTTCTCTCTCGCGAGGGTGTGCCCTGGATGGCGAGCTCGCTCCTGGAGATCGAGAGCCATGCCTGGCACCTCCACCAGGCAAGGGGCATCGTGGTCGTCGCCGGACTGGGCATGGCGTTGTTCGCGCACGCGGCCGCGGCCAAGCCCGAAGTCGAGCGGGTCATCGTTGCCGAGATCGACCCGGACGTCATCGAGCTCGTGACTGGGGCGATAGCTCTCAGCCCCAAGGTCCACATCGTCTGCTGCGATGCCGGCTCGGACGAATTTCGGGCCTCCATCCGCGCCAGGATCGGAGCTCGGCAGGTCGATTATCTCTTTGCCGACATTTGGCCAGTCTATCCAGAGCCCGAGGCGCCGGCGTGGTCGGCATCTCTCGTCGAACGCCTGAGGCCGCGGCAAGCGGGATGGTGGGGCCAGGAGGCTGAGATGGCCGTGCGTGCCTATTCCGGCGACCTGGACCTTGAGGCGGCTGCCATGACGGCTGCGCTCGCCTCGCTGGGCGTCCCGTGCGAGGCCACAGAGGGCTATGCGATGTTCTGCCGGGACGTCGCCGCGGCGCACGACCTCGAACTGGCTCAGCGGCCGTCTATGGGGATCTGAGCGGCGGCGCGCTGCTGATCAGCGTGATCACGCAGGGACGCGGTTTCGAGATTTCGCGATAGGGACTATATTTCGCGGATGATGGTGGCAACGCTACAGAGCAGAAAGATTGCGGAGGCCTCTCGTCGCAAGAATGCGGCGGCGGGCGTTATGGACAGGTTGCGTGCATATGCCATCACGGAAGGCGGCCGCTTCATCGTCTTCGGCTCGTCAGCTTCCGGCGGAATGCGTTACGACAGCGATATCGATGTCCTGGTAGATTTCCCTCCCGAGAAATCGGCTGCGGCCATTGTCTATGTGGAGGACATTTGCGCGGAGCACGCCATCCCCGCGGACATCCTCGATGTTGCAACGACGAAGGAGGCGTTCGTGCAGCGAGCGCGAGCAAATGGGCTGTGCCTACCATGACTGATGCCAGGTGGGTTGAGGTTGAGGACGATTTGGCGTCGGCCTGCAAACATTTCGGGAACGCCGCCCGTCTTTACGACGAAGGCGGGTTCGAGGACGAAGGGCTTAGCGGATACAAGTCCGAAATGGCCCTCCAGCACGCGATGCAGTCGGCGCATACCTCACTGGAGGGGGCTCTGAAGCGCATCTTGGAAATTCTAGGCGAAGAGCTACCCAGCGGAGCCAACTCGCATGCTGACCTGATAAAGCGCGTGACTCGCTCGCTTGAATTGGAAGGTCACCAACGTCCGGCCATCCTTTCGGGAAGCGTCGCCCATGACGTGGATGAATCCAGGCGTTTCAGGCACCGGGCCACTCATGACTACGATAACTTCGAACCGGATCGCGCCTTACCGGCGATCGAAGCTGCAAGGCGCCTGGCTGAAAGCCTCGGTCCCGCCATCGAAGCCTTCAAGGCCGTGATTGACCCACCGTCGACCGGTTATAAGCGCTAGATTTCTAGCACTTGGTTGGACGGGTCGTAGCGACCGTGGCGGTTGGCTCACATGGCAAGAGCGTGAGCGACCAATGCGGGATCAGTCATCTCAACCCTGACAGGGTTGCCTCTCCAGTTGTCGGGCTCGATGCTCACATGACGGTTCTCCAGGTGAGCCGCGGCGTCATCGGCTAGGCGATCGGAGAGTGGGTCCTTGAGCGATGACGTGTCGACGATGATCGCGACCTCCTTGATCTCCCCGAGGTCCATCTGACGGCGCATGATGCGCTGGGCATCGGTTGCGAGCAGCAAAGCAATCGTTCGAGAGATGTCGTCGAAGAGCGCCGGCGCCGGGCTGGAGGTTCCGACCATTTCCGCTCTCTCAAGCCGGGCGACGACCTGAACGCCGTCATCGCCATCAACGATCGAGCGATGAAGAACCACGCTGGTTCCAGCACCCAAGCGCTCAACCTTGAGAAGGACTCGATCTCGACCATCGACCTTCTTGTTCAGAGCCTTGGGTGTCCACTCGGCGTCGGAGCCGTCCCCTGCGAGCATCACCTTCAATCCATCGGGGAACGAAGGGAAGAGCGGTTCTGCGATCTCCCAGTTCCCGAAGATGTCATAGGGTGAAACCCTCTCGGGCCCGTCGTACGAGTAAAGCCAGCGAGCATGCATTGGCCGCACCGGATCGGGGCTGAGGTCAGGAAGCTGTCTCGGGGCGGGCGTCCCTTCTGCTCGACCTTCCGATTTCGGATGTTGAGGCAGGATGGGATCATTCACCCTGCCTCGGGACCGGTCGTAAATCAGCTGGCACGGCGCGCCGATGGACTCCAGGTCGCCGGTGCCGGTCTGAACTCCGGACAGGAGGGGATGCCGTCGCTCGCCGAAGATTGCCTTCTTCATGAGCCATTCCTCGCCGCTGAATAGCAGGGAGCCGTGCTGCGCCGGGATCTCGCCTCGCTTCTGGAGCACCTCTTCAACGCGCTCCTGCATGAGGTAATAGCTTTTGTCGTAGGGAGGGCGCCTGCTGGTGGATAGCGCGATATCGACATCGCCGACCGTGTCCTCGCCCCGCATAGCGCTCCCGAACAACCAGACATGGTCGATGAACAGGAAGCCGTCGGGATCCGAGTTATAGGCGTTGATGCGCTCAAGCAGATTGTCGATATGCATGCGCGCCCGGGCGATCGGCGTTCGGGTCCGCGCCTTGCCGACCGCGATCGACTCACCCCCTTTCGTCAGCTGGTAGCCGCGCCGAGAGGCTTCGATGAGATTGCGGTCGAGGAGTTCCTCGAACAGGATCGCGCGTTCACGGACGTTGGGCCCGGCACCCTTCAGCTGCGCGAACGCTCCTGCAGACCCAGTCTTCCAGATAGATTGCAGGCCGGCCTTGATCGCACTCGCCTTAAAGCCGGCGAAGCGCATATCCCTCGGAAGTGTCACGCCCATGAATCCCGAATCCTATCCTTAATGGATCAAGGATAGGGTGAATTGCGCATGGAACAATTCGGTGCCCTATGCGGATTTTGCCCTCAGACGCGCCGCATTCCGCCGAGCGCGCTTAGCCTCCGCCGCCGATAACGCGACATTGATCCGAGCTTCTTCGGCCACGGCGCGCGCCGCCCTGACGCCCGGCGGATCATGCTCTGGCCGATGCACGTACGGTCGACGAGGAAGGCTCCGCGCTCGGGGCAGATGATCGAGAAGATCGAGCATCCGATGAGCGACATCGAGAAGATGGATTGGGCGCGTCATTGAGGCAGCGGTTCGTCCGGTTGAAAGGGTCAGGAAATGCTTTCCGGCCGAGGAGAAACCTCCTCTAGGAGTCGAAGGAACTACGGACCCGGCGACATTTCGCTTGAGGAACAGACGTACCAATCCATGTTCATACGCCGGATCTCGGCGGTCGGACCGGACCATTCAGCCGGCTCGATCGACACGAGACGCTCTTCCAACGCGAAAGCCATGTCGCTGGCGATCATGCAGCGCAGATCGTCCTCAATGCCGGAGCAATCGATCACGATCGAAACTCCCTTAGTTGAGCCAGAATCCATCTGGCGACGAAGAACGCGTTGAGCGTCGGCAGCAACCAGGATTGCAGCGATTTTCCCGTGATCTTCGTAAAGCTCCTGTGCCGGGTGGACCGTATTGATCAACTCGGGCGACTCGAATCTCGCCATGACGCGAACGCCCGTCTCGTCCTCCACAATCGTCCGGTTAAGGACGACGCTCGTTCCCGCAGAGCCTTCGTCACCATCCTTCAAGAGGAGAACCCGGTCTCTTCCGTCCAGGACGCCACTTTCCAGAGCGTGGGGCCGCCACCCGGGCCAATGAGCTAGGTCTTCATCAAACAGCAATCTCATTTTCCTCGGTCGTTCAACGTAGAGGCGCTTCGCGTCCTCCCAGCTCCCGAAAATCGAGTAGGCCGAGACGACCGTGAGAACGTCGTACCCACCAATCCAATGAGCATCCATCGGGCGCAAAGGATCAGGCGTCAGATCCGGAAGCTGTTGCGGCTCGGGCGCGTTGTCGCGCCGCCCTTCCGACGCAGGATGACGCGGAAGAACGGGGTCGTTCACTCGTCCACCACGCATACGATCAAACAGCAGCTGGCATGGCGCGCCAAGTGTCTCAAGATCGCGGGTTCCATCTTGGACGCCTGATAGAAGGGGATGTCGCCGCCGCCCGAAGATTGCACGGTTCATCAGCCAATCCTCGCCGCTGAAAAACAGGGAGCTGCGCCTCCTCGGGCGGTCCTCATGCTTTCGAACGGCCTCTCGAACCCGCTGCCGCATCTGCTCCCAGTTGCCTTCATCAACCGGCCGTCGGCTGGTGGAAATCGCCATGTCGATGTCGCCGACGGTAGCCTCTCCGCGCATAACGCTTCCGAAAACCCATACTTGGTCGACATAGAGGAACGCTTCAGGGTCCGCGTTGTAGGCCTCGATTCTCGCGAGAAAGGATTCAATCTCGGTTTGCGCCCTGGCGATTGGGGTTCGAGCACGGCCATTGCCGGTGGCTACCGCCTTGCCTGCTTCCGTCAGGTAGTAGAAGTCTTCCCCACGTTCGATCAGCTTGCGATCTAAAAGTTCCTCGAAAAGCATGGCCCGGTCCCGATAGCCCGTGCCGACACTCTTGAGGTGGAGAAAGGCGAGGGGAGATCCAGTTTTATCGATCGACTGGAGACCTCCCTTAATCGCGCTCACATTGAACGAGGCGAAGCGCATGTTCTTGGGAAGGGTGACACCCATGGTTGCGGCCTTAATCCGGAAGATTACCAACTAATAGCGATGCGACACCGTTGCGGATCAGCGTCACGTTGTGCCAGCCTCTGAGCACTCGAAGGCGCTCCCAAGCAGCTTGCGGAATCGGGGATCGGCGTCGACTTGGTGCTGGAACGGCCAGGCGCCCCAGGGCTGCTCGTGGTCGACGGTAGGGTAGAAAAGCGCGCCTCCGCGCATCGTCCGACGATGAGCCTCGACCAGCCCGTTCGCGTTGGCGATCTGGTGTCGCACGCTCTCGGGCACGCCCTTGGCGTTGTGGCGATATACCCACTGGGCGCCGATGCAGAGGTCACAGGTGCCGTGCCCAGCGGGCGCATCGCACCAGGCCTGCATCACCTCGCCCCAGCCATGGCAGAGGGCGCAGACCTCGACGGTGTCTGGGAGCTTCAGATTGTTCGTCATGGCGCAGCTCGCAGCGCTGCACCGGCTGCGCGCCGCGCCAGCTCGCTTACGAGAGGCTCGACCGCAACCCAGGCAGGGCACTCGTCCTCATCCCAGCATTCGCGAACGCGAACGAAAAGGTCCGCTGCCTCGTCTGCATTCGCGGCCTTCGCGAAAAGCTCGATGATATCGAAGCAGCGATCGAAGACCTCGATCTCGCGCTTCCAATAGGAGATGTCGTCGCCGCGCCTGTTGGCGTTGCCCATCTCGCTCACGAGGGAGCTCCGCCAGACACGTCGATGCGTGACGAAGTCGAGGAGGTCGAAGGCCGGCTTCAGCCCAACGACGCGTCCTGCGGCCGCTTTGCCGGTCAGCGCGGCATCGATCTCCTCGCAAAAGATGTCGGTGAACGGGCGGGAGCGGGGAAATCCGTCGCCGCCTTCCCACACGTCCGAACCCAGGGCGGTCGTGTCGCCCTTGCGGACGTTCAGCACGAAGTGGATGCGGCGCAGGAGAGCAGCGGTATCGCTATCAAGTGGAGGAGCACCGGCGCCGGCCGAAGACTCGTCCGCCCGGACGAGAGGCGCCCGCAGATCCTCCAGGACGTGATCCAACATCTGGTGCGACGCGTTCTTCCTCGGCAGGTCCTCGATCCAGGAGATCGCCTGAGCCAGGGCGTCGTGAGCCGAGATCGGCTTAGCCGTCGCCGGCGGGAGGGAGGGCAGCCGCTTCTGCGCAAAGAGCTGGGCAATCCGGGAAGCGGCAGCATACTCGTCGACGCCGGCTTCGCGGATGATCTGCGCGATCTCTTCCTCGGTGGGCGTGGTGGTCGAAACGTCAGACGTCATTGGATGATCCTTGGAGCAGGGCGTCACGCAGCGGTCGCTTTCAGAGGCTTGCCGTTCAGCCGCCACTTGATAACCGCATCGAGGTCGATGGCGCCGCCGGGAGCAGTGCCAGCCGCGGCGTAGGCGCCGATGACGATGTCAGCGAGGGAGCGAGCAAAATCGCTGTCCGCGTCCGCCGGCGGAGGTGGCTTGAGCGGGACGATGAAAGGCAGGACTTTCTGACGGTACTGCAGCAATGCCCTGCCGAGATCCTGCTCGTCGCGGACATCGCGTTGTCGGAATACCGGAAGCTGTCACGAAAGCGGCGGAAATAGTCCTCGTATTCGAGCGTACCCCTGACCCAGAGGCGCCATTCCAGATGTCGATCATTGAGGTCAGGGGCGGCCTGGTAGGCTTCCTCCAGCGCGGGGCGTGCCTCCCACCAGACGCCCAGATTTGGCTCCCGAAATGCCAAAGAGCTGCGGATGTGGGCTTCAAACTTGCCCCAGGGACGCCAGTTGTCCGTCAGAACAGGCGCCTCGATGATCTCGCCGTGCGTCCGGGCAATCACCTGGTAGGCCTCTTCGCCGATCGCAACCGTGTCGCCAAGCGGCAAGGGCAGGTCTGTGAGGCCGAGGCGATCCGCATCGCGCTTCGGGCAGATATGCCACCGCCATGAGTGGATCGTGGTGATCGACGGTGGGCGCACTCCAAGCTTCAGGCATCTTTCGGAAACGCGGGCGTAGATGTCTTTGGTTAGAAGGCCGGCCTGACGTCCCGGAACGAGCTCTTTCCAGATCTCGTCCACGACTGCCTGCGGGAGCGTCCGCTTGCCAGGTTTACCCACCGGGAGAGCGCGAGCTCGCGCAGCCTGAAAGCGGCGCTGCGCAGCTCGGTGTTCGAGATCCACGCCGTCATCGCCGGCCGTCAAAGCGCGCTGCCCGACCTCGATGAGATAGGTCCGAAGCTGCTTGATGCGCCAAGCGGGAACTGTGGACCCGAACCCGCTCACTCAAAGCCCCTGATGCTGGAGCTTGATGGCCGTCGGACAGCCAGGCGTCTTCCTGGCCTTGCCCCGGCTGTCGAGATCCCCGGGCTGATCGCCGCGAGCCAGCGTGCCGGCGAACCAGCTCCAGTCCAGGGCCGCCGCACCCGTTCCGCGGCGCGTGAGCTCGCGCAGGTAACGGCGAAGCGCCCGCGGCGTGTAGAGGCCATCGGGAAGCCTCTTGGCGAAGGTTGCCTCGCCGATGAAGGCCACAACGCCAACCGCTTCGACATTGGGGCCCACACGCTCCTGGAGCGCCTCCACGACCGGATAGTTCTGACGGAGCGGGTTCGGGATCCGCGACGAGACGCCGTCGCGCTCAACGAGCCAGGTCGGTTCGTGAGCCAGACCGGTGATCTTGCCTCGCAACAACGCGTGCTGGATCACCACGACGGTATCGCCCGCGAGGACGATGTAGTCGACGACCTTCACGCCGCCGGCGTAGGGCAGGTATACATTGTGCACCACCTGAAGCCCGAGGCTGTCGACGATCTTCCAGACGATCATCGGGCCGTAGCCCGTCCAAAGGTCGCGAAACAGATACGCGACGGCGCTTGCAATCAGGAACAGCATGATCGCGAGCGTTTGCCAGTGGGTTTCCAGGACCTGCACCAGGCTAATCAGAAACGCGTTCATTGGAACTCCTACTCGGGACGGGCGTCGGCGCGAGCCAGAGCATCGATTTCGTGCAGCGCAGCGCGCGCGACGAGCCAGTTGACAGCGCGGCGAGGTTTGGTGGCCATCTCAGCTGCGGCCTCTGCGAGCGCGGTCGAGCGATCCGCAGTGTCCGGAGCGCCTGCACCCCAAGCGATGGCGTTCAACGCGTCGCTCGCGAGCGAGAGAGCCAAGTTCGGGCGCGGGTGGGTGCTGAAGGGCGAGGGCTCTGACGTTCCCCCTGACTTAGCCGCGATCATGTCGCGGAGAACCTCCTCGGCGGAGCGGGGATCTCGCGGCTTCAGCAGCTCTTCCTCATGCTCAGTCAGGATCTCGGCGACGTTCGGGCCCTCGTGCTCGAAGTCCCGCGGGTCGTAGAGCCCGCGCTCTTGCAGCCAACCGAGCACATCGTTCGCGATCTCCTCGTGAGCGAGTGCGCGCTGCGCGTTGATCTCGTCGGCCGGCGTCGGCGCAGACGCAGACAGTAGCGAGCGAATCCCTTCACCCAGCTGCCCGATCCGAGCTTCTGTCGCATCCCGATCATAGGAAGCGGGATCCCTGCCCACGAGGCCGAGCGCTTCGTCTTCGAGCTTCGCGAACAGGCTCGCTAAGCGGTCGGCCCACCGCGCGGCGATCGCTTCCCCGTCACCGGTGGGGACGAGGGCAGGGCTCTGATGATCTGAATCAGCCATGGAACTCAGCCTTTCCCGCCGGCGCCGTTGGCAGTTGCGAGGTGCGCCTGAACCACAGCGACATCGACGTAAGGCAGCGGGAGATGACCATCAGGCTTAGCCGCTGCCGGCGCCGCGTTGGCTTTCGCGATCGGGAAACTCGAATTCCCGCGGCGGCGACCTGGCGCGCGCCGGGCGAGCCCCAGCCGATTTGCCTTGCCGATGACGACATTCTTCGTGATGCCGCCGAACTCGTCCGCGATCTTCGTCGCGCTCGCGCCGGTGTCCCAATGCGACCTGAGCTTCGCGACCCGCTCCGGGGTCCAGTAATCCTGAGCCATCGATGGACCAATCACGCAATTCTTAAGGATGCCATCGATAATGCGGGGTCGAGGCGCCCCGGAACAAGGATTGAATCACCCCAATCCACCAAGTTGAGAGCTCTGAGTTAAGACGACTTCCGAGCCGCGCGTTCGCGGCCGGAACAGGATTTCGCTATCTCTCCCCCTGTATGGGGATGGCGGCACTCGGGATGGTCTGCTTAGATGACCATGGGGAAGCAGCGCCGACCCGCTCTTCTCCCAATTCGAGGTCGAACAGGGATTGGGGACAACATGATTTCGAGGGCGAAAATCAGCCTGTTATGCGCCGTTTCCTCGCTTTGCATCGCGGGGGCGGCGCTCGCGCAAGATGGCAAGCCGAAGGAAGTTCCGTCTTCCAGCGTCGTGAGTGACGCCAAGGAGGTGAGGGAGTCCGTGGCACTGATCGGCCTTACCCCAGAATTCGTGGTGTCGGGGGATGTCCTTTACGACAGCTATTTCGTCGGCGCCGACGTCATCCGTTTCAAGCCGGGCGCAAAGCTGATCTTCAGCGACAAGGCGCTCAAGGTCCGCAACAACCTGATCTTCGCAGCCAAGACCATCGTGAACGAGGATCAATCAAAGCCGGGCATCATCACCTGGTCCCGGGGCGAGGGCCCCGCAGCCAGTCCTCCTCACTCCGGGCAGGCGCCAGGAGGACCTCATGGGAATTCTGACGGAGAATCCGGCGGCCCTGGATCCAACGGAGCTCCCGGCAATCCAGGGCTTACCGGGCAGTCCGCGCCGAATTTGACGGTGTTTATGCTCTCGGCCGAAGGCGCTCCCCCGATCGTCGACCTCCGAGGGCAGCGCGGCGGCAAGGGCGGGACCGGGCAGCAGGGAGGTGATGGAGGCGTCGGTCGCCAGGGCGCCCCCGCGAGTGCAAGCGCAGTCGGATGCAAGTCGGGCGCCGGGCGCGGCGGTAACGGAGGAGCCGGCGGAACTGGCGGTCAGGGTGGCAGAGGCGGCGTAGGAGGGAAAGGCGGGACGTTCACGATCGTGTCCCTGCCCACCGCGTTCCCCGCGCTGATATCGCTCGTTCGCGCCGATGTTGCAGGGGGCGAAGGTGGAGATGGTGGCGAAGGCGGCGCTCTCGGGAAGGGCGGGCCTGAAGGCTCTCAGGGAGCAAAGGCGCTCCCATACTGCAAGGATGAGCCGGGACGTCGTGGAAAACGCGGCGTCGATGGCGCCAAGGGCAGTATAGGGCTGCAGGGAGGTGGCGGACTAACGGGCGACATCAACTACACAACGCTGTCGCGTGAGGCCTTCAATCAGCTCTACGGGATCAAGTAAGGAAAGGCCCCGCGGGGAAACGGTTCTTCCCCGCGGGTAACCGCCTATTTGAAGCGGTATTCGTACATCACGCCGCCGGAGCTGTTGACCGTGCTCCCTCGGGAGTTATCCGGAATGTACTGCCCGGAGCCGCCCGTACTATAGCCACCCGAGGTGTTCTGGTTGCTGTAGGTGCCGACGGAGGAATTCCCCGACGAGTACCGCGGATTGTAGTCTGTTCGGCTTTGCGGGGTGTTGCCGCTCGACTGCGCGAGCGCCGCAGAACTCAGAATGCCAAGCAGGAAGACCAGTGCACAACGCATAGCAGCCTCCACAATGCCGGAAATTCGGCAGCGGACGCAGCGTAAGCTTGCTGTTGCTCGTCGGCAAGAACCTCCTAGCTGGTCGCCGGAGTCCACACCTCGACGACACGCGTCTCGATGACGGATCCGGGCGGCGCGAAGGCGATGAGCCATTCGGTCGCTGCGGTGTCAGCTTCCTTGGGTGTGGACCACAAGCCGGTGCTCCGCTTCCAGCTATAGGGAGGCAGACTGCTGATCCGCTTCCGCCGGCGCTCAAAGGAGAAGCTCAGCCTGGTATTCTCTGGTTCCATCAGTCACCGATCCCGTTGCCGGGGCAGCCCGGCCGCACAATTTGGCGCCACGCTGTCATCATCGTCCTAGGCGCCGAGCCGCTTGGAGATATCGGCCAAGCTCGTGCTGTAGTCCGGGTCGGCAACCTGCTTCGCGAAGTCGGGATGACAGGGCGCGACGGGATAGCAGAGGTCGCGCTTCCAACCCTCATGATACTCGTCGATATCGATCAGAATCCCGTTGACGCACTCAACGTCCTGGCCGAAGCGGTTGTCGAGAAAGCCGTTCTGGCAATGAGGGCAAGGCATCAGCGCAGGCCCTCCAACCAGGAATGGGCCTTCTGGGCTTCGCGCAGCTGGCCGACCTTCGAGGCTAGATCGTTGTCGGTCGCCTCCTGGATGAGATGCTCCTGCAGGTTCTCATCATAGGCGAGCAGGTCAGGCTCCTCCTCGTATTCCCCGAGCAGATAGCGGACACGATCGGCAGTGTAACGCACCCGGTCCTTATACTCGGACCGATCGAGGGTGATGCCGTCCCAGATGCGACCGCCCTTCGGCATCAGCACCGCCGTCCAGTTCGTTTTTCCGTTGCTCTCCGGCATCGGCCCGAAC
Source organism: Allobosea sp. FG18 (assembly GCF_057809495.1). Taxonomy (NCBI): domain Bacteria; kingdom Pseudomonadati; phylum Pseudomonadota; class Alphaproteobacteria; order Hyphomicrobiales; family Alloboseaceae; genus Allobosea; species Allobosea sp. FG18. Next base: position 112,515 of record NZ_JBMDKB010000007.1, read on the forward strand.
CAGACGGTGAGCGGGTTCTGCGGCTTGCCCTCGGGCTGGTGGTTGCCGGCAGCCGTTTGGTGGGACGAGGTGTCGGTGGAGGCGGCCGCGAACATCGGGGCATTCCTTGATGAGAGATCGAAGTCGATGGCTTGACACTGATGTGGGGCGAGCCTGCGAACAAGGATAGACCGGGCTCAATCCACGGATAGTGCCGCGCTACCTCCAAGAATCGCGATAACGATCAAGCGTTGCAGCCGTCTGGCCTCGACACTTTCAAGGAAACGGAGGACAATTCCGCGATCAAGGACCCTGTCCTTCAAGGAATCGTGGACCAGCCATGGCAACCGGCAAGAGCGACGACATCAACTACGGCCGCGAAGCTGCTGAGGGCATCAAGGATGCCGTTCAGGAGACGATCATCGGCAAGGGCGAATGGAAGCGCTCAAAGCTGGGCTATCTTTTCGGCTTCTCGTCGCTGAAGCGAAACGTCGGGGGCGTCGCTCAGCACGGCCGGACTTCGTTCTGGCGCTGGAATTTCTTCAAGGTCGGCGCGTTCCGCCATGACGACCAAGGCGTCGCAGTCGAGGAAGAGGTGACGGACGCTCACCTGCGCTTCCGGGCTGCGATGGAGGCCAACGGCCGGACCCTAACCGAGGTTAATCGCTCGGTCGACAACACCTATCGCCAGTTCTGGCTCTTCACCTCGCTGTTCGTGCTCGCCTTCGCTTGGGGGCTGGGCAGCCTGATTGCCACCGGCGTCGGCCGGGGCATCTTCATGGTCACCGACGTTCTCTTCCGCTTCGCTCTCCTGCCGATCCTGGCGGCGCTGGTGCTGCGCGCCGGCTTCACGAACTGGCTATTCCGCCGCCGGCGCCTTGACGGCCTCAGTGACTACCTTCGCTCGGGCGAGTTCCTCCCGACGAAGGCGCCGCGCGCGCCGGCACCTGTTCCGGTGAAGACCAAGAAGACCGCTGGTTCCCCGCGGTCGACCGCGGCCATCGTGCTGCTGCTCGGTGCCGCGCTGCTGATCGCTGTCTTCCCCGACGCGGTGCTCGCCCAGGCCACGAACACCTCGGGCACGGTCAATCCCAACGACATCTTCCAGACCAAGTCGCAGCCCGACCTGTTCATGCGTCTGCTGGCCTATGTGATCCCGGACGCCGGCCCGGTCGGCACTCCGGACATCGGTATGCAGGGCTGGCACTCGGCCGTGAAGAACGGCTTTATGGCGTTCTGCGGTACTCTGCTCTTCATCGGCTCGGCAATGGCGGGCTGGCACATCACCACCGGCCTGGTGGCGAGCGCGCGCGAAGGCAAGGCCCTCGGCAGCAACTATCACGAGGTCTGGGCCCCGATGCGCGTCGTCGTCGGCTACGGCATGCTGGTGCCGGCGATGAAGGGTCTCTGCGCAGCGCAGATCCTGGTGCTCTACCTGATCTCCTGGGGCGGGAACCTCGCCAACCTGGTCTGGAACCCCTACATCGACACCATCACCGCCGGCACGATCCCGGGCATGCAGCAGCAGGTCCAGGACACCGTGAAGATGGGCAACGCCGCAAACGCGACAGCCGCCGTGAAGGCGATCTTCGAAAAGACGCTCTGCGCGGAGATCGTCAACCTCGGCAACACGCGCCTCGGCGTTCAAAACGCCCAGATCTCGGTCCCGCCGTCCTGGACCACCGTCTCGAACCCCAACCACTACATGTGGTCGAGCCAGTCGGTGCCGAAAAACATCCAGACGATGGATTACGGCCCGGTCTGCGGGATGATCTCCCTTGAGGTTCTCGCAGTGAGCCTCAACACCCCTGAGATCAGCAACACCAAGGCGATGCTCGACGCCAAGAAGCAGGCGATCACCGAGATCGCGAACAACAGCGAGCTCAAGAACCTCGCGAAGACGGCGGCTCAGACGTATTTCACCAATCAAGGCAGCGGCGAGCAGTCCTCGAGGGCGTTCTCGTCGGAATCCAATCCCGACCAGTACACGAACCTCTTCACCCAGGCGATCAACACCTATGTCACCGCGGTCAGCAACGCCGTGGGGCAGGCGATGCAGTCGACGGACCCCAACACTGCGAACGAGATCACGCAGCTGCGCGAGCAGGCCAAGAAGGATGGCTGGGCGGCAGCCGGCGTCTATTACCTGACGCTGGCTCGTATCCAGGCCCGGGTCTATGCGGCCGCGACCGAGGGGCTGCAGATCGGCGGCGTCTCCGGTACGCGCACCAACGGTCAGTCCGCCTTCATCACCGATGCGCTCGTCGGTACCAAGGAAAGCCCGGGCGCGCTGACCCAGTTCGGCGACTGGTGGGACACGAAGAACCGGCAGATCACCAACACGGCGATGGGAACCGCCAGCCAGGCCGCGAGCGAGACCAACTCGAACGCGCTGAGCTGGGTACTGAACCAGGTCTTCGGCGGCTTCGCGAACTGGTTCAACAGCCGCTCGGACAGCACGCAGGTGATCATCAACCCGATGGGTGACACCATCAGCTATGGCAACAAGCTGCTGGTCGGTGCGCAGGCGGCGATTGTCTCGGGCGCGCTGATGAGCGGCACCATCGAGGCCGGCAACTCCAACATTCTCGGCAAGGGCCTGAATTGGCTCACCGGCGCCGGCGCGGGCCTCAAGGGCGTCTTCGGCTTCTTGACGCCGTTCGTGACCATGTTGACGATCGCAATCCTGGCCGCGGGAGCGATCCAGGCCTTCGTGATCCCCATGATTCCCTACATTATGTCGGTGTTCTTCATCGCCGGCATGATGACGCTCGTCGTTGAAGGCCTTGCCGCGGCGCCGCTGTGGGCCTTCTTCCACATCCGAATGGATGGGCAGGAGTTCGTCGATCAGGTGCAGAAGCCGGGCTACATGATCGCCTTCAATCTGATCCTGCGGCCGGTCCTCATGATCTTCGGGATTATCCTTTCCTACGTCGTGTTCGGGGCCCTGCTGTGGTTCGTGAACACGACCTTCATCCCGGCCTCGAACGCGCTCTCGCAGTCGTCCTCGATCGGCTTCATCGGCATGTTCGTGATGATCGTGTTGATGAGCTACATCGACTTCCAGATCGCGGTGCGCTCGTTCCAGCTGATCACCCACATCCCGGAGCGCGTGACCCGCTGGTTCGGCCAGAACGGCGACAACCTCGGCGACGAGCATGACTCGCAGCAGGCAACCCGCGTCTTCGTCGGCGGCATGGAGCATCGTGTGTCCACGATGGCTACGGGTGTCGGGAACGCGAACATGATGAAGGGGGCTGGCCGGGGCTCCTCACTGAGCCCCAAGGGGGGAGGCGGCAAGGAAAAGCCGCAAATCCAGGGGCAGCAGCCTGCAAAGGGATAATAAAAAAGGGGGCCTCAGCGGGCCCCCTTTTCCGTTACCGAACTTTCTCACGAAGCTTCTCCGGATCCCGGATCCCTTTCGCTTTCGCGAATTTATCGAAGGAATCAACGTAGACACGGGCAATCTTCGACTCGGGACGGCCATCCGCGAAGGTACGGCCGGTCTTCTGGAAGAGAGGCGAATTCGGAGCGACGCGACGAAGCTCAGCAAGGAGCGCGTCGACCTGCGCGTCGAGAGCAAGGCGGGTCACCTGCTCCACGAGAAGGGCGCCCTTGTACTCCGCAATGGTCTGGTCTTTCTGCGCGATGGTCTGCTCGCCATCGGCAACCACCTGTGCGATCGCGTCACGAGCGCCGATAACAGTACCCATCTGGGCAAAATCAACCACGAACGAACCTCACAAACAAACCAAGTTGATGCCCTCTTCTACGACGGCGGCAGACGAGTGTCAAGAACAAATGCAAGGATAGACGAAGGAGTCCTTGCAGTCAGGGAATCTGGACAGCGGTAGCGCCGCGTCAATGCTTTGAATTTGATGGATTGGAAAAAGGATTCATATCTGAGCGCAGCTTTCTGCGCCGATAGGTCATCATGCAGGTCGCAAATAGTGGCATTCTAAGGGATCATCGTGCACGAGAACGGAGATACTCGGGAAAGGTCACGCCTCGTTTTCTACCCGCTTCGTCAAATTTCGCTTCATACAGAAGCGAAAGCTGCGTCTGGGGACGGCCGGTATCGTATCTTTTGCCGGTCTGCTTGAACAATCGATGGGTCGGCGCAGCGGCCTTCAATTCCGCAAGCAATACGTCGACGAGATGACCAAGGCCCGCCGAGTGCATCTCCTCTTTTGCGATGGCGCCCCGGAACTGCGAGATGGTCTGCTCGCCGTCGGCCACAACCTGCGCGATCGCAGCGCGCGCGCCGATGATGGTTCCAATGTTTGCATAATCGATCACGAGATGCTCCCGGTCGGCGAAACGATGGGCTCGATATCGCCCCGCTGCAGAAGGCGATCGTGCAGATCCGGCGCGCGTTGCCGGAGCTTATGGTGGAGCTTCTCCCAGAAGGGGCGCGCACCAGGCTCGCCGGCCCACACCATCATTTGGGCCCCGATCAGGGCTGCGCAGTGTTCCTCGACGGACATTCGGACGATCAAAGGCTTGGACACCAGAGCACCCCCGCGAATTTCGGTGGACAGTGAGATACTCGCGGATCCGTGAAGAGCGGCTTCGATTGATGCGATCAATTGAGTGGACCCGCAGAGGAATCGGAGTTTTCCTAACTCGGGAGTTCATCGAGCGGAGCAGCGGGGGCCCCGAGTTATAACTTTTCTGCGGATTCATTATAGCGCTGCTACGGGCTACTCTGTCGGGAGCTGAGCATTCCCCTTGCAAAGTCCAGAGAGCCGCGGTCCATCGGGAGAACACCTCTGGGGAATGCCCATGACCACCGATCTCAGCAGCTCCGAGCGCAAGCTCCTTGAATGGTGTGCGCGGACCTTGGTTCTGGAAAGCCAAGTCGTAGCCAGCGGTCTGTCGCGCGCGCTCAACGAGCTCCTGCTGAAGCGCGCTGTCCGGATGGTCGATCACCCAACGGTGCGCGAGGGGAAAGCTCGCCTAGTGCCGGCGGCCGCGGTGGAAGCGACCGATGCCGGCAAGGGGCTGCTTTGACGGGAAGGAGACAGGGTGTACCCTGTGGTGATCGCCCCAAATGGCCGTGTATGGACCAGGATTGAGGTTGGGATCCCATGGCAGGCGTCAACGGCGACGGATTGGTCCTATCGACTGTCAACGCTCCATACCGTCGTCGCATCGACGCGGAGACCCTATCCCAGTGTCTGAGGACTGGTGAATTGGGGACGTGGACCGTCCACGTCGCGACCTTCTTCGTCGATGTCCACCCGGAGCTTGTCGTTCGCTTTGCTGAGCGGCACGCTATCGATCTTGAGACGCTCATGCGGACCTACACTTCTATACGCGACGGGACGGGCGAACGTAGCCCGCGGTTGGAGGCTGAATTTGTCAGATTGGAAGTGGCTCCTTCACCGCACCTTCGAGGGCTTGCGAAGACTGGATGAGCGGGGATCCCCTGTCCCGAACTGGGTTCTAGGCGGCGGCACTTCTCTGATGATTGCGTTCGCTTGCCGGCCGTAGCACTCGCCGGGTGACGGTGTAAGATAGCTCCCGACCGATGGTAGCCAACGGCGGGCGTGAGACTCCTTCTGGCTTTCAACACCCGCGGATACTCTTGAGGCTCCGAAAGCCCTCACAGCACCCTCCGGAGCCTTCCATGGTCGACTTTGCAGCCATCCTGGAGCGGCAACGCGCCGCAATGACGCCTGAGGAGCGTGCGCGCTTCGACGAGGCCGTTGCACGGCGCGAGGCGCTCGAAGCGACCGAGCGGGCAATCCCGGCTGTGTTCGAGGTCCTCGGATGGAAACGGCCGTCCGGGCTGGCGGCGCTGAAGACCGGCAAGCCTGCGGAGCCTGAGCGACATGTCGAGCGGACCTACGAGCGAGAAGTGCGCATTCGCATCGAGCCGCGTGACAACGGCGCCAGAGAGGTCATCCAGTTCCTCGGCGCGGTGACCGGCCATGAAGCCTTCGAGCTCACCCCGGACCTCTGTGCTGAGCTCGCGAGCGACGCGGGCGGAACTTGGTCGATCTGTGCGGGGACGCCGAACCGCTACGACTCGTGCACGATCCAGGTAGCCGATGTGCTCGACTATATCCGCGACCGCCGGCCAGAGCTGGTTGGCGGGCTCCCGCTGAGGCCTTGAGCGTCCACATGACCACTCGCTCGACATTTGATGAGCAGCAGCGCCAAGAGAACACCAATGGGGTGTCGGTCCTGACGGACTTCACCGCTGAGCGCGATCGCATCTTCGAGGCCGTCGACGCTGAGAAATTGAAGCGGACGAACGCCTACGACGAGATAACGGTCGGCTTCGGCCTGGAGACGCTTTTCCAGAACTGCGAGGACGCCATAGAGGGGTCGTTTGAGACGACGGCTCCGGAAGAGCTGCTGCCGAGGGTTATTGCAGACAAAGTCCCGGCCGGGGGTAAGCCAAGGCTGCTCATCGAAGCGATCGTGAACTGGCGTGGCAATCTCGTTGTCGAAGCTCATCGGAAAATCAGGGTTGGTGATCTTCATCTCGACGAGGCTCCAGAGTGGAAAGTCGGTGAAGCGAGCCGTATCCTCTGGATCCGGGACGTAGGAAAGCTGGACGCCCTGTTCGCTTCCGACGACCCGGAAAAACGGCGCGCCGCGAGTGTCGCATACGAGTTCGTTGGGCTGGCGTTCGCAGAAGTCGTCAAGCAGTTTGCCGAGCACTTCGACGTGTCGATGATGCACCAAATCGGCGTCGAGTACGGCCAGGATGGGTTGGCGTCGAGGATACGCTTCCTCGACCCCACAGGGATACGGAAAGCTCGCTTCGACGAGGATCTGCGCGATCAACGCTCCTGGGCAGGCTTCTCAGCGGATGAGATCTGGAATGCTCAGCACGGCGCCCGCGGATCAGCGTCCTGGTTCCGGGCGGAGAAAGCTGCGCAGACGCTCTATCGTCCTGATGGGCCGCGGCTGCAGGACATGCACCAAGAATTCGCAAATTGCTTGAAATTCCTCGATGAGGCGATCGATGACGGCTTCTGGTCGCCGGCCGATCCCACTCCAATCCGTATCGACAACGAGCGGGATAAGGAAGAGGTCGTTCCGCACGGCATTCAGTTCAAGTTCCCGGATCCTGAGAAGGAGCCCGAGCCAGTCCCGTATGTCGAAGACCCGGAGGTCATCGGCTTCGGGAATATGCCGGTGGACACCCGCAAGCCCCCACCGGAGTCGCGACGGGACCCGACGCCGCCCCCGAAGGCACGGACGCCAATTGCAACTCAGCCTCCCGTGAAGCCCCTCGCCAAAATCGGTTTTGGACCGATCCCGACGGCATCCATCGCGGGGCTAAAGCGTATCGCCGTCACAAAGCCGCCTGAAGCCGCGACGCTTCCTCCACGAGCTCCCTCTTCCACCGGTACGACTTCGAGTGGTCTGGGAGCGCTCAAGAAGGCTAGGATGGATGCTTCAAGGCTTCATGCAGAAGAGGCCGCTCGGCTTCGTGCGGAGGAGGCGCCGCGGCTTCAGGCAGAAGAAGCGGCTCGGCTGACTGCCAAGGCTGTCGAACGGAAGAGGAAGCCCGACTACAGCGGATTGCCGGCCGCGAACTGGAGCTCAGAGTATGAGGAAGAGTTCGGTGCTGGCAGCACACTCGCCTTCGTAGAGCTGCTGAACGAGCATCGGGAAGCGACCGGTCGTCATCCAGTTCCTCACGGGGCATTTCCGACGAGCGCCCGCATCCTGCAGAACCTCGTCCGAGAAGCGCGTTCCTCAGGGCTGGAGCGCAAGGTGGAAGGGCCGAAGCCAGGCTGACACAGACGGAGGCGCCAAAATGCCAAAGAATGCGACTGGAGAAGCTGATCGCGTCGCACACGGAGAGCCGCTCGACGAGGATAAGCGACAGAAGGCCTACGAGAGGGCTGTGTCCGGCCTTTCAGACGCAATCGATCGGGCTGCGAAAACGATGGTCATCGCTGACGACTCCGAGGATTACGACGACGCCGTCATCGTTAGTTCGCACCCGTAAGAGCCGCGGGCGCTGCTACCCCTTCTCGTCCTCGATCTTCACGCGTGTCCGCCACGCTACGATACGAGCGCTGGCTCGATCGAGCAGCGAGAAGAAGCCGTTCCGCTTGTTCAGATCGACGGCCGAGATCTCGCCGCTTTGGATTCGCGCCGCATCCTGCTCTCGCGATCGGCGCTTGGCCTCGCGGCGCTTCTCGACGTCGAATGTTGGTGGCTCTGCCATCATGGGAAGGTGAGCGATATAGCCGCGGTGTCAACTCAGCCGCTCACGGCGACGGCGAATCCACCAGGCTCGGGTTCATTTCCTTCAGCCGCTCGATATAGGCGTCGTAGTCCTGGATCCCCACGCGCGTTGCTTCCTGCTCGGTCATCGCCCATGCCTCGGCATGGCCGTCGAGCCATTGCTGAAGGGTCAGCCCGGAGCTGTAGATGGTGCCGGCGCCGGCATCGAAGTGCATGACCTGACCGTCGAGAACGCCGACCACGTCACAATCACCGGGCTCATCGAAATCGAGATGCGGTGCGAAATCCTTGAGGAGCATGTCGGCGATCCTGATGCAGTGTCGGGAGAGCGTACCAAGAACGCTTGAAAGTCGCGCCGTCTGATCGCGCAGAACACATAGCCCTGCTGTCACTACTCGCAGGTCCGGGACCTCCCACTGACGACGATGATCGCAAATCGCGCTTCGTGAGCCCTCTACGGCTGGACGGCGTGCACGAAGTAATCTGCCTGCGGGAGTTCCTCGCCGGTCAGCTGTTGAGCTGCCTCAATCGAGATCGGATAGGAGAGCACAAGGCCGGGATCATCTTCGATATTGAAGGCAGTTAGAGCCGCCTTCACGCGATCCGGATCAACGGCAATGAAGCGCTCGAAGACAAGAGCATCGCCGCCGATCTCGAAGCCACAGAAGCAGAAGCGTTCAATCACGATCGCAGGCTTCCTGTGTTGCCTGCTCCCTGTAGCCCTCGCAGTTGGATCCCGGCAGGCAATGGCCTCCGGTCCAGCTGCAGGCGAAACCGGCGGAGGTGACGCCGCCGTTGCGCGGGGTCACCGTCATCCGCAGCTCGCAGCCATCGGCGGTCCATCCGGGATGGCTGGCGTGATCGGGAGCGATCTCGGCGTTTGGTTGCGACATCATCAGGATTCCTTCGAGCGGATGGCAGGCTTCTGCGCGTAGGCTTTGAAGATGGCTGCGATCTGGGCGCGCGCGGCCGACGACGCGTGGGCTTCGGTCCAGATCCAGGAGGGGACGCGACTCCCTTCCGGACGCCATCCGACCTGGACGAAGCCGCCGACCTCATCTTCCGAGTGAACAGTCAGCCGCCGGCGGCCGGGAAGGATCTGCGTTGCCAGGCGTGCGCCGGCATCCTGGCTATCGGTGTAGCGGGGCACGACGACGATGCTGTTCTCGTCACGCTCCATGCAGAGGCGGGCGAAGTCAGGCTCCAGGTCAGCGAGAATGTCGAGGACCGCGATGTCCTTGGGGCCCGAGGCGATCTCGTGGATGCCGCTCCAGCGATAGGGCTGCTCGTTCCAGAGGTTGAAGATGGCGAGATCCAGCTCCCGGTCGGCTCCATCGCCCTCCTCAAGCCGAAGAACGATGTTGTCGAGCCCGGCGCCGCCAACGGCATTGGCGAGAACCTCGGTAGCGGACACCTCAGTCATTGCGACCGCCCTCCTGCATCGTGGCGCCGATCGGAGCGTCGTTGCCAACGAGCTCGCTGCCGGCGGCGGTCGCCGTGAAGTGGTTGAGCCGGTGCCGGACCGCATAACCGTTCTTCGCGAGCCAGGCGGCCGCTGTGAGGTCGGTGCCGGCGATCAGGACGGGCTGGTCAGAGAGCCGCTCCAGCACCCGACGACGTTCGTCAGGATCTCAGGCATTGCGACGGACCTCAGTGGTGGCCGGGACAGGGGGCTCAGGAAGGACGTCCTTCAGGCCCCAGATTGTATCGCCGACCCGCTGCAGGAGATCGACCTGGGCGGCTTTGGCTTTGGAGGGCCGCCCGGTGTCCTCGATTTCCTTGCGGCAGATATCGACCAGGTGAGCGGCATCGAAGAAGCCCCCGCGAACGCCGTTGAGGTAGGAGCGATCGTTCGCATGGTGGACAGCGGCGCGCCGGACGAAGTCCCGATGCGCATCGATCTTCTCGCTCTGCAGTTCATTCGCCGGGCGCCCGGCGCGTAGCCATGACAGGTCGATGGACGCCGCAGCTTCGGGGGCGGATCCAGGCGCGGCTGGAGGAAGGCGCCAATGGGTCGGCACACCGCAATCCTCGACTGGCGCGGCCTTACCGTTGCCGGTCACCGTCCGCATCCACTTGCCGTCCTCGTACCAGGCGTCGGAGATGCGATCCGGGTTGCCGTTGGCATGGGCGTCGTGCGGACGGACCCACAGGTCGACTTTCCGGCCAGAGCGGGGAGCGCTGCTCATATCGAGCCAGCCCTCGGCATCGGGCATCGCCGACCACCAGACGTGCTTCAGCGCGTCGTCGAGAAGCGAGAACACGAACGCCTTCTCGGACGCCGAATAGCTGTTGGGGCTTTGGAAGTAATTCCAGGCCGAGACCACTGCCTTTTCGGTTTCGCTGAGCGCATCCCACCCCTTCTTGGGGGTGTCCACCTTGTCGGCCAGCGCCGTGATGCCCTGGAGCGCCGGCGCCACATGCCGAACGATCACGGGAATGATCGGGTGCTCGCCGCCGTGACGCGCATAGGCTTCTGGTGTCAGCCGGTACTCGACGCAGATTGCGAGAGCGATGGCGCGAGCGGCTTCGATCGCCTCGGGCGAGGCCGTAGGTGTGGTCGCAGGCATAGCTGGCCTCATTTCGTGGGGAGCTTGAGATTGGTCAGGACGAAGCTCGCCAGCGTCCGCGGGTCGTTGTGGCCGTTGGAGATGAGCTCCAGAGCCTCGCGAAAGGCATTGGCTTCACGGTAGGCGAGGTTCGCGAGCTTCTTATCCAGCCCCCCGGAGCCTCGCAGACGCCGTGGCGCCGGAGCGTACTGCCGGGCGGGGAGCGGCTTGCCGGCATAGTAGCCAGCGACCACCGATCCTTCACCGGTGGGGATCCACTTCAGCTCAAGCGGGAAGACAGGCTCGGAAATGCGGTGCCAGCCGTCGAGAGAACATGCAGGCTCGAATGTCCGCGGGCCACCGCAGGCAGGGGACTCGCGTCCGACCCGCTCTCCCTTGCGGCTGTAGAGCACGAGATCCGCCAGGAGCTCACCGCTGCATCCGTAGACGGCCTTGACCTTGGCGGGACGCCCATCGCTCGAAGAGACCCAGTCGCCGGGCTTTACTGGGAAGGTTACTGTCGTCATGAGCCCATTTTCCCGCGAGCCGCGATCGCTTCCATTGCCTCGCCCGAGACTTGATAGGCGTGGCGATACCAGTGAGCCGCGGTCTGATCATCGCAAGCGGCGGGATAGGAGCCATCCTGGACGCGCCTCAACGCCTGCGTGGCAATAACGAGCTGATCTTCCAGGACCTTGTACGAAGGGCGGTAGTTGGACTCGGGTGGCGACGTCGTCCAGCCACGCTTCCAGCAAAAGGCCGCGTAGGCCGCGACGTCGAGCGGATCGCCCTTGATCAGGTGCTTGAAGAGGGCCTGCCGGCACTCGGTCTCCCAGTCGTCGGTCCGCCAGTTGTCGCCGAATTCATATTTGTGCTGGGCCTTCAGGAGCTTGGCGCGCAAAGCGAAACTGAATTCCGCGACGAGCTTCTCGGTCTCGGGATGCAAACCATCGCCGCGTCCGAAAAGGCGAGTGATTAAGACCCGCACCGCGTCGCGTAAGCGGAGGCCGATCTCACGGCTGGAGATGAATGAAGAAGCGGTCATGCGAGCACCTCATTTGCGATGCGCATCTCGGAACGTTCGCGATACATCTGGGCTTCGAATTGCTCGACGCTCATATCGCGATACATCGCGGGGAGAAGGGGGCGCCACGCTTCGTAGGAAAGCCCTCGTTCATCCCAGATCGAAGCGAGCGAAAGACTGCCGGGCCCGTTCTGAAAGCGCTCAAGAACGCGGAGGAGATCCAAAAGATTCCAGTCTTGGAACAGCACCCGTGTCGAGAAGGCGAACCTGCGTGGTGGCATCGCGTCTGCCGGGAGCCAGGATAGGACCATCCCGTAGAACGTGGAGAGAATGTTGGCGAAGTCGACGCCTGATACGACGTCATAGGACGTCTCCAAGGAATTGCCGGAGCAGCGCTCGATCAAGGCCGCAGCCGCTTCCCAATCGAAATCAAGGCCTCGGCCGAGGCTCGACGGCGAGAAATCCACCGCGTCGCTGGTGTATGGTCCGAGGAAATCGGCGAACTGATCCTGAATCGATTTCATGAGGCGGCCAAGAACGATCGCGCATCGCCCTTCCCGCTCCGTCCGGGGCATCTGTTCCGCCTTCAGATGTCCCAACAAGAACATAGCCGTCGCGACATGAGGCAAGCGACACCACGCAGCATCACGCAGACGCTCGACATGCTCGTCGGTGAAAGCGAACAGGGATCGATCGCCGATGATCTGCTTGGCGACGGCATTCGTGAGCGCCTCAGCGACGGATACGCCCTGATCAACCGCGTTCAGGACACCGTCATCGATGAACGGAGTCGCCATGGGAAATGACTGTTTGAAATAATAGCGCCTCTCCATCGCCTTTGCGTCACGAGCAAAGATCAGCAGTCCCTCAAGAGTTGGGAGGAAGACCTCATACCCGCGCTGCGCAATCGGATTTGAGAACGGCGTGGTGGGAAGGACCTTGCCGGCCAATCCATCGAGTTCCTGCCGCTTGACGACGTCCAGCGCAGCGACATGGTCGAGCGGGCCGGGGGCGGAAACGACAACCTCTATGAAATCCCCGACGATCGCGCGCCCGAAGAAGACAATCTCCGTCGACGCATTTGCCACCATCGGCTGCCTGACCCACAGGAAGCCCAGGGCGGGCTGCCCGAGGATCACCTCGCCCTTCACCACGGCGAAAGCCGGAGTGGCCGGATCGCCCTCTCTGGACAGAACTTCGAGCGGCATCAGCTCTCTCCGGACTTGCCCGCGATAGCCGCCGCCTGAGCCCGCAGAGCGGCGGCACCGGCCTCCGCGAACGTCTCACCGAACCCGAGAGCGTCCTTGGTCTTGTGAGGCAGAGGTGCAAGCCCGCTGCCGATAAGGCCGTAGGGCTTCAGGTCGATCGACCCGGCGCCGCGGCCCGGCAGCCGAACGAGCCACGGGGACGGGCAGTTCGGGTTGTGCTGTACGGCGAAGGTGAGCGCCCGGAACTCCGCGGGGACAAAGCTGCCGGCGGTTGCCTCTCCCATCAGACCCTCGACCCGCTTTTCGACGAGGTGATCGATATCCGTGCAGATATCGCGCACCGTGTCGGCGACCGCCTGGTCGGGATCACGATCGGCCGGCCAGTCGAGATGAAGCCTGATGGAGGCCTCGATGGCGCTGTGCATCGAGAAGCGCTTCCGCGACCGGATTTCCTGCGACAACTGGGCTTCTTCGCGCTCCACGTCGCGTGTCGCGCGGGCAAGGGACTCCAGCTGGTCGATGTCGGATTCCTGGGGCTGGCAGTTGGACAGGCAGCTATGCGCCGTCTTCAGCACGGCAGCCATCCGCGTCCGGAAGCCGAGATGCCGGGCTTCGGAATATTCCAGGTCGTCGCGGGCGTCGCGGGCGCGGCTCTTCGAGTCCTCGCTTTCCTGAAGGGCCGCTACGTAGAGCTGATGCTCGGCGAGCCCCGCCGCGAATACCTCGCCGAGGGCCTCGGCCTCCGCATCCAGACCGAGCTCGATCAGACGCCCACGAACATCCATCACCCGATTGAGATGAGGGACATCGACCACGGCGCTGAGCGCTGCATCAGGATTCCGATCAGACATCGACGGTCTCCGTGTTTGCTGGCGCTTCCAGCTCGCGCGCGATGCTCCGAAGCAGAGTCTTGGCGTACAAGCATCGTTCGGAGATGAAGGGGCCTGCCTCCATCGCCTTTGCGACGCGTTCCTTGAATTCCGCGAGCGAGGGCGTTCCGTTGCCGAAGCCAACCTTGTGGTTGTGCCACTCGGCCTGAAGGGTCTCGACCTCGACGCAGAAATCATCGCCAGGGTCTGGGTGATGACCGAAACGCCCAACTGGACGATCAACCGGGACCTTTTTTGCGACGGCCAGGCGATCGGCGGCGTCATGGAGCATCCGGGCATCGGAGCCGCCGAGATAGTCCCGAGCGGTCGCCTTGCGGCCGTAGAGCGCCCTGCAAAGCCGCTCGGTCCCGTCCTGACCGTCGACGTCGGGAACAGCCGCGCCACCATCAACGGGCTCGGCGAGTCCGTTCAGCAGGACCGCGACGTTCTCCTCGGCCGTTCGAGCGGCGCCATCGGTGACGAGCCGCTCGTGGTCCGAGACCGGAGGCACGACGGCGATCGGGAACCACGCTGGCTGACCGTTGACGCAGATGACCTCGCGCTCGACATCGAAGCCGCCGTCGGCGCGGCGTAGCACGCGGTAACCCGTCGGCGTCGCCAGGTTGATCGCCTCCTGGATAGTCTTCTGCCACCAGTCGGCCTCGCTATAGCGACCGTTGGTGTAGCCGGCCGACCAGGCGCTCACGTCACCGATCGGCGTGGGCGTGCCGTCTTCCGCGAAGGAGTCTTCGAGCGTCTTCTCGCCGATCTGCCGGTCCCGCCAGTACAGGGTCTGTCCTTCTGCCTTCTTCAGCAGCGCTACGAGGCCAGCGGGCGCCGGCGGGGTATCGGTTGTGCTCGGATTGGCGTCTGCCATTTCTCAACCCTGTGCGAAGCCGATCGAGAGAGCCGGCCTGTCCAGACGGATTGATGCGCAGACGCACAAGGAATGAAATCGGAATCCTTCTACCTGCCGCACAAATCCGTGGACGGGCAGGGCGACTGCGCATATTTGGCAGCCTTGTTCTTGCATCGAGCAAGGCGACTGCACCAATTCCGTCCCGGAAACCCAAAGCGCCTGTTCAGAGATGGCTATTCAGACCACGCCCGAGTGCTATTCCTGGATCTGGCTTGCCGGTGCGACCGAACCAGTCGTCGCGGGGCGCGTGTTCCGAGACGGGAGCACGCTCGCGTTCGAGTATCTGGCCTCATACCTTGAGCGCCACGATGCGATCTCGATCTATGGACCGGAGCTGCCCCTGCAGCCCGGCCCGATCGCTCCTCCCGCAGGAATGGCGTTGGCCAGCTGCGTTCGGGACGCCGCTCCGGATGCCTGGGGCCGGCGTGTGCTTGCAAGTCAGGACCTCAGCAGCGGTGCCAGCGATCTCGACGGCGCAGGGCTCGACGAGATCGCCTGCCTCCTGAGATCGGGATCGGACAGGATTGGCGCCCTGGACTTCCAGAGCTCGGCAACCAGCTATACGCCGCGCTCGCCTCGCAACGCGACGCTTGCCCGGCTTCAGGATGGATCGCAGCTTCTTCAAAGAGGCGTCCCGCTCACGGGTGACCTCGAGGCCGCGCTCGTTCCGAGTTGTGCGGTCGGCGGAGCGCGGCCGAAGGCGCTGCTCTCAGACGGCAAGCGCTCGTTGATCGCCAAGTTCGCGGGAATGAGCGACAGCTTCGATATCGTCCGGACCGAGTTCCTCGCGATGCGACTGGCCCATCTTGCCGGGCTCATCGTCGCGCAGGTCGAACTCGCACCGGTCGTGGGGCAGACAGCGCTGCTGATCGAGCGTTTCGATCGCATTCCTGGTGACAGCGGCTGGGGCCGGCGCCCGATGGTGTCCGGACTGACGCTGCTCGGCCTCGATGAGATGATGGCCCGCTACGCCAGCTACGAGGATTTTGCTGCGATCATTCGGGATCGGTTTCGCGATCCGCTCGACACGCTGCGCGAGCTGTTCCGGCGCGTCGTCTTCAACATCCTGTGCGGAAACACCGACGATCACGCCCGCAATCACGCAGCGTTCTGGGATGGCGCTTCTCTGAAGCTCACGCCAGCCTATGACATCTGCCCGCAGTCCCGCCACGGCAACGAGGCGTCTCAGGCCATGCTGATCCAGGGCGAGCACCGGGAGAGCACGCTCGCGCGGTGCATCGCAGCGGCGTCGACGTTCGGGCTGTCGGAACCGGAAGCGACGGCGATCGTGATCGACCTGGTCGATGCGCTGAAAGCCAATTGGGACCGGGTTTGCGACGAGGCAGGAATCGACAAGTCGTCCCGTCGACAGCTCATGCGGCGCCAGTTCCTGAACCCGTACGCCTTCGAGGGCCTGGCCGTAGATTTTCCGAACGGCTAGGAAGCTCCCTGGCTTGAAGGGGCTGGAGGTTTGCCTTTCAACCGGTGTTCTGCAGCATCGACAATTGCCCGAGCCTTCTCCAACAGCTCATCAAGCTCAATGGATTCCCCGCGATCGAGCTCATAGACACCTTGGGCATCTCGGAGAATTTCGGCCCCTTCTCCGCCCATAGGGTACTGACTGAACGCCTTCTGCATCAACGAGATCCGATCTCTGTCTACGCCATGACGGCGCAAAGGCTGTCCCTACCGACGGGACAAAGCCCTCAGCACCGCGGCCATTAGCGCCCTGCTGTCCGAGGGCGCCCTGGCCTCGCAATGATCGGCCCAGACATCGTCGTCATCCGACGGACGATAGATGCCCATCACCAAGGGACTGCGCTTCAACCACACCCAGCCTGGAAGCTTCTGCTCCATAGCCGATATCACAGCGTCGAGGCTGGCGGTGAAGACCGGTGCGACCCAGCTCCGGCCACCGCCGGCCCATTCGGGCTCGCCGAAGAAGCATTCCGGGCCGTCGACTTCCTTGAAGCCAGTAAACGGCGAGCGGCCGTTGTCGTCGGTGTCGAAGCTGTCGAAGTAGGCCTGCGGAAGGCCGAGGGCCAGAGCGATGTCGCCATCCAGCGTGCGATCGGCGCCAGTACCCTGCTCAAGCCGCTCGATCAGATCAGCCAGCATCGTGCACCTCCGACTGGCGACCAACGCAGGGCGACGCCTTCCAGAGGCTGAGGGCTCCGACAACGCCGGCGATGACACCGCAGCCGATCGGTGGACCCCACGCCAAGATGGCGTCCGGTCTGTGCATCAGCAGCCAGGTTCCAACCGCAGCATCGAAGAGGCACAGAGCGATGAGGAGGATCGAGAGTTTCACTTGCGGTCCTTTATTTGCTGGCCGAGGCCCATTGCTGCGAACAAGATAAAGGGCGCGCATGCTTCAAAGCGAGACGGCACGCGCAAGGTTCGGTGGACGGACGGCGGCAGAATCCTAAATGCTGCGCCTATCCCTTGCCGATCACCGATTCCTCATCGAAGCTGGTTCGGAAAGAAGGACCTGCTCATGCTTCCCTCGCCCCTCCTATTCGAACTCGTAGATTCCCAAGTCGCGTTTTCCGTAACCAAGCAGCTCGTCGGCGGCCAGCTGTCGGTTTCGCGCCCGAGGAATGGGCTCCTGAGGCTGTCCGACGGGATCGATGTGCTTGAGGGCAACGCAACGCTTGTCCTTGCGAAGCTCAACTACCTGCTCTGCCAGGAAATGGTCCATCAGCTTTCCCTGAAGCCCGAATACCCGCCTCATTTTGACGCCGGCCAGATCATAAAGACTACCCTGACGCCGGAGAGCGCGAAGGGGAAGCAATCGAGGTTCGACGAACACATCCACGCGGAAACAGTCATCCTCGCTGCCAGTTCTCCGCTGGCTGCGAGCAGGCAGGTCGTCTACGAAACGACGGTCGGCAGAGCGAGGTCAATCCAGGTCGCCTCGGTCATCGAGGACACCATTTCGGACCTCATGCAGGTCTCGCGGCGCGCGATGCCCCAGGCCATCCACAAGATGGTCGTCGGGATGGGGATGTCCTGGACCGGTGCTCCAGACGCTGAAGAAAGCTATGCGAAGCTCTACGGACAGGACGCGCTGGAACGGGCGGTAACGGAACAGGACGCGGCGGACGACGCCTATACCGAAGCGGTCTTGCGCCACCTGAAGCGTTAGGCTGGAACGGCATGCGTCCTACGGAACTGCACATCCTGACCTTCCTGGCTCAGCGCCAGGGCACCTGGATCATCCCGAGTGGCATACCTGATCTGAAGGGCGGCTTCGGGAAGGTGTCTGGAGCCGCGCTTAGACATCTGAGGCTCGCCGGGCTGATCGAATACGGAAAAGAACCTCAGCATAGTCTCAACGGCTATCGGCTCACCGCACTGGGCGTCGAAACCGAGCTTGCCTGGCGGCATCGCATCGAGAAGTTCGACCGCATTTCGCGGCGGATCGTCGACGAGAACGGCGAGGTGGTCGCGCTCGCTCTTCTGCTTGGCAACGATCGCTGGTGCCTTTCCGACACCAACGGAATCCGGATCGCGAAGGAAGCCTTCGCCTCGCCCAAGGAAGTTCTCGGTGCCTTTGTCACGCGACAGATCGGGAATGCCTTGAAGACACGGGAAGAGGAGCTGAAGGCGGAAACCGCGATGCGTGGACCCTAAGCTGGTCCGGTCTCACCTGCAGCCGGAGCAGCAGCGAACTCGACACCGCAGCCGCTGTGGTCGCCAAGAGGTAACCAGGCGGCGCCGCCGTCGAAATTTTCGCAGAACCACTGCCAGCCGCTCTCGCCACTATCCCGCCCGTCGGAGTTGAGCTGAACGTAGGCCCTTCCGCCGCCGTCGATCGCCAGATGCAGGCCGACGTGAAGGAACCCGGCATAGGCATCGAACACGACACCGGTGCGGCCCTGAGCGTTGCGCACCTTCGCGCCCTTCCATCCTGTATCGTCCAAGGCCGTCACCGGGGCGGTTCTGGAGTTGAGCGCTGAAAGAGGGCCTCAAGGACACTCTCCCCCTTTGCCGTGAGAGAGCCGAGCGCACCCGCGGCGCGATTGGCGGTCGCCCGTCCGTGAGCCAGGCCACGGGTCGGCAAGCCGCGAAACCCGGGATGGCGTGTGCTGACGACCCAACCCCAACCGCCATCCCCGCGCTTCGCGTTGAGCAGGGCGTCCTTCTGGGACGGGCTTAGGGCCGCGATCTCATCAGCGATCTCTTGAGTGCTCAGACCAGCCATCTTCCTCCTGGGCGCCCGCTTCCGACGCTTCAAGCAGGCTAGCAGCAGGCAGTCATCAGGGCGAGGCGGCGGCTATACCGTTCGGTGGACGGGCGAGTTGTCATCGCGGCCGCAGCGCGGAGGAGCTTCGAGATCTGCTCCAGCCAATCTCATGGTCGGCCGACCACTCGCCTAGCCACTCGGCCACGCGAGAGCGAACGTCCTTCATCCGCTCCAGTACCGCGGCAGGGGCGTAGTTCGCACGATAGGAGCCGCCAGACACATCCTCGACAACGACCACTGCATCGCCACCGAATTGGTCGGCCGTGACGTCGAGAACGAACTCGAAATCGCCGTCAGTGACCCAGTAGTGGCCGCTCCAGTCCCCATTGCCGTCCCGGTAACCTCCTGGAAGGCCAAGGGCGGGGTCGACGTCCTCATCGGTAGCGTCAGAGCATCCGCCGAGGCACTCCCACCCGACGCCAGGGAGCTCCTGCTCCAGCACGCGCAGCAGGAAGAGCGTCGAAAGCCGGCACATGCCTGTCGACGGATGGCTCGCGTTGACGAGACCGCGCTGCCTCTGGAACTCGATCCACCGCGGCTCCAGGAAGCGGCGGACCTCGGTCGCGATCGCGAAAATCTCCTCGCGGTCGATCGCACCCTCGTTCGAAGCCATCATGGCACGAGAGCCGGCGCCGGCGGCACTTCAACGACTAACCTCGGGTCGAACGCTGGATTCTCTCGCTTCGAGTTCGGGGTGGGATAGCCAGCTTGGTTCGAAAGGATACGCGTCGCGCCGACCATGTAGTCGTGCGATCCATGATCGTGCCCGTGGATCCAGAGCGCGGGCTCGTAGCGTTCGATGACCTCCGTCAGGTCTGATGCGAACGCTGGCGAAAGAGAGTCGCCCCGATACCTGGGCTGGACCGACCCGGGATGCGGTGCGTGGTGCGTAACGACAACCGTCTGACCTTCGAATGGTTCTTCCATCCTAGCCGTCAGATAGGCCAGGTCCTCATGGTGCAGGCTAGCCGCATCCGAGGGAGTAAAGCGCCGTCCGTCATCACCATCGTCGACCCCAATCAGGCGGTGATCATTCATCGCCCGGCCGGCTGCCGCGCGACCGGCATTCGCGTCACCCAAGAGGGCATAGTTCGTCCATAGGATCGCGCCGATAAATCGGGTGTCCCCTATAACAGCGCAGCCCGGCGCGAGAAGACGGACGCCGATCTCGCGGGCAAAATCGCGCCCCCATTCGAGCTGCTGGGGTATGGTAGCCCCATAGAACTCGTGATTGCCGGGGACGAAGATGACTTCCTTCCCCAACAGCGGACCGTGCTTCATCTCGTAATCGATCCAGCGCAGCGACCCCATCAGAGGCTTGTCGATGTCGCCGGCGAACACAGCTACGTCGAAATCCGGGAGATCCTCCGGCAGTCGCCAGGGTGCGAATTCGAGGTGGATGTCGGAGATGACGAGAAGGTGCATGGGAAAATCCAGAGCGAGGCAGATTGAATTGGCATCCAATCCTTGCAGGGGGCAAGGCCTTCCGGTGGATAGGGGGGCTCAGATGCTTATCTATTTCGCCGTCGGAGCATAGAATTGATCATCTGGAATCGTGATCCTTAACCGAGGCGCCCCTTGGCAGCACACCCCCGTCCTGATCTCCCACCTCGGCATCCGCAGAACACTCCGCTCCACCAGTGGACGGACGGCTGGCTCAAGCTGAGCGTAGCGATGCACACGGATCCATTTTTCCTGGCGATGCACGATCACGAGAAGCGGGCGAAGGGCTGGCCGGTGACCCGCGCCGAGATGATCGCACTGCTGGTCGAGAAGGGCGAAGTTCCCGCAGCCGGTGTCGGCGCTGCGTCGCCATCTGCTTAGACCGCGAGCAATCGAGATGACAGAACCAATGAGTGCCGTCCCCTTGATCGACTTCCAGGCTTCGGTGGCGCCTCCCAGCATGCACCACTTCTCCATCTGGGATGTCGCTCCAAAGGAGTCTCTTGAGACGATTTTCGGCAAGCGCGAGGAAGATCGCATCATCGCGTCAACCTCGCTCAAAGACCTCAGCTGCCGGTCGCTCGTTACGTATTTGCGGCGTCGCTTCGGGCCTCCTCTCGCAGAAGGGACCCACCGCATTTGGGTGCTCACGACACCGGAGCCCGATGTCGAAATCTTCATTTTACCGTTCCTCGATCGCAACAAGGTGTCCTTCAGCATCGGCATTGACGTCGTGCGACCGCCGCGATCGCCGGGACCGATCCCTCACGAGGAGCAGGTCCGCATCGCGGATGCCTATCGAGCCCTGCTGATCGATCTCTTGCGCCCAGTCCGCGGGGACAAGGGCTTCATTACCGCGCTCGGCAAGGTCGGGACGCCCGCAGAACCCGCTTCCGCAAGCGCTTAGCTGCAGCTTGCTTCATCGAGATCAGGACCGGTGACTATGAGCACCCTGCCGTCGCCCGCCTTCAAGGCATCCGTCGTCTCTCCGAACTGCACTCTCTACTCAGTCCTTCAGACCGCGCCGCACGGCACGATGGACGAGATTTTCGGCGAGGTTCTCGAAGATCGCATTGCCGACGGCACGCCGCTGAAGGACCTCACCTACGCGACGCTGTTCACTTACCTGCACCGGCGTTTCGGATACCCGTCACGGGGCAGTGACCCCTACAAGGATCTCTCAGCCGCCTGGCTCTTGTCGACGCCGGAGCCCGACATCGTCATCCATGTGATCCCGAGCGTGAGCGGCAACAACTTCACCTTCACGATCTACACGACCACGGAGCGATCCCCGTTCAGCCCCGAGCCGATCTCTCGTGACGAACAGCTTCGCATCGCGGGCGCCTACCGGAGCCTTCTGCTCGACCTTCTACGCCCCGTCTGCATCCAGGACGCCCACATCAACGCGCTCGGGGAGGTCGAGGACGACGAGCTGCTGGCCTACGACGAGAGAGAGGAGGGGCCGCTGTACGAGGTGAAGTATGCTGCATCCTCCGGCTACCCGATCCTCCCCGGGCTGATCGGAACGCGGACCTGGGAAGAGCTGCTGTGCCAGGCATCCTTCTTCGGCTCTGACCGCCTCGATGGGCTTACCGCGATCGTCACGGAGGGCCGCAACCGGATCCTCGCGCAGATCCCGAACGAGCCTGTCGATGTCCAAGTCCTGATCGGGATGTACACGACGCTCTCTCGGCCCGACGCGCCGGCGATCGTGATCGACTTCGCGCCGGAAGTGCCCGAGCGCATCGCGGCGCTGCAAGCGGTTCTCTGGAAGGATGCCCGGCCTACATCCGAGGATTTGGCGATCGTGAACGACGCGGCCGTCGAGCGTGCTGGGACGTACCTGGATGCCCTGGCGGTCCGGAATGACCTCGGCAAGGCGGCCCGAAGAGTACGCGCTACGGCGCGCCTCCACGAGGTCTACGAGGCGATCTGCGACGCTTGTGGTCGCGATTTCCCGGACGAGATCTTCGATGAGAAGCCGGTCCTCTGGAACGATGACGACGTGCTGAGAGCGATCGCGCGGATGAAAGAGGGCGGACATGACGCTCTCGCAAAAACCGTCGAAGGGCTGTTCTCAACCGATCCGTGGTCGACGACCCGCTGTCTCCATGCTCTGCAAGCGCAAGCTTTCGAGCATCGCAAGAACGGCGATCCCGGCCCGACGCCAGGCTGACCCTCCCACGAACACCTGAGACCCACTCATGACCATCGACGATTTCGACCAGCTCATCGCCCGCATCTCAGCCTTCGATGGCGAGAGTCAGGAGCTCGACGCCCGCGTTCTGCATGCCTTGCTGGCGCCGGAAGGCTCCAAGATCGAAGAGAGCCCGATAAACGGCCAGTGGGTCATCTACGAGCCCACCCGCTTCGGACGCGAGCCCTACCGGCTCTGGCAGACCCCGTCGCCACTCCGGCAGATGCGCAGCATCATCACCTCGGTCGACGCGGTTCTCGAACTGTGCGGAAAGAGCTGCGGCAATGCCGAGGCGGCGAGAGCACTGATCAACGCGCTCCACCTCGGGGATGTCGTTAACGACCAGCCCATCGGGCCCCAGATCGCGAAAGCACTGATGCTCGATCTGCTCCGCAATGCGCAAGCATCGCTGGAGGCCAACCCGCAGCCAGGTCCCTGATAAAGAGAGCCTGCGGACTGATTCATGAAGGACCGGTCCCGCTTTCAGCAACCGAATGTGTCGATCCCGGCGAGGAAACCAACCAGTTCTGCCTGGCGGTGCATACCGGACTTCTGAAGCACCGAGCGTATCTGCGACCTGACCGTTTCCACGGAGACGCCGCATATGGTCGCGATCTCTTTTGGGTTCTCTCCGGAAGTCAGCAGCCGCGTGACGCGCGCCTCTGCAGGCGTCAGGTCGAAGAGTGCATTCAGGATCTCGAAGGGAGGAGCTTTCGGTCGCTTGACCAACGTCACCACGAGAAATGCCTCAGCACCAAAGAACAGGTCGTTCGCATTGCGGCGGATCGGAACCACATGGATGACGAAGGGCGGCTGCTCTTCGTTGGCAGGGACCGCGATCGAGCGATGGGCACCGTGGCCTCGGGCGACCTGCTCTAGGGATTGCCGCAGGAGTTCATTCGCCTTCGTGTTTCGAAGCGCAACGCCGCCATGGGCCATCGCGACAAGAGCGGAGCTCAATTTGCCGAACCCGGCATTGGACGCCAGGACCCGACCTCTGTGGCCGATAACCGCCGCGGGATGACCCAAGGCCTCGATACCCGCGAGCGACGCCTGGAGCTTCTCCAGTTGCAGGCGGCTCGACATGAGCGCTGCCCGCGCCAAGTGCGGCCGGAGTGCGTCCAGCATATCAACCGACTGCTGCCCCACGGGGCCGTGCTGGTAGTGGTTCTCGAAGTGGAAGGTCAGGACTTCTTCCGTCGGCATCAGGATGACCGTGCCGGAAGCCCAGCCCCAGCCGCGGGGCCGAAGGAATTCCGTGAACATCGGCTCGCGATCGAGTTCTTCGGGCGTGAGGATCTGCTGATCCGTGATGAAGCCGGCGTGCTTCATGGCTAGCGCGCGCGAATTCCGCGCATTTCCGGGGAAGAGGCCGCCATTCACAAAGTCGGCCACCGTCTCGGCAAAAGGCTGGGTGGCGATCCAGCTGGTATTGTTGTTCGCAGTCACAAACAATGCACCGCCATCCACCCCGGCCACCCGCTGGACGATGTCCAATGCATTGGGCCAGAACTCGGGCAGCAGCGCTGCCTCGTAGACGCGATCGAGTGTTTCGTTGACCTCGCTCATTTGCCCCACGCCAAAGCACGTGCTCCCGACTGGCGATATCCCGTCACCTGACCGCGCTCTCACCAGTTTGGAGTATGACGAAAGGGTCCCTGGCGCGCCAGACTGCTGGTCAAACGACTGATCTCGGAGGGGCCCGATATGCGAAATCTGCTGCTCTCGATAATGACGCTGCCAGCACTCCTGGGCCTCTCCGCCGAGGTTCAGGCCAGATGCATCTTTTTCTACAACCGTGGTGGATACTCGGTCGCACAAAACCATTGCAGTCGAACCGTCACGATCCATTGGACCGACAGCAATCGGTGCAGCAGTGGCTGCGCAGCGCGGTTGGGCGGCGGCAGCGAGCAGACCGTGATGGCCCCCGAGGGGCAATACACCTATCGGGAATCCGACGGATAGGACCAGCACATGGGACGGCCGCAGCGCTATCGAATCCTCCTGCTACTCCTCGCTTTACACCTGGGCTTGCCAGAGCTGGCGCGGAGTCAGGGCTTCCTTGAAGATGATGCGCCTGAGGGCCGGGCGGCCGTGAGGACTCCACAACCGAAAGTCCTGCCGCGCAAACCAGAACGCGAGAGCTACCTTGAGTCTCAAGAAGAGGCGGATGCCCGGCCTCAGGAGCCTCATCGGCCTGAAACCCAAAGGAGGCGCGCCCCGCAACCAAAGGCTCAGGCCAACGTTTTGAATTTGCTATGCAAGAAACCGCTCGAATATTGGAACTGTTGCGGCTGGCAATATTCCAATGCCAAATTTTACGTATCTATAGATGGCGCGCGCGGAACCCTGTGGTGGAAGGCAAGCGATACATTTCTTGATATCGTCCAGGTAGATGTGAAATCTATTATAGCCGAAAGAAATACCCCAGATCGGGAAAATCATTTGGATGAAATGAAATTTGCTCGTTATACAGGAAAACTTGTAGCTTCAACGTACACCTATGATGTTCACGGGAAACGATGGGACAAAAGCTCTGAAAATTTTCACTGTGACAAAACGAATGACTCCGTTGAAAGGCAGCAGAGATTCTAATTCCTCGGTCACTGATGGCGGAAATACTTCACTTGGAACTCATAAAGTCCAGCGATCGCTTGGCTCCTTGATGGCCGAGCTTGGCCGCCTTCGTGAACCATTCCCGCGCCAGCTTCTTGCTCTCAGGGACGCCTAGCCCGCTTAGATAAAGCCCTCCAAGGCCAGCCATCCCCGAAGCGCTGCCGCCGGCAGCGGCCTTCTCGTACCAGGATTTGGCCGCGGCATAGTCTACGGGAGCCCCGTTCCCAAACTCGGCCATTCTTCCAAGCTCCGCCATGCAGGCGGCATGACCAGCCGCAGCCCCTTTTTCGAACCAAACCCTGGCTCCCGCAAAATCTGGGTTGGATCCATGGATCAGGATCCAACCCAGCGCTCGCATGGAGCCACCTTCGCCGACAGCGGCAGCCTTTTCGAAGAGATCCTTGGCCTGAGCTTTATCCTCGACGCCTCCGACGCCATCGTAGAGGAGTTCACCGTAATTGGTCATCGCGGGCGGATAGCCCAAAGCGGCAGCTTTCTCGAACCATCGGCGGGCGGAAGGCTGGTCGAGCGACACGCCATTGCCCGACTTGTACAAAGTCCCCATACCGTTCATGGCTGGGGCCGAATTCAGGGCGATCGCCTTCTCATACCACTCCTTGGCACGCCTGAAATCGACGGGAACTCCACGCCCCTCGTTGAACATGATCCCGAGATTCGCCATGGCCAGTGCGCTTCCGGCCTGGGCTGCTGCTTCGTAGGCCTTGCGAGCATCAACAGCCTTCCCGACAAAATCCAGCGACCGCCCGAGCTGATAAAGTAACCGCGCGGATTTGGGCGATGCCTTGACCGCGGCTTGGCACGCAGCGAGTGCCCTGGGGCCATCGAGATTGTCGAACAGGATGCCTGGATGCGCGCTCGGCCGCGTATGGTCGTATGGAGAAGATGCGAGCCTGTCACAGGCCTCTTGGGCGCTTTCAGGGCCAGCCGGTGAGCTTGTGTTGACTTGTGCGCGGAGAGCGCCCAGCTCGATCGTACAGGCAAGAACTAAGGAAAGCATGGCGATTCGAGTTCGTCCGGGCATGCTCGCGATCCAGCCGGCCTAAAAGGACTGATTAGGGAGTTACGCTGAGCCGGTCATACTCCAAATCGGGTACGGCCTTTCCGACCGACTGGCTGGCCGGCTCGCGGTCTTCTCCCGCATAATGATGCCGGTCCAAGCGGACGACGATCCTTGTTAGCGCCGAGTTAGCGAAGACCTGGCGAGCCAGGCGATTCAAACGATAAAGCGCACATCCCGATCTGGCTGAAGGCCTTCGACTATGGGGCGTAGAGTCCAGCTTGCGTTCCACCCTGCGGCAACCAATAGTTGCCGCAGGGTGACCAAGGGGTAGGGGCATGGCACACGATGACTCTGACACAAACGACCCAGCAGATAGATCGCGCCTCCGCGGCCAGGGCACACAGTTCAACGGGCGAGAAAGCCGTGAGGCCATCGAAAGGGGCCCGGCGACGCTCCTGACCTCGAATCCGCCGGCACTGAAGAGCGGATTCAACAAGGTCCTCCTCGGGGTTCTTGGCGTCATGGTGATTGGAGCGGGGTACGTCGCCTGGGACTGGTACAGGTCCTGGGAGAAGACGTACTCCGAGCAGCCGACCAGGAAGGCCACCGTCGCGTCATTCGAGCCGCGACGGAGCACCATCCAACCGAGTGTTCTGCTCCCGTATCAGGGCTTGAAAGATGCAGCGAACAAAGCCGCCGACAAGTTCGCACAGCCGATGAGCGGCCGGGAACGCATAGGGTGCAGGGATCTCAGCGCCCTCGGACGGACTATCTTCAGGGGGTGCCTCGACATAGATTGGGACCTCGCCGCCGGCCGAAACGGTTCGATCGAGGTCGGCAGAGCAGGTGACGGAATCGCGATCTCGATACCGGTCCAATTCAGCGGCGGCGCAGGGCCGAATGGCGCAATCGCCGATGCACTGAGCATCCATCGGAAAGCGAGCTCCGGCTCCTTCGTCGCCAACGTTTCTGGCCAAGTCGCTCTCGACGAGAAATTCTGCCCTCGCATCATCAATCCGGCTGCCAGCTTCGCCTGGGGCGATGCCGCGGCCATCGAGGCTGTCGGCCGAAACTGCTTGGACCTGCCCTTCGGGTTGGGCTTTTGCATCGGCCCATGGAACCTTCCGGTCGGAAATCTGCTGACCCCACATATTCAGGCGGCGCTGAACGCCCAGATCGCCGACATCAATTCGAAGATCCCCTGCGAGCCTGTTCAGAATGCTCTTGGGAAGGTGTGGCAGAAGCAGTCCATCGCGCTGCCGGCGCAGAAGGGCATGCCCCCGATGTTCCTGAACGTGACGCCACGGGCTCTCGCGAGCCCAGGAATCATCGCCGAGGACGCCGGCGTCCGCTTGCTCGCTCGGCTGGATGCGGACATCGCCGCGTCGACCCAGAAGGGAGAGACAGGCTCGGCCGGGCCGCTGCCCAAGAACACGCCGATTGCTGATCCGGCGGGGATGCTGTCGGTCGCTCTCCCGCTGTCGGCGGACTATCCCGCGATCAACAAGGTGGTGAACGATCAGCTCAAGGCCCAGCTCGCAAAGAAGCCGATCGTCGTCGACACGGCCGCGGGAGCCGTAAAGGTCGATGTGGATGAGGTCGAGATCTATCCCAGCGGCGACAGGCTCGCCGTGGGCGCGAAGTTCAAAGCGAGCATCCCTGGGCGGATCTTCGACGCCAAGGGGACAGTCTGGTTAACGACCCTCCCCACACCGGCCGCCGACGGACGATCTATCACGCTGGCCGACATCAAGCTGACGCGGGCGATCGACAATCAGCTCTGGTCGCTTCTCACGGCAGCGCTCAACACCCAGCTGGTGCAGGCTCTGCAGGAGCACTCGAAGGTCGAGTTCGGGAAGGAGATTGACGAGGCCATCGTTAAGGCGAAGGCCATCCTGGCGGATCCGAAGCAGACCCAGGGCGTGCTCGTGAACGTCAAGAAGATCGAGGCGAAACTGGGCCGGGTAGCGCCGACGGAGCAGGCGCTGGTGGTCGAGGCGCTCCTCGACGTCCAGGCCGATGCGACGATACCGACTCTGCCGTTCTGACCGCTGAAAGGCGTCCGAGGAAATGCGTGGTCACAGCCTATCACCGTGGGGACTAGGCCTATTCCTGGTTCTGATGGCGGCGCCCGGTGACCTGCTCGGCCAAACCCAAGAGCGGGCGGTCGAGCTGCTGCCGCTGTGTATCCGCTCGGATGGCAAATCGATATTCGCCACCGAGGAGCTCGCGAAGGCCAACTGCCAGGCCGGCTTCGGGAAATATTCGCTTCCTGGGTGCCCACCGGTTTGGGCATGCAATGCCGCGAAGGCGAGCCATTCGAAGGAATTCCACACCAAGGAGGACGCTCAAGCAAACTGCCCGAACGGCCGAGTGAGACATATCGTCTTTCCAGAATGGTATTGGGTTTGCGACCCGCTTCCGCCCGGAACGTCTGCTGCCAGAGGTCTATTTCCGGAGCAGTCGGAGGACATCCAGAAGGAGTACGACGAGATGATCGGCAAGCTGTATTCCGGTCAGAAAGACGCCGTGAAGCTGCCCGCCGAGAACCCCTTCAAAAATGCGTCCAACGCCCCGAAGCCGCCGCCCACACCCGCGTCCGCGGCGAGCGATCCAAGCAAGCGGGGAAAGAGAGAGGGCAAGCCGCCGATCGTCTGCCCACCAAACCCCGCCGGATGCATTACCGTGAAGGAGCTCGGGAAGAGCTCCGAACAGCTGGCATCCAAGTTCCTGCAGTCCTGCCCAGGCGTGCAAATCAGCTTCAAATGGCAGAGCTGCGGGAAGGTGTGCATCGAGAACACGGAGCATATGTCGGAGGGAGAGAGCTTTATTAACTACACCAACAGGACCTATCCGACCGCCTACGATGTGACGTGTTCGCCCCAATGAGGAGGACGCGAGCGATCTCGCAGATTGCTGCCGCGATGGCGGGGCTTCTTGCCCTTGTGGCTGCATCGGACGCCCGCGCGGAACAGGCGGAGCGGTGCGAGATTCCAGCCGGGACGCAGTACGCGCATGTGCCACCGGAGGTCACCGTCTACAGCGATCGAAGCCGTCTCAGCATCTATCTCTCGACCGTTAGAGAGCAGCTCTTCGTGCTCAAGTCGCTTACTCAATCCCGGGACCTGTTCGTTCTGGAGCTGTTTGCTGACGGCATGCCGCTGTGGGTCGCCGCGCCGCGCGCAGACCTATGGCGATATCGCTTCAGCACCGCCAATGGCTTGGCCTTCGCGGTCGGAGAATACCGTCTCAAATACGAGATGCTGCGACCCTACACAGCCCGGGAGACACTGCCGTGCTTTGTTGAGGCGAGGAGGGCGCAGGCTCGACTGCTCTTTGAAAAGGGCTATGCGAAGCTGCTCGTGCAAGCACCTGGCGAAGCCGAAAAGCTCTTCCGAGAAGGTCTGGAACTCGATTCCGAGAATGCGGAGGCGATCTTTTACTGGGGTCACGCGCGAGTGCTTTCCAATTCGGATTGGGGCAAAGGCTCCTATGAGGCTTTCCGTGAAGCCCTGAGCATGGGATTGCCCCCCACTGTAGCCAATTTGGCCCGGGCGCATGTTCGGCACCTTGAACAAAAGAAGCCCTGCTACAAGGAATGGTACGAGGCACTGCCCGTCGTCTACAACGGGTCCTGCCTCTGATCGCACCGATATGGCGCCCGGCCGGTCACGGCGACGGTGTGCCCATCGCGTATTCGCTGGTCTTCGCAGTAAACTGGACCCAGTCGAGTGGCTCGCCCAACGGCTCCCCGAGGTCCACAGCCGTGAACCCGAGCTTCTCCATGAGGCGCAGGGACGGGCGGTTCTGCGAAAAAGCGCGCGCTCCGACCTCCTCGATTCCGCGCTGTTCCAAAACTGGAAGAAGTGCCTTCACCGCGTTCTCGGCGATACCCTGCGAACGGGCAGACGGCATCACGAACCACCCGAGCTCGACCTGGGTTTCCGAGACCCGGTTCACGACCAGGTCTCCCACCGGATCTCCTTCTCGGAAAATCCCGAGGATGCGCCCCCCGATCAGCAGCCTATCCGCGAGGTCTCGACGCTGTGCAGCACCAGCGACATGTCCCGAGAGCATGTGCTGCGGCGCCAACTGCAACCACCCATCCTCCCAGGCGATCGATAGCTCCCGGGCTTCCTTCCTGGTTGGAAAGCGCAGGGACAGGCCGCCAGCGGCTTCGAAGAAGTCCTGAGGGCCAAGGAGCGGTGTCAGGCTCTGGCGGGCTTCAAGGACCTCCGCAGAGAGACCAGTCGGGATGCCAAGTCTCACAGAGGCTTCCTGCCGCGAGCGCAGGTGGCGACGGTAGCTGGATCGGTCCCGCGGCGACTTGATTGCGAGGACCCCCTCGATCCTCGCGATCTCCTCCTTCACGGCCTCTGCCAGGCCACGGGCATCGCTGAGACGGTCAGCGTGAGAGCGCAACAGGTCACGCAGGCCGACCATGCTGGCGAGGTAGCTCTTCCGTTGGATCCCCAGCTCAGCCACGGCCTCGATTACAGCTAGCTCGACGGGCCAATGATAGTGCTTCGCGAACATCCGATGGGAGAGATCCGCGAACAGCCATTGCGGCGATCCCGCCAGAGCTTGATCGAGATCCGCCGCCGGCGAGCCCGGCGGATAACCTGGCCCATTGATAAAGGCCTTCACGCGCTTGCGAAGCTCGATCGCCTGGAACCGATCGTCGCGGCTGAAATCGTCGAGGAACATGGACGTGTTCACATCCGCGGCGAAAGCGACTGCTGCCGATCCAGCACCACCTCACGGAGCGTGTCTCCGAAGTCGATCTTGTAGTGGTCCGCGTATTGGATGAGGGAGGTCACGAGATAAAAGAGCCCGAACTCCCGATCATCCGGAAGCGGCAGCCGAAGTGCCGCAGCGTTCGTCCTCACGAGTTCCTCGCCGATCGCCACCTCTCTCTCCGAGGACTGCGGCGGAAATTCAGGGACCTCGATCCGGGGAGCCTTGTTCGCCGTCATCCCCTCGTAGTCATCGAGGATGTCAGTGACCACCTTCTTCAGGTCGACCTCGCGCGCGGCCGCGTATGCGATCACGGCGTGAAGCGTGTGATAGAGCGCGACCGAGGGGTCTCCCTCATCATCGATACCAGCGAGCTTGGCGTTCTGCTGGAAGACGGTCAGGGCCGCCTCGAGGACACCGGGCAGCGGCGGATATTTCGGCAACGACGCCGGCTTGCCACGTTCGATGTCGACGACCTGCGCGTATCGGCCGGCTTCCGGCTCGAAAAAGGTTCGGGTGTACGGGCAGCTGTCGACGCGCGGTTTCAGCGCCGTATCCCGCGGAGCGCGGTACATGACCGCACGAGCAGCCTGACGGGCGGTCGGCGCTTCCACTTCGAACTCGCTGATCGAGCTCGCGGCGACGACAGACATCGGGCCGGGGATCGAATGCTCGCGGATGAGATAGAGAGGCATCGTGCTGGGGGCCTGTTTTTCTTCAGCTGGCCTCGACAAGGCTATCGCGAGGCGAGGAAAACCGCACCGTCGGACCGAGATCGGCAAACGCTCTCAACATCTTCTCAGAAGGCTCTGGAAAGGCGGAGCAAATCCGGCGCGCTAGATCGGCAATCAGCGCGCTGATCCTCACGCCCCCGGCGGCTGGAAGCCATGATACTCCAAGGCTTCGAGCTCGTCGGGGCTGAGTTTGGCCAGGCCGCTCTTCAGGTCGGCGACGCGCTTGGCGTGCTCAGCCCGGTTCGCCTTCATGGCGGCGTAGAGCTTGTCGCCGGGAACCTTCCAGTCGAAACTCTCCCACTTGGCGGTGTTCGGGCGCCAGCGGCCGCAGTTGCGCATGACCAGGTTGATCCTGACCTCTTCGTGGAGGGCCTCGCGGTCGGGAAGATGCGGCCCGGAGAGCAATCGAATTTTCTCTGCGTCCTCCGAGGTAGCCGGCTCCGCTTGATCATGGCCGATCATCTCCGGCGGGAACGGCCAGCTGCCGACGACGGTGTAGTAGTGATCGGCCATGGCGCCCTCGAAGCAATCAATGGGAGATCGTGCTGTCATAAAGATGCAACAGGCAACCGCGGCACTCCGTTCACCGGCGGTCCGTCCACCAAAAGGTTGCTCAAAAACCGGGAGATAACGAAGCTCCAGCGTGATTTGAGTTGGTGAAGCCAAGTCCGTCTCGACCATCGGTAGGCGTTAAGCCATATCGAGCCATGAGATCTGTCACCTCTAGGTCGGAGGTCCAATCCGGCAATAGCGCCTTACAGAGCGTATCGTAGCGCTCGGGGATGCTGGCTTCGACATCGTCTCTCCATTGGTCCCTCAATCGGAGAGCTCCAAGGTACCCCTTACCAGCGCCGAGAGAGGCGTAAATGGCACGGCCAGCGCCCCAGTCTTCGTTGTACTCCGCTTCCGGAACAATCCCGTTCTGCGAAAGGAACTGAGAGGCGACACAATTGCCGATTTCATAGGGAAGGGAGAAAACCCAAAGGGCTTGATGCCCTTTCTCGTCGTAAATCCTCCAGTCATGCCCGTTCTCCGCGAGTTCGCGATAAAAGTCGGCTGGAGCGATGAAGCCATTGTCGAAAATGAATGTCGCAGCCTCGATAAAGCTCATGGCGGCTTTCATCTGCTCTGGCGTTTTCGGCAATGCCGCATCCGGTGCGAACGCAAAAAACGCCGCATGCCAAGGAAGCAATCCGAGATCGTAATGAACGACCACGGAGCCGACCTTTTCGATGACATGTCGAGCACGCACCGTATCGAATGCGACGCCAGGCCATTTATAGGCTGCAAAATCGGCGGCCTGCTGAGCGAACGCGCCGATTGGGTCGTCGGAAAGCGTCGGGTCGTTCTGGTAGACGTCACCGGTCATTTCAGCATGCGCGCGGTGGGTCAGGATCGCTCCGAGCATGGGTAATTTCTCCACCGCTGCGCGAAATGGGGCGTCGGCAGGGAGAGAGCGAGCAATATTGTAAGCACGGCTGTCGTACGACCGCACAGCCCTCAACAGGCTAAGCGCGTCTCCATCGAGGCGCGAAAGCGTCGTACGGATATAGTCTCGTTCGAGCGTTCGTTTCGGAAACTTATCTTCTAGAAGACCTGCCATTCGAAGCGCTGTGCCGAGAAAGCTTCTCGGGTGCCGATCGGCCACGTCAGAGGAGCCAGGCGCATCCCAAGGCAGGCTTACCATTTTAAGAGTGCCGCCTGCAGCCGTAAGCAATCGAAACCCGAGAAGCTCTGATGGATCAGTCGCAGGACGCCTTCGCCCCTCCACCTGGGACGCGCTGATCCAAAACTCGAAGCCTTCAAGTCCGCCGTCCGAGACCGGGCTGATGTGTGTCGACATGGCCTCAAAGCCGACCGCCATGCGCTCGACCGTCCTAGCCCAGGCATCCGCCTTCGGGTCGGCAGGTTTGGCTACGATCTCCAGCCCTTCGGCTACCACCCGAACTCCGGAGCCGAATTCGATCTCGAACGCGCCGTTCGAACCCCGTGACACCTTCTGGATCTCTTCGTGCCTAATTTCGCCGATTGTGCCCCAATCATGAGGCTCCGGCCAAAAGGCCTCGGAATGACCGTGATCCAGCAGAGTGGCTTCTCCTTGGATCTTGAATTGATATCCAGATCGAGTGCGGATGTGCAGCGCCTTGAGATTGAAGGCGATGTTGGAAACCATGCCGCAATTCGAAGCCAAGGATTGGCGCTTTTCCGAGCGATAAAGGCGAAGGACCTCCGGCAGGAGCCACGGAGGCATTTTCATTTCAAGCACGCCGGCAACAAGCGCCTTCCTGACCACTTGCAACGCCTTGATCTCCCGACCAATTCGGGCCTCTGCAACCCGGCTGAAGGAATCGAGGTGCTCATCGATATAGCTCTCCATCATTTTGGAGAGGCTCTGGAGATAGTTTGTGAGGCCAGCTTCGCTGCGCGCCACTCCCATATGGCCGTACAACGTCGACGGCGAAATCTCGACGACGTGCCCGCGAGCATCGAACGAAATTGCGTGATAGCGGCGGCGATACAGGGACTCATATCCGGGAAGGTGTCCGAACCAATAGACCTCGGTTCCCTTCTGATTGAACACGACGTCGAAATGCCCACCCGACGGGCACGGGAGCGGGACTTCCCACACGGTCAGGGAGCCAGTTCGTTCAGAGTAGGCCTCTTCATAGCCCAGCACCCGCGCCAACTCCTCGCCCTTTGCTAAGAACGATAGGCGCTGATCGATCGCCTTGAGGAACGGGGAGCGCCATTGTTCGGTGAGGCTAACATCGACCTTTCCAGTCGCCTTGCTTCGTTGAAGGCTAGGGTCTGCAGCTTCTTTCAGGAACCGATCAGCGTCAGTGCGAATGGACATCGCATCAAGGTTGACCCAGTCGCGATTTCGAACTGCTTCGCGGTAGGCGTTCCTCATCTCAGGCGAGCCGAAAGGCAGGTTGGAGTCAGGGCGGTAATCGGGGCAGTCGACTGGGATCATGGGTTCGCCGAGCTTCAATCGATCGATGAAAGAGTTTGCAAGAGTTGGTACGCCAGCCGGGCATCAGGGCGTAAAGGACGTCGGCGCCTCGTCGAGATTCTCACCGCCATCATCACCAGGCTCCGCCGGCCACATATCCTCCTCGGTCAGCGATGAGGGGGCTTCGGTCCACGAGAGGCCAAGGCCGCGAAGCCGCTCGCGGATCTGATCTCCCATGTCGTCGACGACGCCGGAGCGCAGCGCGATCGAGGTGCCGAGGGAAGCGAATGTCAGCGGAAATGCCTTCTCGGCCACTGTCGCGTTCTCCAAGGTGCCGAAGTCAAACTCGATGAAGTCCGGATCGGAATCGGCATCACTCATGGAATCCTCGCTTGTTGCGACGAGACTTCCGGATCGAGATGCATCCGACAAGCGTCGACGCGTGAATTCTACCAACGGAGAGGATGACCAAGCGGCAGGTCAGGCGTAGCCTGACTGCATTGGCACAGGAGTTCGACAATGCGCAGGCCAATCATCGTCACGGTGGTTTTGCTGGCTGCCACCACCGCCGTGTTCGCTCAAATGCCAACCCCAAGCATCCAAAGGGGGCAACAAAAGAATTTTCAGCCCGCCCCAAACCCGCCGCCCAAAATCGATGGTGGTTTCAACGGACCAGGTGGCACTCGCGTTACGCCCGGCAGCGTAGGGAGCGGGCACGGCATCACGATCACCAAGCCATGCGGCCCCAACATCCAGAATGGGAAAGTGGTCTGCAACTGACACCGAGACCGGTTGGCAAACCTTAAGGTGTTGCGGCTATTCCTTCCCCGATTTCGTGGGGAAGTCGCCCTTGAGTGCGGACGAAAAACTTAATGGCCTGCTGAAGACTGCGGGGCTCGACGTAGCAAGCTTCCACGAGGAGCTTCGTCTCCGCGGTCATGCGGTGCACCTGAACACGCTCTCCCGCTACGCCGGCGAGAACCCAAGCAAGAGCGCCCCGGACTGGATGGTCGCCGTAGCGCGCGATCTGGCGGATCGCGGCCCGAAACCGCCATCGGTCTCCCCCGCTAGGGCTGCAGAGCCTCCCAAGATGCGAACTCTGAGCTGCATCGCCCCTGCGGCCGTTGTCGAAGCCGTTGAAACGCTGCGTGCGTCTGACCCCTCGAAGCCTAGCGAGAAGCAAGTCGTGCTCCAGCTCATCGAGCGCGGGCTGGCCAGCCTGGCGCCGAACGAGGGCAGAACCCGAGAGCGCTATGCCTGCGCTGTCTGTGGGCATATCTCGGACGGTCGTTTGCTCGAAGAAGGGAGCGAGCAAACTAATCCGAGCATGCGCTTCCCCAAGAGGCATAAGGGGCCGGACGGACAGCCCTGCGCCGGCAACTATCGCTACGCTCGGCTGGTGTAGCGGCGGCCGACGACGCGTTGTGACTTTCAGGGTTAGCTCCCAGCATCGCGTCAGCGAACAGGAGTTGATCCATGAATCTCGACAACGGGCTGCAGCCCGCGATGGCTCTCTAAGGAGACTCGCGGTGGTCAACGCTCTACGCACGCTCGCGGCGCTTCGTGTAGCGCTCGACTCCGACGGCCTGGTCCGCTCATCCAACCTCAACGGTGCGGAGATGAGGGGCTGGCTCCCATCGAACGTGATGGGGTCGACCGGGTTCTCCCTTCGCGCCGTCGAAAACGGTGAGATCGAATGGCACCTCGTCATCTCCGGGAAGAAACACCTCCGCTACCGTGAGTACCAGGATCACCAGGACGAGGAGACGTACGAGCTCCACGAGCCGGTGAACCCCGAGATCCTGCATCCGCGGATCAGTGCGATCTTCGCCTCGATCGGGATTAAAACCATTTCGGTCAAGGCGACCGATTGGCAAAACATGTGGGATGACGACGTCGGCTACACGATCCGCAGCGAGACGCCGGCCTGGCTGGAGAAGCCGGATCCAGAGAACCGCTGGCGGATGCCGAGCCACCCGGTCCTGCTCACGCTCACGGGCGATGCCAATTCAAGCTCTCGCGTGCGAGGCCTGGGACTCGTCGGCTATGCGCATGGTGGCAAGCTCTGGCTGACGCGCGAGTCCGTCGACCACCTGGTCGAGACCCTTCCTGCGAAGACGCCATCAACGAAGAACGAGTTTGCTCGCCCGGCCGGCTTCGGTGTTCGCCGCGCGATGAGCGACTTCGACGAACCGGCGAAGATCCTGACCCGCCAGACGGTGAAGGTGAGCAATCACTGGGGCGACGAGATCCAGCTGTTCCCGATCTTCGACACGAACCTGACGATCGACGCCCGGTTCAAGCCTACTGTCCCGTTTGTCCTCGGCGGCGAGCAGCGCACGGAGGCAAGCTTCGCCGAGGTCGATGCTCAGTTCGGAGACGATGCGCCGTGGAAGCTGGAGCAGGCGCCGGCCCCGCGGCCCTGAGCTTTCAGGACGCCCATCCACCGGTCCTCTCTGGCGTCTCCGTCAGGAGCGCCGCATGATCGCGTGATCGAAAGCAGGAAAGAGCCTTGCAGATCACCTTCAACGACGACGGCCGCGGCGATATCCGCGTTCTGACCCTAGCGGAGGGTCGCGAGATCGCGCGCATGGCGGAGGCTTCCGACGGCAGAGTATCGGTGAACTTGGACGAGACAGAAGCCCGGGAGCGATCACTGCCGGCACAATCGGCCTATTCCGATCTGCTCGCAGCGCAATCGTTTCTCATCGGAGCTTTCGATCCGGATCCGAGCTATGAGGACGAGCCAGCGCCGCGGGAAGAGCTGCGGGCAGCGCCCGTCGCCCAGGAGACCTCGGTTGCAGACAGCCGGAAGCCGAAGCGCGTTGGCTGGCGCGGCGGCCCCAAGCGCGGCACGCAATTTGCGACGGCGCTGGAGATCACCGACTTCTTCGAGCATCGCTACGGGACGTCGGGGCTCATTGAAAAGCTCAAGCTGCAGTCTCCAGCTCATTTGGCTTGCTACGAGGCCGCCTGTGAGGCCGCGGCAAAGCTGCGAGAGGCTCAGAGCGTGAGCCGCAAAAACTATCCGGGCGCGCGTCAGGAAGAGATGTCCTATCGCGGCAAAGGAAAGCGAGCGCTCGACCGGGCGAAGGCCCTGTTCGAGCCTATTCGCGCGGCGGCCCGGCAAGCCGACCGGGAGGCGATGCCCACAGCCGTCTCGGATGTCATCGGGAGCACGAGGGATCTTGAGGTCGCGCTGCAGCTGATCGAGGCAAAAGGCTTCCGCGAGATTGGTGCCGGCCATCATGCAGTCGTCTACGGACGCGGACGCATCGATACCATCAGGGCTGGAAACGGTGTCGACGGCTTTTTCCGCCAGCTGGTTGCAGCCGCTGGTCCGCTGGCCCCGTTCGTCGGTCTCCACGCTCCAGTTGTCCTCGACGTCCTGCTGACCGACGACGGTGGAGCGGTTGCCCTGGTGGAGCGGCTGGATCCTCTGCCTGATGAAGGCGATGCTCCCGAGCTCGACGAGATCATTGAGCAGGCGATCGCAGCACTTCGGGGCATCGATCGGCCCAGCCGCGAGCTCGACGATCGCTACCCTCGATTCCGGGAGTACGCGAAGATTCTCCGCGAGAACCTGCCCACGGTCGATTATCGGCGCGAGAACCTCATGCTGAGGCATGGCAACCTGATCGCAAACGATCCGTGCGGCCGCGGCTTCCTCGAATGCGAACTCGACACGCTGAGGGCGATCATCCCGCTGCTCCCGTTCGAGCCGGCGCCGCGCGCGGAAAAATGGTGGGACGAGACGCCTCGCGCTTCACTGCAGCCCTGAGGCCGGGCCATCGAGCGGATCAGGTTTTGCCTTCGGCACATCGCGTGCAGCGGGCCTTGAGCTGGCCATAGGCGATCGCTTCGTGCCCGCATTCGAGCTTAACAAAATCGTGGTCGAAAAGACCTTCTCGATGCCTGATGACATAGGCGATCGCTACCAGAGGCGCCTTCCGCTTCTCGGCTGAAACGGGACGTCCCCATTTCGCCCGGTTGCGCATGAACCGCTTCGAGATCCAACCCATCTGCACGCTCCTGTCCTTCAGCACTAGTCCGGACCCGAAACAGGGCGCCGGCAGTAACAGGATGGGAGGCGTTACAAGGGAACGGCTGCTAACCGGCCAAGGCTTCTTCAAGGCCGAGGACTGGCAGGCCGGAGATGTCTACGACCCCGCTGTAGACGAAGCTGTCCGAGCGGGATGTCTGGGGATCCGCGAGAAGGCGATCGGAGCGAACCCGGCTGTCGTCGATGACGATCACGCAGATCTCGTCGAGATGCTCCGACGGGACGCTGCTCGGGTCGCCGTAGGCGAGATAATGCTCCAGCATCACCGAGACACAGACAGCCGGGTGCGAAGCCAGGTAGACGCCGGCGGCACAGCCTGGCCAGTTGGCGCCATGGCCATCGGCTCCGAGACCATGGCGACGAATGCTGGCGAGGTGCTTACGAAGGGTGGCGTGGAAGAACGGCATAGGGCTCAAATGCCAGCAGAGCGCCGAGGCGTCGAGCCAGCTTACCAGCGATCATCGTAATATGGCCGTCGGTAGCCGTAGGGCGGGGGAGGAGGCCCGTAGCGGCGGTAGCCGTAGCCTCCTCCGTACCCGTCGCGATACCGGCCGCCATAGCCGTAGCGGCGCTCGTACGCGTTCTGCCGCGCCATGTTCTCCTGGATTATCATCAGCCGCTCGCGCTTGGCTTCGGACATCGAGAACTCGGCCGGCAACTTGTCCAGCTGCGCGGCGACGGAGGGCGCCAGGGCCTCGCCAGCGTGAGCAGCGGTGCCGAGGCCGACACCGAGAGCGAAAAGGGAAGCAATTACGAACCGAGCCATCGAGAGCTCCTTTCAGTGGATGCCGGCATCAGAGCAGGCCAGGACCAAACAGAGCCTGAACGAAAGCGTTCGCGTTCGTTCAGGAACGGGTGGACAGAGCCGGCCCGATCAGGGCGAGGGCTCATCCGAATGCTCGTCATCGGGGTCGTAGCCCGTGCCGTACCACTCAATCCCCAGACCCTCATGGAGGTATGAGGTGGTGTCCTCGGACCGAACCCAGAAGGACCAGCCGCACTTGCCGGGGGCGGAGCTCTCGTCACCGTCCTCATGGAGCTCGAAGGGAACATCCAGCTCGCCGAGGGTCTCCGTGAGGAAGGCATCGATGACGGATTCAGCGAGCTCTCGCGATGGTCGCCGGCCGCCGCAGGACGATGCCGACAACACCGGCCGATCACCCGGCGTCAGAAGCTCGACGCCTTCGAGAGACAGAACCTTCTCGTCATCGAGGTTGTCTTCGTCGATCTCATGCGTGAGATAGTCGGCGATCCCGGCGGGAAGCTCCTGGCGACGGCCATCGGTGCCGCTCAGCACGACTTCGACCTCATCTCCGGTCCAAAGGGACAGTTCAGTGCAATCGAGCAGCAGCTGGCAGAGGAAGCGCTGATCGCCCGAGCCTTCGGTTCCGGTGTCGACCAGCTTGATCGGCGTGGTCACCAACCCCACCGTCCGAAGGACCGCTGCTGCGTTGACGAATGCGAGGACTCGGTCCGCGTCGTCCCCAACGATCCCATCGAGCTTTGCGCCGTCGAACCTCGTCGATCGATCGATAATGACGTCCTGAAAGAGGGCCCCGGTCATATCGGCCCCGGAGAAATTCCAGCCCCGCAGATCGAGCGGCCGCTCGGCCGAGCCGCAGAATTCGCTCTTGGCGAGATCGGCGCCGATGAACGCGATTGCGGGATCCATCCCTCCGGCCGCGACGAGGTCGTCGAAACGATCGGACTCCAGCGTCAGCACGCTGGCGAGATCCTTGAAGAGGCCGGACCGGTCCTGGGGATCCGGCATCAGGGCAGAAAGCGAGATGGGGACCGGCTGGTCCAGGATCACCTCGGCATGGGCAGTGCCGTCAGCGCCGAGCTTGATCGGACCGGTTCTGATGATGGAGATCTCCTCGCCGGCGAGGACGCTTCCACGGACCAGCTGCCTATCATCGTTCGATGGCTTGCTCACGGAATATCCTCTGCTCAAGGCGCCGGCGCCGCGGCGGTCGTCGGACGCCGATCAGGTCGCTGCCAATTTGATTTGAGTGCCGGACCTTTTCCTTCAAGCCAGGCTTCGAGCTCCTCGACGGTGAACCACCCGAAGTTGACGCCCTGCTGATCGTGCGGGTTTAAGAAGAACATCACGTTGTGCCGGGTCTCGATCGGATTAGGCAGTCCGATGCGATCATGAAGCGGACGTCCCGGAGCGAGGGCGAAGAACCCATAAGGCGAGCGGAAGCCTGAGCCCTTCATGGTGGCGTGACGCTCGGCGATCTTTTGCTCGATCCCGGTAGCGAGAGCATCCCGCTTAAGCTCATTCCTCGCTTGATCAGATGCGAGCATCTGCGCCTTGTCCTCGGCCCTGACACGGCTCGGCATCGCAATGACAAGCCCATCCCGAGCAAACGGATTGCCCCCGGCGCCGCCAAGCCAGATTGCGAGGTCCGGTACGCGAATGGCATCGGCGAGAGCCTGGAGATGAGGAATCGCATCCCCGTGGGCCGAGATTGCGAACCCTGACTGGTCCCACCAGCCGCAGAGCTCGTTCTTGGCCTCGAGGAAGTGAGCGCGGGGCGAGATCGTCGAAGGCCCAATCTGAAGCACCGCGACCTTATGCTGCTTGCGCGACCCTGCGAGCCGCACCTTGCCGGTGACGTGGAAATCCAGCGACAGAGGGACTTCTTCCGCCGAGCGCGAGCCGATGCCTTCAGGATCCGAGACCAGCCGGATGCCTGCCCATCTCAGGAGCCGGTCAATTCCGCTTTCGTGCTCGGCCCAGCCCGACGGCATCAGGATGAAGCCGGCAACCTGGTCGTTCTCGCCCTGAATGATTTCGACGCTCATCGCGCGCTGCATGGACGCCTCCTATCGAAAGCACAGACGACAGGAAGTTAGGGGCGTTGTCCAAAGGAATTGAGCGGTCGCCCGCAGAAATCCGTGGGCGGGCAAGAACGCCTTGTTTGTTCCATGCATTCCCTCGCGGGAGACTCGTCGGGACCTCATCGAGATCCGGCCATGCGAACCAGACAGGACGACCCTTTCGGCGAGATGCTCGAACGGCAGTTGAAGACCGAGCAAAGCCAGCTGCTTCGGGAAACCAGCGAAACGACCGACGCTTTTATCGCCAAGGTGAAAAGCATCTGCTCGCCGAGCTTCGCCGCGGCCGGTCGTCTGAAGGTGACGGACCTGGAGAAGCTGGAAGAGGCGTTCGACGGGACCCTCGGCGAGGTGACCTCGCTCTATTCCCGCAATATGGAGCGCGCAACGAAGACGGCCTTCCGCAACGAATACGCGTTCGAGCGGCTACGGCTACATGCCTCGCCTGGCGATGCCGCCGACCTTTCCTGGTTATGGACCACCAACTTCTATGCCAAGAGCAAGATCGTGATCCTGGAGAATTCGCGGCTGCCCTTCGCGTGGAGCACGCATGCCATGGCGAGGATGATGCAGCGAGGCCTCACGCATCACGATCCACGCAGTGCAATGGCCAAGCAGGTGCTGGAATGCAGCTTCCTGATCTCGGTAGCCGCCGATCTGATCGAGGCGGAGGGTCTGCCGCCGCGCTTCGCCATCCCCGTCGCGGATGGCATCCTCGCTGGTTTCGTCGGCCCCATTCCCACGGTGGATCGCGGTTCGTTTCGGCTGATGATGACTCGGGACATCGCCGGGATCGACTATATCGGGCCGGCTGCCTTGTCCTGGCGCGGCCAGCAGGGCCAGTCCACGACCGGTTGGCTCGGGCGTACCTTTCTCGGGGCGGAAATGCTTGGTCCCGCCGAGCGGCAATACATCTACGATTTCAGCCGCATGCAGCGCCGGTATCGGCTGGCCGCCAAGGAGGCGGCACATCTGCTCATCACCATGACATCGGTGATGAAGCCACCGGAGGAGCTATCGCAGGGCGTCTCGGAAAGCCTCAAGGAGGCCTATGAGGATGCGACCGCCGAGATGCGTGAGTTCCTCAACAAGTTTCAGCGAACGAAGATCTGCGGCGTCGAGCGCGGCAGCAAGCGCCGACGCTCCTGGATCGAGCAGCAGGAGGAGCTGCAGATGGAAGAAGCTCTGTCCGTCGGGATGTAGCGGACAAGTTCGAGGTCGGCGACCTTTCGGTGGATGAGCAAGGATCGGTTGTTTGTTTCTTGACCGGGCTGAACAATTGTTCGGACAGAGACAACGAGGCCGGATCCATGAAAAGGAAGCGCGATCCACTTTCCGAGGCTGCCGAGCAGCACTTTTCGGACGAGCACTACGAGCTGCTCGATGCTTCAAACGCTTCGCTAGCGTCGTTGGTGGAACGCGTCCAGGAGATCTGTGATCGCCC
Source organism: Allobosea sp. FG18 (assembly GCF_057809495.1). Classification (NCBI taxonomy): domain Bacteria; kingdom Pseudomonadati; phylum Pseudomonadota; class Alphaproteobacteria; order Hyphomicrobiales; family Alloboseaceae; genus Allobosea; species Allobosea sp. FG18. The sequence continues at coordinate 155,584 of NZ_JBMDKB010000007.1, forward strand.
GTTTCTCAAAACAGGCCATCTCGTCACAGCCGAGCTCGATCTCCTGGATCAGGCTTACCGGGACTATCCCGGGATCGCCGTCCCGTCTTTGTTCGAGCGCGATATCGAACGCTCTCCCGCGAGCTTCCGTCCGCGAGCGGAGTCGTTCGAGCGCATCCGTGTCCACGCATCACCGGGGCACGGCTCGCAGCTATCATGGCTTTGGACGCAGACTTTCTTCGCGAGCCGCGAACTGGTGGTCATCGAGAACGCACCGTTGCCCTTCAGCTGGGCGTCGCACGCGATGGCAAGGCTCGTCGAGCGCGGCGGAAAGCTGATCGATGTCCGCAGCGAGATCGCGAAGAACCTCCTCGAACACAGCTTCATGATCGCCGTCGCTTCCGATCTCATCGTGTCCGAAAACCGGCTGCCCCGGTTCACCGTGCCTTGCGGGGACGGCATGATCGGGGGCGTCGTCGGCGAGATAGGCGGTCTGGGCGTCACCGCGTGCCGGACGATGATCAGCCGCGATTTTTGCGAAGCAACGGCGATCGCGCCGAAAGCCCTCAAGCGGAACGGACAGTTCAGCGACGCGACGATGGGCTGGATTGGGCGAACCTATATCGACGAGGAGACGATCGGGCCCACCTACCGTCGCTACCTTACGGACCTGCAGCGTTTCCAGAAGAAATACCAGATCGTCTCCCGCCAAGTCGCGAAGCTGCTGATCACCGGGGGCTCAATCATGCAGCCCCCGCAGGAGGCGTTGCGCGGCATGTCTGATGATCTGCTCGACGCATTCAGGGCTGCGAGCAACGACATGCGCGAAATCTTCAGGGAGCACCGGCGCACGCGCTTTTGCGGAAGAGACAAACGAGCACCGCGGCGCCGCTCCTGGCCGGAGGCCACAAACCACGACGAACTCGTGCACGAGGCCGAACTCGTTCTCGCGTTCTGAGGCCTGTCTGCGGTGAGGCCTCCTATGCCACTCTCTAAACCAGCTTGGAGCATCCCCATGCTGATCGATGTCAGCAAAGAGCCCACGGTTCTGAATCTCAGGGTCCAGCGCCAGCGCGAAAAGGCACGCGAGGGCATCTATCGCTCGACCGAACCGGTTCTCCAGGCGATCGCTGGAGCGTGCAACCGCCGCTTTGGCGGGCGGAAGAGGCTTGTCGCCGGAGATCTCCAAGGGATCTCCGGTCTCATGATGACCGAGTTCGACAGGACGGTGAACTCGATCGTCTCCTTCGATCACAAGCGCGAAGCGACCCGCGTCCGGCCGAAAGGGGACGCGATCGAGCACGTTCGCATGTTCGTCGGACCTCGGACCAAGGATGATCAGCGCAAGGCTTCGATCTGGACGCTGCACCTCTATGCCACGCGCAAATACGCCATGGTGGACTTCCGGCGTTTTCCGAGCACCTGGAAGGCTCATGCCTCCGCGCGGATGCACGAACGGGTCGAAGGCGATCTCGACGCTGAGCGAGAAGTGGCCCAGGCGGTGATGCTGCAGCATTTCATGGTGTCGGCCGCGACCGACGCTATCGCTGAACTTGGACTGCCGCCGCGGTTGGCTATTCCGTGCATGGAAGGTCTCCTGCTGGGAAATGTCGACCCGATCGATCCCTACGAAAGCGGATCCTTCCGCTGGCAGTTCACCCGGATCGGCACGCAGGATTTCGACGTCCCCAGCCGCTACATCTTCCGACAGGGCGGCTACCCCGATCTCCTCCCGACCTGGACTGCGCAGACCTTCATCGGGCCAAACGAGATGCGCTCGACCCAGGAGGAGTATGTCGCTCGCTTTGGAGAGATACGGAACCGCTTCAAGCACGCCGCCGACCAGGCCGTGCAGATCCTGACGATCGGCACCTCTTTCATAAAGCCGCTTTGGGACGCCGAGACGGCAGATCCGGAATACAAGCGCCTGGTAGCAGCCTACGAGGAAGCCAAAGCGTCGCTCAAGGTCCTGCTATCGATTCCGCGGTTCGCACTCGCTTGCGGCAACGATCTTTCGAGGATGCCTGACGAAGAACCTTATCTCGGTTCAAGCGCCCCGGCTATCTAAGGATTGGGACTCAATTTAACGACTATGAAGAGGCAGAGATGGCAAAACCCGGCTGGAACGACATCAAAATCGAAGGCTCATTCAAAGAATCTATCAAAAGGGAGCTAGAGGAAGGTGGGTCGCAGGTTCTAGACCTTCAGGTCTACGAGGGCGACGGTGAGATAGAGGCGTACGCATTTGCGGCCGTCAGGGAGAGAGACGGGGAAGTGTGCGGCGTCACGTGCCTCCTGAAACATATGCACCACCACGAAGACACAGAGACGCTCTACCTCAAGGAATTCCACGATATCGAAGGGCCGTACGCAGCATTTGCGCCTGTGCGCATCCTGCGTCTGCTGTCGCCGACGAGCGATCCAGAGGCGCTAGCGTGGCGAGCTCAATGCCGAGCCTTTTGGCGCACACCGGCATCCCGGCGGCATTTCAATCCTGTGCCGATGAAGCGCTGAGACGACCCAGGCTGCACGCCTGCTTGATCCATTCAACGAACGGCTGCATATTCCTCTCGCTGATCCTCTCTGGGAGTGCCGCCCGCATCATGCGCGCAAACGCCGCCATGACCATGAACGCAGCCGCCGCGATTAACGCGGCGCGCTTCGTCGTGTCTGGAGGCGGCTAGAGAGCGATCATTCCTCACAAGGATTGCGCCAAGCCAGGGGCCCCTCCGGAAACGGACGGGGCCCCTGGCTTTTTGGCGTTGGAGCAACGCCACCAGGCGCACGGAGACAGGCGATGGGAGACGACGAGATCGCCGGAAACGGCATGGGAAACACGATGGCGCCTCGGGCGCGGGACTTCAGAGCAGAGCCTTCCGACGAGCCGGCAGCGGGCGCGAACGGCGAAGCTATGAAGTACATCTAAGTGCGTGAAAATAAATGAAAAAATCTGTTGACGTGGCCAGCCGGGGGCCCTATCTATCAATCACCAACAGCGAGGCAGCTGATGGGGCTTTAGCTCAGCGGGAGAGCAGTAGCTTTGCAAGCTTCAGGTCCTCGGTTCAATCCCGAGAAGCTCCACCACTTGCCTCGTTGTCGGTCATGTTCGCTGGTTCGGCTTAGCTCAGTTGGTAGAGTCCCCGACTGTTAATCGGGTTGTCCCAGGTTCGAGCCCTGGAGCCGGAGCCATCGGACATGTGGTCGAGTAGCTCAGTGGTAGAGCAGGCCCTTGATAAGGGTCAGGTCGCAAGTTCGAGCCTTGCCTGGACCACCAAATAGCCGGCCGATCGGCCGAAACGTTGACGCGGAATGGCGCAGTCCGGTAGCGCGCCAGGCTCATAACCTGGAGGTCGAGGGTTCGAATCCCTCTTCCGCAACCAACGTCCTCGCCGGGTCGGTCGATCTCAGCTCCCGACCCGGCAGCGAAAGCAAACCAATGCGTCGACGAATGCAGATTTCGCCTCAGATGCCCTAATACGCATGCGCAGCGGACCAAGTCGCCGCCCTCCGGATCAACCGGTTACCTCTATTGTCTTTGCAGTCTTCCGCTCCCTCATTCACAGTGGCTCCAGCGATGGGAAAGAGAGTTAATCAAGGATTGCGAAACGATTCCTCTAGGCGTCATCCACCGAAATGAACTTTCGTCATCTTCTCATCCCAATTTGACGTCGTTATCCATGGATGCAGAGTTCACTGATAAAAGGACTGCTGACATGGATAAGAATGACCTGGTCGACCTGACCGCCACGATCGTTGCCGCCTACGTTTCTCACAACAGCCTGCCGCGCGCCGAGATCGGCCAGCTCATTACCGAGACCTACGGTGCGCTGAGCAAGCTCAATTCCGGCGAGGTGGTTGCGGAAGTCGCGCCCCAGCAGCCGGCGGTTCCGGTCAAGAAGTCCGTCTCGCCCGACTTCATCACCTGCCTGGAAGACGGCAAGAAGTTCAAGTCGCTGAAGCGCCACCTGCGCTCGGCCTACGACATGTCGCCCGAGGAGTACCGCACCAAGTGGAACCTCCCTGCCGACTATCCGATGGTCGCCCCGAACTATGCCGAGGCGCGCTCGAACCTCGCCAAGAAGATGGGCCTCGGCCGCAAGGCTGCGCTGGGCCGCAAGGCGGCGTGAACTGGCTAATTCAGAGCGATCGAGACGGAGCCGCGGGTGCATCACATCCGCGGCTCTATCATTTTGGCGCGACGGTCATCACTCACGTCCGATCCCGACCCCAAATCGACGTTCCGTTCTTCAAGCCCGCGGGCTTTTGGGTATCGGTAGGAGATTCTTGGCCGAGACTGGTTCGCGCCTCCTCGCATCTCGCAGATTTTTCTCTCGCCAAATCGACCGAGGTATCAGTCGTCGCTTCACAACTCATCTGGCTGAGAAACTTTGAAGAGATCGTGGACTTTGAACGAAGGTTCCGGACGGAATGGTCCCACGCGGGCGTGTCCCACACCTCAATAGGCTGGGACAAAGTTGCAGCCGCCGCCGACGGCGTCGTCATCACTGACCTCGATTTCGACAAGCTCTATCGCACGCGCGAACTGCACTGGGCCATCAGCTGGGAGTGCGCTAGCGGCTGCATCTGGAACTCCTTGGCTGTCACCCGCCTCACGGAGATTGTTAATGCCTCGCCTCTGGATCCTCTCTGACCTGCATCGCGAAGTCCCGGAGAACCGAGGATTTCTGCCGGCCCGGCCCGATGCCGACATCCTGATTGTCGCCGGCGACGTGCAAGAGGAAAGCGTCTCTGATGCGATCGCCTTCGTCGACAGCATCAGGGGCGGCATGGAGGCCGTTTTCGTGGCGGGAAACCACGAGTGCTGGGGCGCGTCGCTCCGGGCGGTCTCTGAGGCGGGAAGGGAGGCCGGGCAGCGCCATGGTGTCAACTTCCTCGATGACAGCTTTGCCGAGTTCGCGGGGATCACGATCGGTGGGGGCACTTTCTGGCATCCCGTATGTGCCCAGGAGGTCGACGCCGCTCCCGACCTCACGAAGATCATGTCCGGAGAGCAGCCCGCCTGGTTCGGCGGGAGGCACCCCTCTTTGCCTTACGAAGAACCCATCTTCGTCGACGGTCCAGGCATCATGGATCGACGCGCGAAGAACCGGACGATCCAGCAGCGGCACGAGGCTGCGGTCGCTGCGCTGCGGTCGCGGCACGCTGATGTGGTGGTCACGCACTATCCGCCGACGATGGCAGCGCTATCAGCGCTTCCAAATGCCAGGCTCTGGGTTCACGGGCACATCCACCGCCGTATCGAGAGCCGTCATGGCGATACCAGGATTGTCGGCAACGCCCGCGGCGGGTTCTCGACCGTGCCAGATTTTGCGCCGGGCCTAGTTGTCGAGATCTGAAGGTCTCGGAAGCCGAGGATATGTGTTGCGGGTCTGGAGGATCCGGCGGATGATTCCTTGCCCATGGAGGGACGGAACGATGCCGGACGTGATCTACGAGCATGCGGTCAAGGCTGAGCTTCATTCCGGCGCTGTCCGGACCTTGAGAGGCGGCTTCCCATCCAAGGAGGCCGCTGAAAAGCACCCGGTCGACTATTCGCGGTGGAAGCGGGTTTGGATCGAGACCACCGAGAAGATCTACGAGGAGCCCAAGCCTCCGGAGCTGCCGCCCTTCCCGTGGTCGTTGGAGAAGAGCAACACCTCGGACTCGAACGGGCAGTTCCACGCCTATCTCATCGACGCGACCGGCAAGAAGTTTGCGGCGCTCTGGGGCTCTGGGCATCAGAAGACGCTGCTCGCAGAGCATATCCTGACCCACTGCTCACCGAGCGACCCGGCGTGACCATCGACCCGGCTCCGAAAGCTAAACTCCCAACGGGAGAGAACGACCTGCGCGCGCTGCTCAGAGACCTCGAAGCCGCATCGGCGAACATGCCTGCAGATCTCGCCGGAAGGGCGGTGGAAGCCATTCAGGCACTCGCGTCCGAGCGTGACGAGGCGGATCGGCGCGCCGGCGCCAGCGAGCGCGAGAAGGCCGCTATGGAAGAGCGCGAGCGTCGGGCGAACGCTTGGCTCCTCGGCGCCAAGGAAGCGGCCGGTTACGACAGCAATGTCTCGTTTGACCGGGTCTGGGCGGAGACGCTGGTGAAGGCGCGTTTGATGGATTCGTCCCCGCGCATGAGGAGCTCCTGACAGAACCAGAGAACTCCATAAGAAACGGAAGAGGCCTGCATTCGCCCGTCGAACGGCCTGCCTGGGCGGACGGCGAAGCCTCGTCAGACCGCGGCGATCCCAGCGGTGAACTTGTCGTTGGAAAGCGTGCGCAGGCGACTAAGATAGCTCGGCAGCTCGTCTCGGTAAGCCGGTCCGAACAGGCATACCGTCTTCGTGCCGGGCTCGATCTCCGAGCGGCCGGCGTCGCGCACGGACTGATGAGGGATACCGGCGACTGCCGCTTCTCGCTCAACCCGCTCCAGAGCCTCCTCAGAGGCCACAGCGACGACGATCTTGGGCGTCGCATCCTCTAGGTACTCCTGCAGCAGGGCGGGCTTCTCAGAGGCCACGCGCAAGTGCAGCCAGCCCGCCGCATGCATTGCCTGACCGAGCAGCTTGCCGACTGACACCGGGAGATCGGTCCGCACGGCGAGCCACATCTTGAGCTCGCGCGCCTTCGGTTCGACAGGATCACTCATCTGATCGAATTTCGCTCTCTAGCCGCACATTGCAGCTCTTGCCTGGCCATAGTCGATTGATAGCGGAGACGCCACCATGATCGACGAGCCCAAGATAAAGATCCTGCAGAGGTGGGATGACTGGAACACCATTGCGGAAGCGCTGGCGAAACAGGCGGTCCTCGAACGCGATGATCGCGTCATGCTCCTGGCAGCCTCAGTATTCCGCTCTATCGGACTGGCGGCGACGGCGGGCTGTATTGAAGAAGCGGCGCGCCAGCTCGCAATCGGTTCCTCTGGACCGGATCGCGCACCCATTCCTTGACACCTGCGGCAACCTACCCGATTTTCAAGGGATGACGAAGCTGTGGATCATCGGCGCCGAGAGCGGCCGGGCAAAAGCCCGGATGCTGAAGCGCATCGAACGGGTAACACTGGTCTGACGCCAGCACTCGCCTCCACCACGTCCTCTCGCCCCGCAGGGCTTCCAATGCGCATCTGGCTCTTCTCCGATCTCCACCAGGAGCACGACGATCAACCTTGGGATCCACTCCCGGAGGCGCCGGCGGACGGCTTCGATGTCATCGTTGCTCCCGGCGACATCCACACGCCCCTGACCAGATCGCTGCGCTGGCTTCACGAGCGTTTCCCGGGCACGCGCGTGGTCTATACGCCGGGCAATCACGACTTCTACTGGGACCGTGGCGAGGAGCGCTACACGCTCTGGGATCAGCTCGATCGCGGCAGGGAGCTCGCGGACAAGCTCGGTATCGACCTGCTGCTCGACAGCTCTGTCGAGATCGACGACACGCGTTTCATCGGCGGGACGCTCTGGACCGATCTTCGGCTGGACACCTGGTCGCTCACCGACGCGGTGCGCCAGGCTGCGCGGGTCATGAGGGACTACAAGCGCATCCGCCGGAAGTCGGAGGGCGGAAAGAAGCTTCGGCCAACCGACACGCTGGAGATGCACAGGGCGACGCGGCGCTATCTCGCGGATGAACTGGCCAAGCCATGGGCGGGCGAGACCGTCATCGTGACGCATCACGCACCCCATCCGAGTTCACTTTCGGATCGGATGGACTCCCATGGCTATTGCTACGCCTCGGATCTCACAGGGCTGATCGAACAGACCGCGCCGGATCTCTGGCTCCACGGGCACATCCACAAGGCCCAGGATTACACAATCGGGTCGACCAGGATCGTCAGCAACCCTCGAGGCCATATCGAGGAGACGACCGGGTTCGTTCCCGGGCTGGTGCTTGAAACGAGCCCTCAGCGCCTGCTGAGCCTGTCGTCCTGATAAGCGACGAGGGGGACGCCCTCGTCGAACGCGACCTGGTCAGGGATACCTCAGGCGTTGAGGCAGTCGAGCACCTTATCGATGTCATAGCCCGAAGCAGCAATAATCTCGGCAGGCGAGGCACCTCGCAAAGCCCTGGGCATAAAGGGCTCCCAAACGGTCAGGAGCTTAGCGAGATTTGCCGCGTACTCCTCCATGATCAGCGGGAAGTCGCTCGGGATTCCTTCGGTCGGAAAAAGAACCATCGGGTCGATTTGCACTTCGCCCCCTGCGATCGCCGCCTTGAGTTCCGCAGCCGCCTCGACCGCGGCCTCGTCAGGGACCGAGTTCTTCGGGCCCGCCAGCTGGACGAACTTGAAGTGATCACGATCCAGGAGGCGCATCTCAAGGTCAGCCACTCGCTTACCATCTCGTCGAAGCGAGATGATTGCCGCTTGCCCCTCCCAACAGATCGGAAGGTACGTCGCAAGGCAGTTGTCCATCGCAGCAGCCTCGTCGAGGAGAGCTTCTGTCGTTGCGATCGTATGAAATTCCATCCCGCTCGGCGCGACGTAAACAGCGGGGACCAAGGCCGACCCCCAGGAGTGATGCCCTGCAATCTCAGCGGTCAAGCGAGCGATCGGCGTGAGATTGCGGTGCCAATCAGCGGCCAGCTCGACGAAGCCTGAAAACGACTTCGTTCCCGCCAGGAGGCGTCCGGCCGCCACGGTCGAGGCCCCATTCGCCAACGCGAAGTCAGGGTCATCGAACCCAACTCTGCAAAGTGCTGCGTCGTTGTGAATGAACCCCCTCTCGTGAACCGCGTCGATCTTGTCCGGATCGGTCAGATACGTGGCCGTTTCGATGACCTGCAAACCGAACGCGCTCATCATGTCGTTCGCGCTCATCACGAGACGGGTAACGGTGTCCTCGGCGTCCAGCTCTCCATCAGTGCCAAAGCCTGCCTTGCCCGCCAACCGACGGATGATTGGCGTCCACCCCTCACCATCGCGTGAAATGGCTTCGGACACAGGGCGCCCGACCATCGAAGAGTAGTCGACCAGGACCGGAGCGAGCGCAAACAGTGCCTTGGAATCCTAAATGGCGATCGGAAGGCGCCCTTCGTCCTTTGGGGTTTCGGGAAGCCACTCTGGCGGCAAAAGGGACAGCTGGCGGAACAGCTGCCGGATGGAGAACTCGCTCCGTCCACATGCTGCGCGGCTCTGAGCAGGTTTCAGAAACCAGCAAAGGAGCCGATCGGGAACCTCATGCCCTTCCGCCTCCAGCAACGCCGAGAGCGCAGATCTTACGGCCTGTTCGAGATCAGGGCCTCCCTCATCAAAGAGACCCATGAAGTCGGCTCGCGCCAGAAACGGCACGGCCCATGGCCAAAGCTCGGCCGCGCGAAGCCGGACCGAACGTATCCCCTCGCTTGAAGTAAGCCACCGATAGGATTCCGCGTCCCACAACGTATCGAGCTCCCCGAGGAAATCGAACGCGGAGAGATCGATCGCCGCCCTGAAATCGACGAGGAACTGGTCGATCTCTTGGTCAAAGGATCGGCCTTTGCGGTCCGCAACGTCGGCAGCTGACTCGGCGGCCGAGCAGAGGTTAAGCCGGAGATCGGCGTCGAAGGTCCTCCAATGGTTGCTCGCCATCGAATCCATGTAGTCGGCCAAATCGGGTTCTTCGCCGCCGATCCTGAGAGGAAGGGGGAAGCCGGCGGCGTAAGCAGTGTCCGTCTCGTCCAAAGTCAGGAAACCCCAACTTGATGAGTCCGCCCAACCAACCATTCTGACGCCGTCGGTGATGTGGGGCGTTCCGACACGCTTCACATCTGCGAAAAAACGCTCCAATGCCCGGGACATGTCAGGCCTCCTGATCGGCGAGAGTGGGAAACTCGAAGAGAATTTCATGCACGTCCTGCTCCAGGCAGCCGGGCTCAGAAAGCACTATCGGCAGCGAGTTCGGCCTTTCGCCAAACTGGAGTGCGTGAAAGTCCTCGTCGTTCATAAGGAATGTTGCTCCACGCGGGAGGCGCACGAGGCATGGATCGAGCAGGTCGTGATCACGCCCCAGCATGCGGACGTACTGAGAAAGCTCCTTCACCTCGACCGATGCCCGTCGGCGCATCTCGACGGGGAGAGCGCCCCATTTGAAGAAGCCGCCGTCATGCCATAGGGCGATGCTATTCCCGCAAGGTTCGATCGCCGCCGGCCGGGATGAACCTGGGTGGAGAAAGAACGAACTTTCCTCGATCCGAGCCAGCTGCTTCAAAGGCCCGCGGTCCCGATCAGACACCGTGCGCGACGGGAAAAGGGCGCGTGCATCAAGTCGTGAGACAACCTCGCTAAAGATGGGTTCTCCCTCATCGCGAGCTATTTCCGATTGTCCCCGCATGCCAAGGACGAGCGTCGGAAGGATCGCATTCTGCCGCTCCTTCGAGACGTCCTTGAACGTGATGCGAACAGTCGTCCCGGGATGTACGCCCCTCGCATTTCCTTCGATTTCCTCACGGATTTGGATCCCGAGAGCTGCGGCGAAGATTTTCTTCCACTCTGCGAGAGGAACGCCGTCATCGAGGTTGTGATCAAAGAATGTACCCAGATACTCAACACCATAGGCGCCGGCTTCGAAGTTCGCCTCGCGCCGAACCAGCGCCCCGATGATTGGCGAGCCATCTTCCTGACTGAGCATGACGAGCCGACCTCCCGGCCCCCTCATGAAGCGCTTCACTTCGGCTCGGGACGGCCCATTGAAGCACAACAGCTCTTCGACATCCGGGTCATCCAGATCGGAGCTCGCCTTGATGCGAAGGCCCGAATCTTCGAAAATCTCATGCTCGTGCAAGCCGAAGGCGACGAAGGATCCCTCATCGACATCTTCCCAACCGGCAGGGCCGAACGGACCGTTCGGACGTGGCTCGTAGGGCGTCCACGGATGCTCCGACCAGCTCAGAGGCATCTCGAAGAACCGCGGTTCGGCGTCGAGAAGTTTCACGCCAACGCGATTCGTGACGTTGGTAACGACCGACATAAACTCCCGGCGCTCCAAGCGAGCCAACGTCGTCGACAGTGCGGTCAGATCACCATCACGAGCCGGGCCGCTTAGTGCACGAGGAACGCCCTTGTCCGCGAGAGCCGCGGCTAACGCGGGCCCCCACCATGGATGGGCGATGTTGCCTTTGAGCGTAGACACCCTCTCGACCGCCGACGGAACGATCTCTCTGAAGGCGCGCCAGGAGGACAGCTCAGCCCAGTACGGCTCGTTCACGACCGCAAAATGGGCGCGGCGAAGGAGATTGAGAATGCCGGGACGCCGGGCAATCTCTGCCGGCGATAAGTCGAGCCCCTGGGGGGCATCGCTATAACGCAGAACGATATCGTCTTCCTCGACCTGGGTCAGCCGGCGGGAACTGGGAGAGAGTTCGGTGATAACGGCGTGAGCAATTGGTTCGGGGATCCCTCCCTCGACCAACACCGAGATGTACTGACGCGTTCGAGCGGCCTGGACCGCGATCGGTGCGAGCTCGTCCGGAACTGACGGCAATTCTGCGCCGCCGACGGACCTGATGAGGTCCTGCCAGTCACCATAGCCGACCATGCGCGCGAGAGTTTCCTGGCACCTGTGGAGCGGCACGTCGACTTGCCTCGCAAGGAGGCTCTTCCGCAACGACTTGGAAACACGGGCAACGTGAGTCGCGTTAGCAAAGTGAATTCGCATCTCAAGCTCCTAAGCAGGACCGCCCACTGGTCAGATGTCCTTGTTGGATCGCTCGACCCATTTTGGACGCCAAATTTCCAGAGATGCCGTCAGGCTTCGCCATAGTGGGCAGCAAGGCTTCTCAACGCCTTCCCACAAGTTGGGCAGAGCGAAGTCAGGGCGTCAACAAAAGGATTGATGTATCGATCCTTTTTGGGGGATGGGCTTAGGCTAGGCGCCCTGGCCTCAGTTTGCGATCGTCATTTCTGCCATTCCCTATCCGGGCGGCTGCCGTATAGTCAGTGTCTCGCAGGGGGACGCTGATTTGTTCGTACTCGTTGACAACACGGTCGCCAAGAAGCGCGCGCAGGCGCAGATGGAGCGCACCATCACCGCGGCGCTCGGCTACAAAGGCGAGCTGAACGTCGGCTTTCCCGCTGGAAACTTCGATCGCGCTGTTTACACAGGCGGGGTCGAGGATCTTTGGGCGGCTTTCAGCCCGCCTGACCAAGAGGAGTCGACCAAGCGCTATTGGAACGGGTTTGGGGTGTTCCGAGAGGGAGCGAGTGCCCAGAACATCACGGTTGAAATCAACATCGCGCTGCACGTCAACACCGCCCGGGTCGCCGGCTACTTCGCGCAGGAGCCGGTGAGCGGAGCCATCTACCTGATGCACTCAGGGAAGATCGGCGGCGGCCGCCCGGGTGTCGGCAAGTCGGCCTTCCTTGCCTGGTCTAAATCCGAGCTGGTGGCGACAGCCGACGGGGAGGGCGACGTCCGCGGAGGCATTGTCATCGGACGCATCGATGATCCTGACCTCGCCGGCCGCATCTGGCGCTTCGTGAAGCTGGTCGCGGCCTTCAAGGAGGCTGCAGTCGCCGGCGCGCTCGAAACGGAGGAGTTCCAGGCCAAGGTCGAGGCCTATGATCGGTACCGAAAGGAGTTTTCTGGACGCAAGCGGGGCGTGCGCGCCGGCGGCGCCATCGACTACCTCAGCTATCACGGCGACGTGGTCCAGGCGCTCTACGATGAGCGCGTCGCGCGGAAGACCAAGGCCGAGGAGATCTCGAACACTGGGCTCATCGATCTGTGCGTCCGCGAACGCGGCCGCTTGATCGAGCTCTACGAGGTGAAGACCAGCACTGAGCGCCAGGTGCTCTACACGGCCATCGGACAGCTTCTAACCCACGGCGTCAGCGGTCCGAAGCGCATCATCGTGCTTCCGGCAGGCGAACCGATCGCTCCTGACTTCCAGGAAGCCTTCGACGAACATGACATCGTCGTCAGGCGGTTTGAAGTCGTCGCCGCTCGCAAGGTCAAGCGGGTCACGCTTTTGCCCGCGGACAGCTAAGGAGCGGACGATGACCCGAAAATGCGAACGGCCATGTAGCTGATGAGGTGCGCGTACATCCGGCGTCACCAAATCCAGCTCATGGCCGTCTAGACAACGAAGGGAAGATCCCTCGACGTCGTCGTTGGAGCCCTTGTAGGGGAGGCGACCGGCGTTGGCAAGTGGATTCTTCCATCATGAAGGAATGCGATCGCAATCCTTCGGGGTCCACTAGTGCAGCGTCGCGACGCGGGGCGTCGGGCGGACGCATCTCTCCCAGCCGTCGCGCGTCAGGTCGACTTGGTAGCGCCGCAGGCTCTCGTCGAAGCCATTCTGCCAAGGGAAGATCCCTTTCTTGTCCGGCCAGACCAGCTGTCGCGTCGGAAAATCGCTACCTCGATAGAACCAGACGCTCCAGCCGAGAAACTCTCGATATCGCGCCTGGTCGACATCGAAAACATAGACTTGAACGTCTTCGAGGAGCTCGCCGGTCGGGAATCCGACCTCAAGGGCTTTCCCTTCTTTGGCATCACGGTATGCCTTCCAGAGCACGGCGTGCGCGACATGCGGCGGGAAGCCGAAGATGATGTGGTCAGGCTGCTGGGCTGAGAACCACATTCCAGTAGAGTAGGTAAAGCTGGGGCCCGGCCCTCCGCTGACCGACGTGCCGGCCCAACCGCTGTCGCGGATGTGCCCAAGAAACCGATGGTCGTGGGAATTCAGCGCGCTGTCAGGGAAGTCGAAAGCCGTGATCATCGGCGCGGCGCCGGTGGTTCGACCCGAAGACCGTAGCCATCAAGGTCGAAGAGGTGGGGGCGCTCGATCGCCAGAAGCGTCGTGCGCGCGCCAAGCTCGGACAGGGCGTCGCTGAAATTTCGGGAGAGATGGTTCATCTCGCGATGGTGTCCGAATTCGTGAATCAGCAGGTCGAGCTGCCGGCGATTGAGCGGGCCTTCGAAGAACTCTTCGCCAAGCGCGCTCACGCAGAAATAGAGGCGACCAGGACCGTAAGCGGCGGCCGCGTTGAAGCGCTTGTAGAAGGTGACAGAGATCTCGGTGTCGAGCAGCTCGCGAGCCATCGCCTTGCAAAATCCGGCGAACGCATCCATCGCCGGCGTGCGCTCAGCGAGTTTGGCGGGCTCACCGTCCTCGCTGAATGGTTTCGGCGTTGGCGTGATCCGGCCGGCGGGCTGCACCCCTGCTGCGCGGATCTGGGTCCACGCCTGGCCGGAGAAGGCGCCGCCATGGATGACGGCATACCCCAAAGCTACGGCGCGATCGTTGGCCTCACGGTCGCTGGGGTCGTAGCTGACCATCTTCTCGCCGTAGCGCGCTTTGAGGACGTCTGCGACCGCCGTGGTTGAGACGCCTTCGTCCTCGATGGCGTCATTGATCCAAGGAGCGCCCGCTTCCGCCTTAGGCACCAGGTCGGAGGTGTGCGACAGGACAGCGGCGCGAACGTCCCTGAGATAGGCAGGCGTCACCGAGTCGCGTTCGAGCGACAACGGAACCTTCTGGCCGATGTCGACGTCAAACAGATCGCCGGTCTCGACGATCGGGATTCCCAACTCGAAGATCCGGGCAGGCTGACCGGCCTGAGGCATATAGACGTTGACACTGCACCGGCGGGCGGAGCGCCGGAGAACGCCGTTCTCGTCCGCGAGCTCGGTCGGAAGCGTCGTCTGGAAGCTGCGCAGGGACTGCCGCTGGAACAGGTGTTCGCCATTGATCAGCGTTTGCACGCCGGCGGGAGGAATGAAGCCGCGAACGAAGGCCAGCATCTCTGCTAGCTCGTCACGCGTCATCCGAATCTGCGCCCTGAATTCGGTTCCGACTTCGGTCTTCCGCCGGGGAAACGACGCGCGCCCGTCGGCGTTGAAGGCGATCGTCCCCTTCGTCGACATGATCGTTGCGGAATCGCAGAGTGCCAGAACCAGCTTTTCGCCGAGATTGAAACGGCCACGAAGGCTGGCGTTGCTCTTTTTCACGGACTCCGAGAAGAGCGTGAAGGAGTGGGTCAGGTTGTGGAAACCCTGGGGGCTATCGTCCTTGACGACGAGATCGACCAAGGCGCGTCCCTTCACCGCTTCGGCAGTGAACTCGACGCGGGTTACGCCTTCGGCGTCCCAGGCGTTCTGCAGGAGCTCCGCGCCGACGAAGGACTTGCCTCGGCGTTCGAGAAGCTTGCCGAGGCCGGCCCTGTCGACGTCAAACCACTGCATTCAAAAGCTCCGATCCTGAGAGGCTCGACCGCGACGGCTAAGGGGCCGGCTGTGTCGTTCCGAAATTTTCGGACGGCGCGATCCAGGGCACGCCGCTGCCGCAGCGCTTGTCCGCCATCGTGACGCGCATGGGCTCCTTCAGCTCCATGGTGCCGGTTCCGAGCTCCGGGAAGATGAGAACCATCTTGCCTCCACGAATCTCAGCACGACCTTCGTCGCCCTTGATCTCGAAGTGCCTCGTCGTCGTGTTCGTCGTCTCGCATTCGATCACGACCTCCCACCGCGTCACCGGCTTTTTGCCGATGGGCTTGAAGTCCATGCGGGTGTTGTACTCCAGCCCGTCTGCGCGCCGCTCGGGCAGGGTGACGGTCCAGTCGAGCACAAGCTCGCGCACATCCGGGAAAATCGTTGGATAGATCTCGGCCGTCGCCGGAGAGCCGGCGAGCGCCAGGAATACCCAGAGAACCGACCGGGAAGAGAGGCCCATTTGTTCCATCCTGTCCATCGATCACGCTTCAGGGAAGCAAGGGCTTCATTTCGACTGAGCCATAGCCGTCGGCCCCGAAAACGAATGCCGGAATGCCGGCGCCGCCGAACTTTGCCCAAAGCTCATCGATCCACTCCATGCAAATATCTACGATCTTGTCGTTCACAGAGAAACTCACCTCATCGGGATCGAAGAACAGGGGAACATCCGGTTCAAGGCGGCCACCGATGCTGCGCACCGAAATGAGGGAGCGATGAGGGGCTATGGCTCGGTTGAGGACGTAGAGATCGGGCCCGTCCAGGTGAAGGGTCACGTCGAAATAGCCCTCGCCATCCTGCGCGGGGTGGACCCCGACCAGCAGCTTTCTGGCGGTGGACGGGAGGCTATCCCGAGCCGCACGCAGATGTTCTAGCGCAGCCGCATCATGAGTTCGCAAGATCGTGGAGAGAGCGACCCGATATTCAGTCTCGGATGCGGAGCCAGCCATCCTCATGATGCTCGTATCCTAGCCAGGGAAGGGGATGACTTCCGCCGATTGCCTCGGCCGGTTCAATATGCGCTCCTCCGCCTGTTTCACGGCGTCGCGGATCGCCCAGCGATCCATGTTGCAGACCGCGTTTGGCTGCTCGCCCCATCTGTCAGCAAGGGCGCTATGGCCGGCGAGGCGGTAGAGACGCGCGATCTGCTCGGGGACGAAACCGCACCGCGGCGTCTCGGCCATTCCTCGGCAGTAGTTGAGGAACTCCTGATCCGTCATCGCCTCAGCCCGCATCGCGAGATCCTTCGGTTTCGGGCCGGCGAACAAAGCGCCCGTCCTCGAATTCGTCCTGGAAGCGCGCATGCAGTGAGCCGTCCGCGTCGCAGCGATAGACAGTGAAGCTGTTGCCCTCGAAAGCGGGTCGGGAGCCGTCGGGAGAGGGCGGGCATGCGAGTTGGAGCTTGGCGTTGCCAAGGCGCACATAGGTCGACTGGCGCTTCAGATGAAGCACCTGCGGCAGTGACCGGAGCTCGTGATAGAGCTTGCTCGCGCGCATAAGAACGTCGCGGTTCACCGAGGCAGTGTCGGCGCCGGCGGCGGCCTCCGCGAGGGGACGAAGCAGCTCGATCAGGGCAGGGATGTCCGGGGAAGGAACCGGTTGCTGAGGGGCTTCCGGCCCGGGCGTGTCGTTCATCGTTTCACCAACCACAGGAACGCGCTTCAAGGATTGCGTAGGCCATCCTTGAAGTCTCAGCAAGAACCGGAGCCTGGCCGTCCACCGTCAAGGCGTGAAGGTGGACTCGGCTTCCAGTTCGGCGTGCCGCGTGAGATCGACGACGAAATGCCCCTCGGTCATGACATAGTCGTCTTTGGGAACGAGGAACGTCCGGCGCTCGGCGTTGGCGTCACGGACACCGTCGACAGTGGCGGTGACGACGACCATCCCGTCGTCACGTCCCGAAGCCGAGACCACCATCCAGCATCCTTTGTGAATTTCCAGGAACGCCTCCTCACGAAGCTTTCTCGAAGCCTCGTGCGGAACGTCCTTGCCGGTCGCGGCCATGAAGCGGTGGGGATCACCGTTCATCGCAGCGCGACGCGCCATCTCCTGCTCGCGGCGAGTGAACAGCGCGGGAAAGGTGATGACGACAATGTTCGCCTCGCTGTCCTCCTCGTACGCACCCTTTTCGTTGCGCCACGCGGGGTGGACCTGTTCATTGGCGCTCTTCGACAGCAGGAAGCCACCATGACTCGGTGTGCCATAGGCCTGAACGCCGCGGGCATAG
Source organism: Allobosea sp. FG18 (assembly GCF_057809495.1). Lineage (NCBI taxonomy): Bacteria > Pseudomonadati > Pseudomonadota > Alphaproteobacteria > Hyphomicrobiales > Alloboseaceae > Allobosea > Allobosea sp. FG18. Next base: position 172,978 of record NZ_JBMDKB010000007.1, read on the forward strand.
GTTGTGCAGCTGTCTGCCTTGCCCCAGGGGGTCGAGCGTCCTCGTCCGCGACCGAATGAGCGCTCTTGCCGGTTGAAGCCTTTCAGCTCCTTGCGGTGGGCGAAGATCGAGGCGACGTCGTTTTTCGCGAGGGCGACGGAATCATGGCGAGTGCCGTTGCGCTCCCAGTTTGGGTCGGCGAAGCGATAACGGGTGTCGAGCTCTTCGATCACGAAGCCCGGCGGGATACGCTTGCCGTAAGCGGGAACGGGAACGATCCGGAATGTCCCGTCCTCGTGCGAGATCTGCGGGTTACCGTCCTCGTTGGTGGTCCACTCGGCCATGGCGTGCTCCTGGAAATGCTCCCGCGAAGCTGCGCCCCAACGATGAAAGTCGCAAAGCCTAGAGCGCGAGTGTCGCGAGATCGGCCTCGGACACCATGATTGCCTCGATATCGGCGTGCCGGCCTTTCTCCATCAACTCCCAACGAAGCATGCCGAGATCGATGCCTCGAAGCGTATCGGCCGCCAGGCTGTCGCCGTTCACCGATGAGAGCCCGGCCCGCAAAATTGCGGCATATTGGATCACCTGGCCCGCCCACGAGCGGTCTCGCTCCGCTCTTGAAGTCGAGCGAAGCTGCAGAAGGCCATGGCGCGCGACGGAAATCTCTTCGGGCCAGCCTTGCTGCCCATTGGTGACGAATAGACCGGCGCCGGCGGTGATCTGCTCGGCGAGCATGACCAGGTCATCGCGCACGATCGAGGCCGGTGAGTGAATGATGATCTCGTCATCGGTTACGCTGAGGGGCAGGTTGGATTGCTCCGCAACACGCGATGCGAAGGCGAGCGCTTCATCCCGGCGATCCAGACGAAACGGCGAGCAATAGCTCAGCATCTCCTGGCGATATCCGACCATCAGCTCGATCGCCTCAGCGGAGCGGTAAACTCCCCACCACATCTCATCGGCAATTTCTGTACTCCAGACACAACCGTCGACGAAGATCAGGCCTTTTGCCAAGGCATCTTGACCAGCAGTCAGGTCTTCTTCGCGACTGGAAGACGCGATGCGCCCGAATTTGCCAGCTTCCGACAGGGTTTCGAGCGTGAGTGCGTTGTCGCGATAGAAGCGCGCCCGCGCATCGAGGCCCGGAACGGCGGGATAATCGGATCTGCGCCAACGGCGTTCGCCGATTGCCCCATTGGAATGCGATGGCTGCTCGACGTCCGCGAGGAAGTCGTCAACGCGCAGCGGAGATCCGTCGCCAGTCAGCACGGCGCCATAGTGCCTTCCCTCATGGAACCGAGAGACGATCCGGGGAGCAGGCCCTTCAACCTTGTAGCGCGCCTTCAGGCTATTCTGGATCCATTCGACACCGAGAGGAGCCTCGATCGACGCCAAATCCGCGATCGCCACCGTGACGTTCTCGCGGAACATCGTGGGCTGGGGATTCCGGTGTCGGGGAGGGATGACCTGGGCCCGATAAGCAGCCGGCAGGCTGACGATCCGCTTGTTCAAATCGAGCTCCCGATGTTCACGCGCCAGTCGGGGCGTCCACCGAAGATTGGGCTTAGAGGTTGCAATCGACAACCGCCCAGCCCCACATCTGGGCATCTTCCGATACGAACGGGCCTTATTATGCCGCGTCAGCCAGCTCTGATCGAGATCGTTCCGCTTTCTGAAGAAGATCGCAGCATCCTCGCCGGCTACTACGAGAATGGCTATCTCCACGGGCATTGCGTTCCCCTGGCGATCGCGCTGGCCCGAGCCACTGGCGCCGAGCTCGTCATCCTGCGGACAGAGGAAGGGCGGCTGATCCACGCTGGCGTGAGAACTGACGCTGGTGAGCTGCGCGATATCCGGGGCGTCGTCGAAGAGCTCGAATTCCGCCGGCCATATGGCGGGATGGGCCCGCTTCGGCTGGTGCCGACGACGGAGGCTGCTCTCCTGGCAGAGGTGCCCGACACGACCGAGAAGATGATCGAGCGCGCCGGAGACCACCTTTGCGAGCTCTTCGACGACCTCCCTCAAGCCAGAGAGCGTGAGGAGAAGATCCGAGTGTTCCTCGGCGCGCTCAGCAACCTCTGCACAGCGCACGGCTTCTGGCTCCGCGGCGAACTGCCGAACTCGATCGTGCTGTACCCAGCCTATGGAGACGAAGCCGGGTTCAAGGCCCGCGCCGTGCCAGGCGGGACGCTACGACTGGAGCGCCTTCTCGGCGAAGCCGAGGTCGAACGAGACCAGCCGGCCGATCTTACGGGGCCGCCGGCCCTGGCGCGGTAGCCGCCCCGAGATTGGCGAAGGCCGGCCGTAGCGTGTGGTCGGGCGAAACCCAGAACACCTGATGGGCTTCGAGCGGGGTCGGCGGCTGCCACCTGTCGATGAAGCGCTCGATCGCTTCCTCCGGCACTTGCGCCAATCGGTCACGGTTCTGCTTGAGCACCGTCTGGTAGGGGGTATCGAGTGCGTGAACCTCGACATGCGCGTCATAGCTGCGAGCAAGGGAGATGATGCGATCGCGCATGAGCTTGTTCGTGTTCGTCGCATTCCACACGAAGGCCTGTTTCTTCCGCAGGTGCTCTCGCGCCCGCTCGTATCCGAGCTGCATCACGCGACCCGGATCGTCCTCGTCTTCGCGCAGGTCGTCGAACGAGACTTGCGGCAGGCCCGGGAATGCCTTCGCGGCATAGGTGTTCTTTCCGGAGCCAGGAATGCCGCTCAGCACGAAGACGCGACTTCCCGCCGGCGGCCGCGGCTCATAGAACGGTGACTTTCCGGTCTCCCGGCAGAAAATGACCCGGGCTTCGTCGTTGCTGAAAGCCCACGGAGTATCCAGGCAGCCGAATTCCTCGGCCGCGAGGCGGACGCATTCGAGCTCGATCGCGGTCTCTTCCGTGTTGGGACTTATCCGGCCTTGGTTGTCCGCCTGCGCCAGCATGACGAGGTCCCGCCAGGTTGCCAGATGCGAGAAGGCGATGAACTCGTCGCGCGGCTCGGGCTTGCTCAGCACATGGAAGACACGCTGGTGCCAGGCGACGAGGGCGAAGACCCGCTCCCGCATTTCAACGTCGGCCCCAAGCTTCCAAAGAAACGACCAGGCCGCCCGCGCACCCTTCAGCGCATGATGGGGATTCGAAACCTTGACCCTGCCGAGCTCGGTCGAGAATTCCTCGAGGCGCGTTTCCGGCTTGGCGACGTCATGCAGCAGCGCCGCGACCAGGAGCGCCTGGCGATCGAAGTCCGAGAGATCCCACAGGGCAGCGTCTTGCCGAAGCGCCTCGACCACCATCACCGTGTGGGTCCAGACGTCGCCCTCCGCATGATAGACCGGGTCCTGCGAGGACGCTGCCATGTCGGCATGCCATGGGACGCGCGCCGCGATCGCCTCCCATGCGAGAGGCGAACCGAGCGGCTGATCGAGAAGCTGCACGAGCTCCTCGAAGCCCGCCTGTTTGAATGAGGTCGTCACGACTTATCCTCGGAGTGCAACGCCGGAATACGGAGCTGCCAGAATATCGATGCCGGGGGCGAGACCATTCTCAAGAGCCGGTCGCTGCGACCAGTGCGCTCCCGAGGTTATGGTCGCCAGAAACTCGGCGCGTATCCACTTATAGCGCCCGACGACGCAACCATCGACCTCATGCTTCACATAGAGGCCTTCGGGGAGGCTGGTCATGTCGATCCAGGTCGCAGCGTCGGACGCAGCAACGCCGGCCGCTACACATTGCTCGGCCAGGCTCCGCTGCCAGTCAGAGCTCTTGAAGAGGCTGGGTTGTACCAGCTTCTGGATCTCGGCATCGGCCTTCAGGTGTCCCCGATGGACAACCGGAACCGACGGCATCGGAGCGCCATCGAGCAGGGCGTGCCGCTCATCCGTTGCCAGATATCGCCCGGTCTCCCGATCGTAGACGTCGTATTCGAACAGGAAATGCGGGAGCAGGTCGTAATAGGCGCAGTGCACGCGGTGCAGCCACTCACAGTAGATGACATAGCGCTCGCGAACGAGATCCCGCAGCCAGCCGTCGTGGACCGCAGCCCAGACCTTCAGGAGATCGAACTGTGGCTCCCGTGAGTGACCACCGAGCACTGTGCCCCGATGCCGGAGGAGCAGATTGCCCTCGTCCTGGTAAATCCCGACCTCGCCGCCATCGAGCTTCTCCTCGAAAACCAGCTCTCCATCTCGCAGGCTCGTAACAGAGCGCGACGGGGCATGGTCGAAACTGTGCGGATGACGGGAGCCCCTGAGGCCCCAAACTCCCAACAGACTGAAGATCAAGGCGAAGCCCCCGTCGGACACCGATCGGGGGCTTCGCCTTTTTCATTTCCGGGTCATCGATTGACCCACCGCTGTTTGACAATTTGGCTCGCGCATCGGTCGCCACACCGGTGCGCTCATGTTGGGCGGAAGCCCAAGCAGAGGAGTTGCGCTGCCCTATCGAGGGTGTGCCGCGATCCTCAATCGGAAGGTCGGCTGGGTGAGAGGCTTAAACCAGCTGCTTGCTAAGCAGCAGCGGGCGTCACCGTCCGCCGCGAGTTCAAATCTCGCGCCGACCGCCGCCGAACTTGAAGGATTGATCCTTCGGATGATGAACGTCGGGACTGGCGAGCCCGCGGCAGACTGTAAATCTGCTCCTTTGATAGGTATGGGGTTCGAATCCTTCCATCATCCACCAGATTTCCTCAGAGCATGTTGAGCGCGGAGGTGCTCCGTGCATGCTGAGGACAGCGCTTCGGCGCTGACGAGATAGGAAGAGACAGCAGGCAGCGGCTCGGAAGGCCGACTGCAGCCAACCTGGTTCTCCCGGGCTCTCTTCCTCGAAGCAGGAAGGCGGTTTCGACAACCGTCAGATGGCACCGGCCAAGAAAGTCGGAGCGCGATCAACCGGGGGAGCCGACCTCGAAAGCGATGTTCTGTGCCTGCCTGAGAAGCTGCTGCGTGCGCTGGACGCTCTGCTGGAGCTGCTGGAGCGAGCTATGTGGCAGGCTCGCCAGATTGCGGGCCTGATTGATGAGCATCTGCGCTTCGTTCTGGAGGCTCTGAATCTGGTTGTTGATCTGCTCCAGCGTGCGCGCTGCCGTGAGGACGTTCTGCGCGTAGTTGCTCGGGTCATAAACGATGCGGCCGAAGCCGAATTGCGCATGGGCCGGGCTTGCCAGCATGGGCGAAAGCGCGACGGGCACGGCGAGCGCCAGCGCGAGGGCCGAGGCCCCGACGATCTTGGAATAGGTCATGGAAGAATCTCCTGTGTGGGGTGGGTATCGAGCCGGGCCGGTGCGGAGGATTCCGGCCGGTCGGCAAGATTGGTGAGGTTTGGGATCAGCTCGGCCGCCCACTCGACGCCGCGCTCGCGCAGCCATGCGGCGAGGAAGCCGTCGCGGCCGTGTTCGGCGACGATCTGCGCAATGAGCGTCTGGTCGGATTTGGCGGATGCGGCGCAGAGCGCGAGGCCGACTTCGGACAGGCCAAGCTCGAACAGGCGATTGCCGCGCCGTGACTGGCAGTAATAATCCCGCTTGGGCGTGGCCCTTGCGAGGATTTCTATCTGGCGGTCATTGAGGCCGAAGCGGCGATAAATGGCCGTGATCTGCGGTTCGATGGCCCGCTCGTTCGGCAGCAGGAGCCGCGTCGGGCAGCTCTCGATAATCGCGGGCGCGATGTTGCTGCCGTCGATGTCGGACAGGCTTTGCGTGGCGAAGATGACGCTGGCGTTTTTCTTGCGCAGCGTTTTCAGCCATTCGCGGAGCTGGCCGGCAAACCCCTCGTCGTCCAGCGCAAGCCAGCCTTCGTCGATGATGAGCAGCGTCGGCCGCCCGTCGAGCCGGTCGCCAATGCGATGAAAGAGATAGGCCAGCACCGCCGGGGCCGCGCCGGTCCCGACAAGGCCCTCGATCTCGAAGGCTTGCACATCCGCCGCGCCAAGGTGTTCCGTTTCGGCGTCGAGCAGCCGACCATAGGCACCGCCGACGCAATAGGGCCGAAGGGCTTGCTTGAGGTCGTTGCTTTGCAGCAGGACCGCGAGGCCGGTGATGGTGCGTTCTCCGACTGGCGCGGACGCCAGCGAGGTCAGCGCCGTCCAGATATGTTCCTTCACCTCCGGGGTGATCGTCATGCCTTCGCGCATGAGGATCGCCACGATCCAGTCGGCGGCCCAAGCCCGTTCATAGGTATCTTGGATGCGAGCGAGCGGCTGGAGGGAAACGGAAGATTCCGCCCCATCGGTCAGGCCGCCGCCCAGGTCGTGCCAGTCCCCCGCCATGGCGAGCGTGGCGGCGCGGATGCTGCCGCCGAAATCGAAGGCGAAGACCTGGCTGCGTTGGTAGCGCCGGAACTGGAGCGCCATGAGGGCGAGCAACACGCTCTTGCCCGCTCCTGTGGGGCCGACGACAAGGGTGTGGCCTACGTCGCCGACATGGAGACTTAGCCGGAACGGGGTTGAGCCTTCGGTCCTGGCGTATAGCAATGGAGCGTCGCCGAAATGCTCGTCCCGTTCCGGCCCCGCCCACACCGCTGAAAGCGGGATCATGTGGGCGAGATTCAGTGTGCTGATGGGTGGCTGCCGCACGTTCGCGTAGGCATGTCCGGGCAGGCTGCCGAGCCATGCGTCAACCGCGTTGACCGTCTCGGCCATGGCGGTGAAGTCGCGGCCCTGAACGATCTTCTCGACCAGGCGCAGCTTCTCGTCGGCAAGGCGCGGGTCGGCATCCCAAACGGTGACGGTCGCCGTGACATAGGCCATGCCCGCCACGTCCGCCCCGAGCTCCTGCAACGCCATGTCGGCGTCGAGTGCCTTGTTGGCGGCGTCGGTGTCCACAAGCGCGGACGCCTCGTTGGTCATCACCTCTTTCAGAATCGCGGCGACGCTCTTGCGCTTGGCGAACCATTGGCGACGGATGCGGGTCAGCAGCCGGGTCGCATCGGTCTTGTCGAGCAGGATCGCGCGGGTGCTCCACCGATAAGGGAACGGCAGCCGGTTCATCTCGTCGAGCAGGCCGGGCGTCGTCGCGGTAGGGAACCCGACGATGGTCAGGACGCGCAGATGTGCGTCGCCAAGGCGCGGCTCCAGCCCACCGGTCAACGGCTGGTCGGCGAGCAGCGCGTCGAGGTGCATGGGCACCTCGGGCACGCGCACGCGATGGCGGTTGGTCGAGATGGTGGAATGGAGATAGGTCAGCGTCGCGCCGTCATCCATCCAACGGCACTCGGGCATGAAGCCGTCGAGCAGCGCCAGCACGCGGTCCGTGCGATCCACGAAACCGCGCAGCAATTCGTGCGGATTTACCCCCGATTGCTCGCGGCCTTCATAGAGCCAGCTTTCCGCCCGCGCGGCTTCCTCGGCCGGCGGCAGCCAGAGGAAGGTGAGGAAATAGCCGGACACGAAATGCACGCCGGCTTCCTCGAAACCGGCTTTGCGCTCCGCATCGACCAGCGCCGACGCGGGATCGGGAAAGGTGCTGTCGGGATAGGTCGCCGCCTCGCTGCGCTGCGCCTCGACGAAGATGCTCCAGCCGGAGCCGAGACGGCGGACGGCGTTGTTGATGCGGCCGGCGACGGCGACCAGCTCGGCCGCGACGGCGGAATCCAGATCGGGACCGCGAAACTTCGCCGTCCTCTGAAAACTCCCGTCCTTGTTCAAGATGACGCCGGAGCCGACCAGCGCGGCCCATGGCAGATAGTCGGCGAGCCGGGTGGCGGTGCGGCGGTATTCGGCAAGGTTCATCATGGCCGCGCCCTCACACCGCCAGATGGCCGGGGATGCGCAGATGCCGCCTCCCGACCTCGACGAATTGAGGATCGCGCTTCGCCGCCCACACGGCCGCGAAATGGCCGATGGCCCATAGGGCGAGGCCGACCAGCCAGAGGCGCAGGCCGAGGCCCACGGCCCCGGCCAGCGTTCCGTTCATGATGGCGATGGAGCGCGGTGCGCCGCCGAGCAAAATATGCTCGGTCAACGCCCGGTGGACCGGGACCGTGAAGCCCGGCACCGCGTCGAGTTGTTCGAGGCCGCCCGCCATCAGATGAGCGCTCCGCCGCCGAAGCTGAAAAAGCTCAAAAAGAACGAGCTGGCCGCGAACGCGATGCTGAGGCCGAACACGATCTGGATCAGCTTGCGGAAACCGCCGCCTGTATCGCCGAAGGCCAGTGTCAGGCCGGTCACGATGATAATTATCACCGCGATGATCTTGGCCACCGGCCCCTCAATGCTTTGAAGAATCTGTTGGAGAGGCTGCTCCCATGGCATCGACGAACCGGACGCATGGGCGGCCGGTGCGAGCATGAGACTGATGACAAGGGTAGATGCGGCGGTCGCCATGGTGCGGCAGCCGCGCGAAAGCGTGCGGATCATGTAGATTCTCCTGTGCTGGTGGGGATTGCCAAAGGGATGGGATGCGTGATGCGGTAATCGCCGTCCGGCCCCAGGCCCTCGACGCGGGCGAGTTCGGCCAGCCGGCGCGCGGAACCGCGCCCGGACAGGACGGCAACAAGGTCGATGGTTTCCGCGATCAGGGCGCGCGGGACGGTGACGACAGCCTCCTGGATGAGCTGTTCAAGGCGACGGAGCGCGCCGATGCCGGAACCGGCATGGATGGTGCCGATGCCGCCGGGGTGTCCGGTTCCCCATGCTTTGAGCAGGTCGAGGGCTTCGGGACCGCGCACTTCGCCGATGGGGATGCGGTCGGGGCGCAGGCGCAGCGAGGAACGCACAAGGTCCGACAGGCTGGCGACGCCATCCTTGGTTCGCATCGCCACAAGGTTCGGCGCGGCGCATTGCAGCTCGCGCGTGTCCTCGATGATGACGACGCGATCCGCGCCCTTCGCTACCTCGGCGAGCAGCGCGTTGGTCAGCGTGGTCTTGCCGGTGCTGGTGCCGCCCGCCACCAGGATATTGGCGCGGGCCGCGACGGCTTCGCGTAGCGTCTCCGCTTGACCGGCGGTCATGATGCCGGCGGCCACATAGTCGTCGAGGCCAAACACCGCGACGGCGGGCTTGCGGATGGCGAAGGCCGGCGCGGCGACCACGGGCGGAAGCAGGCCCTCGAAACGCTCCCCGGTCTCCGGCAGTTCGGCCGAGACGCGGGGGCTGCGGGCATGAACCTCCGCGCCGACATGATGTGCGACCAGCCGAACGATACGTTCGCCATCGGCGGCGGACAGGCGCTCGCCCGTGTCGGCAAGCCCCTCAGAGAGCCGGTCCACCCAAAGCCGGCCATCGGGATTCAGCATCACCTCGACCACGGCCGGGTCTTCGAGAAACCGTCCGATGGCCGGGCCGAGTGCGGTGCGCAACATGCGCGCGCCACGCTGGATCGCTTCCGGTTTGTGGTGGTTGGCATTCATGTCGGCCCCGATCACTGGCGGGGCGCAACAGACGGTCCCCGCATCGGGGTCGATTAAGAAAGCCCGAAATCGGGCTGCTTCAACAAGTATTTACGCGCGTGCGGCGACCGGCGGCCATCGGCGGTAAATAGGACGGGTTGTGTTGTCGTAGTTTCGAGGGTGCGCGCGCAGGATCGGCGGCGATTGGCGCTTTACCGATTCGCCGCCTTGCGTGGGCGCCCGCCCTTGGCTCCGTTCGCGCGGGACGCGGCGGCCTTGGCCGCCGAGGTCGCTTGCCCGGCGCGGCGGACCATCCATGCCTTCGTGCCGAAGAGGCCCGCCATCAGGCCCGGCAGAGAAAGGTCAACGTCCAGTTCCTCCCAATGCAGGCCATAGCCCCGGCCGAGGATTTCGACGGCGGCGAGCTGGTCGTCGGACGCGGCCTCAAGCCCCTGCGCCAGACGTGGCGGAAAGGCGAAGGTGCAACCGTTCTCAAGATCGACGATCACGCGACCGGAAGAGCGGTCATAGCGCGCAGCCGCCGCACGCGGCTCGTTGGCGTGTGCGGCGCAGCCCCGCTCCAGCGCGGCGTCGATTGCGGTATCGGTCAGGTCAACCATGTATCTCTCTCCATCGCGCCAGGAACACGTCCCTGTGTTCGGTCACGACGGCCATCGCGCGGCGCACCTCGTTCCGCTTCATGTCCTCCGCCCAGACCAGTTCCGGTCCGCCATCGGGTCCGGTCAGATTGATCTTGGCGTGGCCATCGCCGAACACATGCACATGGGCAGGCTCGTGGTCGTCGGTGTAGATGACGATGCGCAGCCCATGCGCGCGGTGGATCGTAACCATAGAACCAGATAACCTATCACGATGGGTTTTTCAAGGAATCATCGGCAGCCATCTCGCCGACCGCGCCATCCTGCATGGATAGTGCGGGCATGTCGCGGGACAGTTCCTTGAGAAACCTGTCGCCCGTCGCAAGGCGCTTGCCGAGGGTCAGCATGAAGCCCTCGAACCGCTCGACGCCCTTGGCGCGCGCCGAGGCTTGCGCCGTATCTGCCAGCGGCGGGGTGATGGTCAACCAGAAATGGACGAACAGCGCGACGGTCTCGCCGAGCACGGCGAGATCTACGTCGAGCGTGTCGATCTGGCGGCCGAGCCTGTCCAGGCGGCGCGACATGGCCGCCTCCAGCCGATCCGCCGCGTCGCCGGACAGGAAGGAAGCTACGGCGGCCTCGACGATGGCGGATTTCGACACTTGCCGGCGCAGGGCCAACATCTCGACCTGTTCGAGCAGTTCCGGGTCGAAATAGACGTTCATGCGGGTGCGGGTGGTCATGGGCGTTCCTTCAAAGCTCGATGCCGTCATCAGGGTTCATGGCGACCTGCCGCGCGACCATCCGCATGCGCTGGCGCATGGCGCGGGCCTTGGCCGCATCCACGTCCGGTTCGTCGTCCAGAATGTCGAACTCCTGCGTGGGCGACGGCGGCGGCGCGACGATTTCCTCATGCTCGGGCAATTCCGGCTCGCGGCGGATTCCGGCATTGGCCGGGTCGCCTTCGGCCCTATCGCTGGCGTCTGTCGCGGGATGGCCCGCCGCTGCGACCACGCGGCTCGACCAATCGTCGGATGACGGGTTCGCTGCGGCGGGACCGGCTGCCGGATCGGGCGGGGTCAGGATGCGTTCCATGAACCGCGCATCCTCGAAATAGCGAGCTTTGATGGCCCGGATCGGCGGCGTTCCCGCGACCATGACGATTTCGTCGGATGGCGGAAGCTGCATCACCTCGCCTGGCGTGAGCAGCGGCCGGGCCGTCTCCTGCCGCGACACCATCAAATGCCCGAGCCACGGGGCCAGCCTATGCCCGGCGTAGTTGGTGGAATCGCGCATCTCGGTCGCGGTGCCGAGTGCTTCGCTGATCCGTTTCGCGGTCCTCTCGTCGTTCGTGGCGAAGGCGACGCGGACGTGGCAGTTGTCCAAGACGCTGTTGTTTGCGCCGTATGCCTTCTCGATCTGGTTGAGGCTCTGCGCGATCAGGAAGGATTTCATCCCGTAGCCGGCCATGAAGGCGAGCGCCGATTCAAAGAAGTCGAGCCGGCCGAGTGCGGGAAACTCATCCAGCATGAGCAGCAGGCGGTGGCGCTTGCCGGACGTGTTCAAATCCTCGGTCAACCGCCTGCCGATCTGGTTTAGGATCAGCCGGATCAGCGGCTTCGTCCGGTTGATGTCGGACGGCGGCACGACAAGGTAGAGGCTGACCGGCTCCTTGCTGCCGACCAGATCGGCAATGCGCCAGTCGCACCGCGCCGTGACGCGCGCCACCACGGGATCGCGGTAGAGGCCGAGATAGGACATGGCGGTGCTGAGAACGCCCGACCGCTCGTTCTCGCTCTTGTTGAGCAGTTCCCGCGCCGACGACGCGATGACGGGATGAACACCGGCTTCGCCCAGGTGCGGCGTGTCCATCATCGCGCGCAAGGTCGCCTCGACGGGGCGGCGCGGGTCGGACAGGAAATTGGCGACGCCCGCCAGCGTCTTGTCCGGTTCGGCATAGAGAACATGCAGGATTGCGCCGACAAGCAGGCTGTGGCTGGTCTTTTCCCAATGGTTGCGCTTGTCGAGGCTGCCTTCCGGGTCCACCAGAATATCCGCGATGTTCTGAACGTCGCGGACTTCCCATTCGCCTTGCCGGACTTCGAGCAGCGGATTGTAGGCGGCGGACTTCGCGTTCGTGGGGTCGAACAGCAGGACGCGGCCGTGCTGCGCGCGAAAGCCCGCTGTCAGCGTCCAATTCTCCCCTTTAATGTCATGGACGATACAGCTTCCCGGCCAGGTCAGCAGCGTCGGGACGACCAAGCCGACGCCCTTGCCGCTGCGGGTCGGGGCGAAGCAAAGGACATGCTCGGGACCGTCATGGCGCAGATAGTCATTGGGATGCCTGCCAAGTACGACGCCATCGGGGCCGAGCAATCCTGCCGCACGGATTTCCCTTTCCTCGGCCCATCGCGCTGAACCGTAGGTAGCGACGTTGCGCGCCTCTCGCGCCCGGATGATCGACATGAGGATGGCGGCGGCGATGGCGAGGAAGCCGCCCGATACCGCGATGATGCCGCCCTCCACGAAGATCGCGGGCGCATAAGCGTCGAAGGAAAACCACCACCAGAAGAAGGCGGGCGGATAATAGACCGGCAGGCCCACCAGCTCGAACCACGGATTGCCAAGCTGGGACTGGAAGCCGAGGCGGAACGCCGTCCATTGCGTCGCCGCCCACGTCATCACCAGAACGATGGTGGCAACCACCACCATCTGGCCCCATAAGATTCGGCCTCCGCGCATCCAGGCTCCAGTCTGCAAAAGGGACGGAGCCGATCAGAGAGTAGGCAATTATGGGACAGGCAACAGGAAAGAGGATGCCGGAGGGCTACCGGATACTATCGGCGGCAAATAGGACGGGTCGGGTCAGTGCGTCCGGCCCCGCCGTTCTTCGTCGCAGGCTTGTTCGAGGATTCTGCGGTAGCCCTGATTCGCCATCCATTGCGCGCGGGCAAGATGGCGCTACGGTTGGACGGCGACCAGACGGCCGAGAACGGAACCGGCTCCAGTTCATCGGCGAACGGCAGGAAGACGATGCCGGTCGTCGGCAGCAGGGACGTTGCCGCGCCGACGATGGTGATGCCGAAGCTCTTTCCCACCATGGAAAGCAGCGTGCCGCGCCCCACGTCGAAGCGCAGGATCGACGGCGCGGGCCAGCGCCCGGCGAGGCGCAGAACGATATGGTCATGCACCTGCGGGCCGGTGCCGCCGTGCCGGACAAGGAAGGTCTCGCCCGCCAGATCGGCCCAGGTGACGGCAGGCTTCCCGGCGAGCTGATGCCCCTCCGGCAGCACGGCCAGAAGTGGTTCGGTCCAGATCGGTCGGGTATGGCAGTCGGGCAGCTCCGGCGTGCCGGCGACGAACGCTATATCCAGCCGGTCGGCGCGAAGCTGCATCACCGCCTCGCGGGCCGTGCCTTCGATAATCTCCACGTCGATGCCGGGATGGTCTTCGCGATATTGCCCGATCAGTTCGGCGAGGAAGCTGCGCGGGATCAGGGCATGGATGCCGATGCGCAGCCGGCCGCACTCCCCTTGCGCCGCCATGCCGGCGGTCTTCACGGCATGGTCGAGTTGATCGACGCCGGCCGACACCCGTTCGACAAACAGGCGTCCGGCTTCGGTGAGCCGGACGCCTCGCGTGTTGCGCTCGAACAGGAGGATGCCAAGTTCTTCCTCCAATGCCCTGATCCGGGCGCTGACGCTCGACTGGCTGGTGCCGAGTGCCTGGGCAGCGCGGTAGAAGCTGAGATATTCGGCGACGGCGAGCGCCTGAATCAGCGACGCAAGGGGGATGCGCGACCCCAGCGCAGTCGGCATGCCCCCTTGGCGATCAATCATGAGTGCTGATCGACGCCGACGCATCGCTACCCCTTTGGCCAGTTTTGATGGTGATCATCAATAATGTAGGGGTGAGCGTGGCGGATCGGCCCATGGCGATGGACGCGGTTTCCGTCAGCATTGCCAAGGAGCGGCGGCGCATGATCGGTCCCGGCGTCGAGCGGATGGCTGTGCTCGATTTCGTGGTGATCGTGCTCGATGATATCGGGATCATTTGCGGGCCAGAGCCGCATGGCTGCGATCGCGCCAGATCCAGCCGCGATGGCCAACACCGCGAAAGCTATCGTCATCCCGAAACTTGCGCCGAGCCAACCCGCCAGCGGATAGGTCACGAGCCATCCAGCATGCGACAGCGCGAACTGCGCAGCGAACAGCGACGGCCGATCTTCCGGGTGTGCGGAGCGACGCAGCAGGATACCACCTGGCGTCATGACAGCGGAACCGGCAGCGCCCAGCAAGAGCCAAAGAACCAGAATCGACCACCAGTTCTGGTAAAACGCGGCGATCGCGAGCAACACCGGCAAAGCCACTGCGCCCGTGATCATGACGCCGCGCGGTGATCTGCCTTTGAGGAGTTTAAGCAAGGCGATGGCGACGACCATGGAACCAGCCCCATAGGCAGCGAAGAACCATGCCACGTCACCTTCCGTGCCCCCGAAGCCTGCACGAACGATGACCACCGTGTTCACGATCACCATTGCGCCTGATGCCGCCGCGGCAAAGCTGAGGGCCAGCAACCCACGCAAGCGGGGAGTCGAGAAGTAAATCCAGGCGCCGCGTGTCAACCGCTCCACGAAGCTGCGCTGAACGGCCTTCACGACGGGCAGCGTGACCGACAGCACCAGGATACCCGACGCCACAAAGCCGATGGCATTTCCGACGAACAACCAGTGGAAGCTGATGACCGTCAGGAGCAACGCCGCGAGTAGAGGGCTGGCAAGGGATTCGAGATCATAGGCCAGCCGCGACATGGAGAGCGCGGCCGTGTATTCCTCCTCATCAGGAAGTACATCGGGGATTGTCGCCTGGAAAGTCGGCGTGAACGCCGCCGAGCAGGACTGGAACAGGAAGACCAGCACATAGATCTGCCAGATCTCCGAGACAAAGGGTAGCAGCAGGACCATCCCTGCCCGAATGAGATCAAGAGTGACGAGCAATGCGCGGCGCGGCATCCAGCCGGCCAAGGCGCCGGCAAAGGGGGAAACGCCAACATAGGCGATCATCTTGACGGCCAGCGCCACGCCCAGCACCTGGCCCGCATCCGCGCCGGCGATATCGTAAGCGAGCACGCCGAGCGCGACGGTCGTGAGGCCCGTCCCGATCAGGGAGAGAACCTGCGCAGCGAAGAGATTTCGATAAGTTCGGTTGGCGAGGATCGAAAGCATGGTGATCCTAACGGCAGGCGGAAACTTCGCGCCCCGCCGATCCAAACAGGATCACGTCGAAGCGCTCGCAGGTCGTGCCTTCGACCGGCGGGCTGAATTTCCTTTCAACCGAGAAATTGTTCTTCACCGGAACGCTCATTGCCGCCTCCTAACCTTCGTCAACGGGTGTCAAACAGCACCGTGTGCCTTCCAAGGGTTGGAAGGTCAAGACCCTATTTCATCTTGATTTCCAACAACCCAAACCAAACTCGCACTCGATTGAAAGCAGCAGGTTCAACCTTCGTACTACCGCTCAGACAGGAAGCGGAACGATGAACCTTCCATGCAGAGCCAAAGACGCGAGTGCCGAAATCGCGACGTGCTTCGGATGCTCCGCTGATTTTCGCTAGTCATCGGCATGGTCCTCGTCGATGTGGGTCATTGGGGAGGCGGGGCAGTCATGTGGTGCCTCTGACTTAGATTTCCCGTGGCCCGAGAAAGCGTCCGAAGCTCCGGGTGGTCGGGCCGAACAGGAACGCTTCATAGGGCTCGGGATCGACTCCGGGAAAATCCATGCCGGGCGAACCGGCAGGCATTCCGGGCACGGCCAGCCCCGTCGCGTCAGGCCGCTCGGCCAGCAGGCGGCGGATCGCCGCGGCAGGCGCATGGCCCTCGACCACATAGCCCCCCACCTCGGCGGTGTGGCACGATGCCATATCGGCTGGCACGCCGAGCCGCTGCTTGAGGCGGTCCATGTCGGTGGATTCTACCACTTGCACCGGGAAGCCTGCGGCCTCGATATGCGCGACCCAGCCGTCGCAGCAGCCGCAGGATGGATCCTTGTTGACGTTCACCAGGGGCAGCGTTTCGGCATGTCCCGATCCTGCCATGGTCATCAGCAGGGGCAGCGCGCCGGCGGCCGTCAGAACGGTGCGCCGGCTGATGTGGTGATCGATTCTCATCGTCAAACCTCGTTTCATGGATTCATTGTCTCGCTGTCACGGTCCGCATGCGGCGCACAAAGGGGTGAGCAGCAAATCGAAGCCCGCGACACTCCCATCGTCACAGCTTCACCCTCCGCAAACGCGCAGCATTGGCGATGACACTGACCGACGACAGCGCCATTGCGGCCGCTGCGATGATCGGCGACAGCAGGATGCCGAAGAATGGGTACAACACGCCCGCCGCCACCGGCACGCCCAAGGCGTTGTAGATGAAGGCGAAGAACAGGTTCTGGCGGATGTTGCCCATGACCGCCTCCGACAGCCGCCGCGCGCGGACGATGCCTGTCAGATCGCCCTTCAGCAGCGTGACGCCCGCGCTCTCCATCGCCACATCGGTGCCGGTGCCCATGGCGATGCCGACATCGGCGGCGGCGAGCGCCGGCGCGTCGTTGACGCCGTCGCCCGCCATCGCGACAACCTCGCCCGCCGCCTTGTGCCGCTGCACCACCGCGCTTTTCTGATCGGGCAGTACCTCGGCCTCGACCTCGTCGATGCCGAGCTGGCGGGCGACCGCCTTCGCCGTCGTCCAGTTGTCGCCGGTCAGCATGACCACCCGGATTCCCTGCGCCTTCAGCGCGGCAAGCGCCTCCGGCGTCGAGGGCTTGACCGGATCGGCGATGGCGAAGATGGCAGCAACCCGGCCCTCCACTCCCATGAAGATCGCGGTTGCCCCGTCCTCGCGCAGCCGGTCGGCCTCATCGGCCAGCGGCGCGACATCGACGCCTTGTTCGGCCAGGAACTTTGCATTGCCAAGGGGGATGCGCTTGCCCTCGACCGTGCCGTAAGCGCCTTTGCCGGTCGGGGAGTCGAAATCCGTGACTGATGCGGTCACGATCCCGCGCTCCTCGGCCGCGCGCACGATGGCGAGCGCCAGCGGATGCTCGCTGGCCCGCTCCACGCTGGCGGCAAGCCGCAGGGACTCCTCCTCGGTGAACCCCGGCGCAGGAACGATGGCGGTGACGGCGGGCCGGCCCTCGGTCAGCGTACCGGTCTTGTCGACTATGATGGTATCGACCTTCTCCATATGCTCCAGCGCCTCGGCGTTCTTGATCAGCACGCCCGCCTGTGCGCCACGCCCGACACCGACCATGATCGACATCGGCGTCGCCAGCCCGAGCGCGCAGGGACAGGCGATGATCAGCACGGAAACCGCCGCGATCAGACCGAAAGAGAAGCGCGGCTCCGGTCCCCAGATCGACCAGGCGATGAAGGCAAGGACTGCGACCACGATCACCGTCGGCACGAACCAGCCCGACACCTGATCGGCGAGGCGCTGGATCGGCGCGCGACTACGCTGCGCCTCGGCGACGAGCTGGACGATCTGCGACAGCATGGTGTCGCGGCCGACCTTCTTCGCCTCGATCACCAGCGCGCCGGACTGGTTCATGGTGCCGCCGATGGCGGTGGCGCCCACCTCCTTGGTGACCGGCATCGACTCGCCAGTCACCATCGATTCATCGACGGCGCTGCGTCCTTCCAGAACTTCGCCATCGACCGGCACCTTCTCGCCGGGACGCACCCGCAGGCGGTCGCCGACATGAACGGTGTCGAGTTGAACCTCCTCCTCGGTGCCGTCGTCACGAATGATCCGGGCGGTCTTGGGGGCGAGGTCGAGCAGCGCCCGGATCGCGCCGCTGGTGCTCGCGCGCGCCCGCAATTCCAACACCTGCCCGAGCAGCACGAGCACAGTGATGACCGCGGCCGCCTCGAAATAGACCGCGACCGAGCCGTCATGCTGGCGGAATGCATCTGGGAAGATGCCCGGCGCCAGCGTGGCGACCACGCTGTATATCCACGCCGTTCCCGTGCCCATGGCGATCAGTGTGAACATGTTGAGGCTGCGGTTGACGAGCGACTGCCAGCCACGCTGGAAGAACGGCCAGCCCGCCCAGAGAACGACTGGCGTTGCGAGGATCAGTTGCAGCCAGTTCGAGACCTGCTGGCCGATGGTGTGAGTCAGACCGAACAGATGCCCGCCCATCTCGAGAACGAATACCGGGATCGCCAGAACAAGGCCGATCCAGAAGCGGCGCGTCATGTCGATCAGTTCGACATTGGGTTCGGCCTCAAGGCTGACCAGCACCGGCTCCAGCGCCATGCCGCAAATCGGGCATGATCCGGGGCCGACCTGCCTGATCTCGGGATGCATCGGGCAGGTATAGACCGTTCCCTCGTGAACCGGTTCTTCCTTCGCCGCCGCCACTGCCGGATCGAGATAGCGGTCGGGGTCGGCCAGAAACTTCGCATGGCATCCGGCAGAGCAGAAGTAATAGGGCCGACCGGCATGCTCGGCCTTGTGCTGGGTCGTGTGGGGATCGACCATCATACCGCAAACCGGGTCCTTGACCTTGTGCGTGTCGTCCTGCGCGACGGCCGCGTGATCATGCGCATGACCTTGGGCGGTATGAGCGTGTCTCTGGTTCTGATGATCGTGTTCGGTCTTGCTGGCCATTTTCACGCGTCCTCGGCGTCTAAGCTTGCTCTTTGCCTATTCTGCGCCTTCCAACCGTTGGAAGGTCAAGAGGTGATCGGAGTCCAGAGTTCCTGCCATCAGCGGTGAGCCAGCCCGAAATGACGAGTGCTTTGCGATCACCACTCGCGGACATGTGGCCGGCATGGCCACCGTTAGACATTGACATGAGTTCACTCCTTGTTGCCAAAGGAGGACGCCGGTGCCGGCGTCCTCTGCCAGCGCCGCCTATGCGCTGACCGCGAATTCGGTCATCATGCCTGTTTCAAGATGCGGCATATGATGGCAATGCAGCATCCAGCGCGCGGCTTCTCCGGCATCGAGTGCCACGTCGACCATCGACATCGGCGGCACATACACCGTGTCCCGCCGCGCGCCCGTGACCGCACGTCCATTCAGCCCGACGACCTGGAACACATGGCCGTGGAGATGCATCGGGTGACCCATCATCGACATATTGTGGAAGGACAGCACGATCCGTTCGCCGCGCCTCGCGGTAACCGGGCGATGCTGGCCCCAGACGGCACCGTTGATCGTCCACACATAGGGCTGCATCGAGCCGCCCAGCATCACCATGTGGCTGCGGTCCACCGGCCGGTCCGGCAAGGTCTCAGAGGCGATCAGGCGCGTCTCCTGCGCAAGGTCGGTGTCAAAGGCCGGTGCTTCGGTTTCTGCCAAAGCATCAATGTGCCGTATCTCGGCGCCCGGAGTGGCAAGGATCAGACCGGTGCGCTCCGGCGCGCCTTCTCGCAGCGCGAGGATCGGCCAGGCACCGCCCTCCGAAGGCAGGTCGATCTCAAGGTCGAGCCGTTGGCCCATGGCCAGACCGAACCTCGTGCCGGAGAGTGGCTGAACGGCATGGCCATCAACCGCGACGAGCCGGGCCTGCGCTTCGCCGGTGTCGAGCCAGAACACAGTCGCCGCAGCGGCGTTGATAACCCGCAGGCGGATACGCCCGCCGCGCTCGACCTGCACCACTTCCGGGTCCGAGAGCGTGCGATCGTTGGCAAGATAGGCGTCCCAGTCGTAGTCGTTGAGGTCCATCGCCATATTGTCCATGGACCCCATTCCCATCATGCCACCCATGGCGCCGTGATCCATGCCATTCATCGGCATGTTTCCCATCGCGCCGTGGTCCATACCGGACATTCCGCTCGTGCCTGCGCCTTCGCCGCTTCCGTGACTGCCCGTGGCGCCATGGCCGGACTTGATGTCAGCCATCACCTCCTCGGGCGCCTTGAACGAGAAATCATGCAGAAACAGCACCACCTCCTGCCGGTCAGCCGCGACATCCTCGGCGCTGCGCACGATCAGTGGCGCGGCCAGAAGGCGCATCTCGTGCAGCGGCACATGCGCGTGCATCCAGTAGGTGCCAGGCAGAGGTGCGAAGTCATAGGCGCGTGTCTCGCCGGGGGCGAGCATCGGCAAGGGCATGTCGGGCACGCCATCCTGCGCATTGGGCGGGATCTGGCCGTGCCAGTGAATCAGTGTGGCGGTATCGAGTTCGTTTGTTAGATCCACCCGGAAGGCCATGCCGGGATCGAGTGTCAGGCCCTGTCCTGATGGCCCGGCAAGACCCCAGACAGTGGCGGCGCGTCCGTCGATGTCCAGCGTCCGGCTGGCGGCGCGAAGCGACAGCGGCGTGGCGTCCTGCGCTGTCGCCATCCGGGGCACATGAGCGTAGGCCAGCATGGCTGCGCCAGCGGCGAGAAAGCCGCGTCGTGAAAGGGTATTCATGGTCGTCTCCTCGGGACAGCAGTCCCGTTTCTCAAAGCTGTCGGAAGACCACGGGCCGAAGCCCGGGCGCGATCAGAGGAGACGGATCTTCGGAGGACGCTCGTTCAGACCAAGCGCCCGACCGGCGATGCTTGCATCAGGCGGCAGGACATAGATGGTTGGCGTGTATTGGTTTCCAGAACCACTGCTCGGTGATATGAGAAAGAGCGAAAAACCTGCACAAACCAGTTCACAGGTTCCCGCATCCATATCTGCCGATCCGCAGTGTTTGCTGCTGCATGCAGGCTCGATGCCGGCTGCGGAGTTCATCATCTCGTTCACATGAACAGCTTGATCTGGCGTTATGCTCATGCGTACAGCGTGCGCGGAGAGCACCATCGTCATGACGGCGACCGCGACTATGGCAAGCATGGATACAACACGCGCAAACATACTGGAAAGATAGGCGCTGCTTACCGGAATGTCTATTGCAGATGGCGTCGCACCTCTGGCAAGTCTTCTTGACTCTCTCGTGAGTTGCAATTCCTCGCTACTGAACATGCGTGCCATGCGAAAGAAGCTCCAAATTACTTTCTGGTCAGGGTCGCTCCTCGGAGGTGCGATCGTGGCAACATTGGCTGGATGGCATTACGCCCGTTCCGGGTCCACCGTTGCGGCATCAGCGGAGGTCGTCGAGCAGGGCCGACAAGTCTATGCGGATCAATGCGCGTCTTGCCACGGCGCGAATCTGGAAGGGCAGCCGGACTGGCGCTCGCCGCTTCCCTCTGGTCGGCTCCCCGCACCGCCGCACGACGAAAGCGGCCACACCTGGCACCATGCCGATGAGATGCTGTTCCGCATCGTCAAGGAGGGTACAGCGGCCATCGTCGGAGGGAGCTATGAGAGCGACATGCCTGGTTTTGCCGATGCCCTGAGCGACGGCGAGATCCGGGCTGTCCTCGCTTTTATCAAGAGTACCTGGCCGGAACGAGAGCGCGGATATCAGGAGGAGGTTTCCCGCCGCCGCTGAGGTTCGGAGTCCCGCCTACGCGGGCAGTTGTTGACCTGCGAAGTCGGCATTGACCCGTCCCGTTTCCGGCTCATCCATCCTTGGGCCTCACTGAACGGATGATGTCTTAATGATGCCGCTGACATTTTTTCGGAGACACAGGAAGTTCACCAATAGCCAGGTAAGCTTGAGACAACGGCTTGTGCGAAGCTGTGGCGCCGAGCCCTCGCGCATCAATCAGTTCAAGAGCCTGCAATAGCTTCTCGGCAACTTCCATGTCGCCGTCCGAGCACGCCCGTTTGAACAGGTGCAGGATTTCGCCGGCAAGCGTCATGGCTATTGCTTCCTGGCGCCGTGGCCGCTCAGTTTCGCCTTCGCCGAAACGACGGGCCTCGTGTGCTCGAACCTGTTCCCTGTCGCGCCCGAACGATCGCGGGTGCGCGTGGGGCTGGTTTCAGGACCATCAGTCGCGGACAGTTCATCGATGATCGGGCAGTCCGGCCGGGCATTGCCCCGGCAGTTCTCGGCCAGATGCTTGAGCATCATGCTCATTTCCCTGAGTTCGCGCGCCTTCCGTTCAAGTTCTTCGACATGCTCGAGCGCCACGCGCTTGACGTCCGCGCTCGCCCGGCTCCGGTCTCGCCACAGGGCAAGCAATTCCGTCATTTTCTCGACCGAGAAACCGAGATCGCGCGCACGCCTGATAAAACGCAAAGTATGCACGTCCTTGTCGGAGTAATCCCGGTATCCGCTATCCGTTCGCGACGCTTCCGCGATCAATCCGATCGATTCGTAGTAGCGGATCATCTTCGCCGAGACGCCCGATGCCGCCGCTGCCTTTCCGATGTTCATCGCTGGTTCCTTTCTTCGATTTATGTAGGTGCTTCTTCGGGCGTAAAAAACACGTCCGCATGTATGTCCTCGCCGCGCAAGCCCAACTCGCGAAGCATGATGCCGGCAGCATCGATCATGGCAGGCGGTCCGGCCATATATGCCTTCCAGCCATCGAGGTCCTGCACGTCACTCACGATCGCATCCGTTACCAACCCAGTTCGGAAGTGATCGGATCGCCTCACTTCCGAAAGCACGGGTGTGAAAGTGAGGTTGTCGTAGGCGCTCGCCAGAAGACTGAAATGGTCGACGAGATAGAGATCGCGTTCCGTCCGCGCCCCGAAATAGAGATGGATCGGCTGTTGCAGGCCGCTTGCCAACGCCGTTTCGACAATCGACTTGATCGGCGCCAGTCCCGACCCGCCGGCAACCGCCAGAATTGGACCCGTATGCTGTTCGCGCAGAAACGAGCTGCCGAGCGGCCCGCGAACCGAAACCTCGTCACCGACCTTGAGCGACCTGGCGACGTGTTCGCTGGTCGCTCCGCCGGGGACATGCCTTATGTGAAATTCGAGGCAGGATCGACCCGGCTGGTTCGCCATCGAATAGTCGCGCGCCGGAACACCATCGAACGTCAGCTGCGCATACTGGCCCGCCTTGAACGCGATGGCCTCTTCCGTTTCGACCTCCAGCCTGATCTGCCGGATGTCGTGGGTTGCGTCATCGATCGCGACGACCCGCGTCCGATAGGTGCGGACGGGAAGATCAAGCTGTTCTTCCTCCTCATCGAGCCACGCGACGGTGCAATCCGTGAGCGGCTGCGCGCGGCATGCAAGGATCAATCCCTCAGCCCGCTCATCGTCCGTCAGGGAAAAGCGTGTATGCGGCAGAAGATCGACCTCGCCGCTGAGCAGTCGGGACTTGCACGAGCCGCAGCGGCCCGAACGGCATCCATGAGGATATGCGATCCCTTCTTCCAGCGCTCTCTCCAGAATGGTTCGGCCATCCGGCACGTCGATGATGCGCCCCGCCTGCCGAATTTCGATTTGTCTTGCCATGACGATCTCCCTCAAGCGGCACCCGATGACAGTGCTTCCGCCAGGCGAGGTTTCTGGTCGGCGAACGTTCCGTAAAAGACCTGTTCATTGATGATCGTGATCGGGGCAACGCGCACGCCGGTCCGCGCTTTCGCCTCTTCGGCGATCTGCGGATCCGACAGGTCCAGCTCTTCGAATGAGACGCCTTGATCAACAAGCCAGCGTTTGACCGCATGGCAATCGGGGCAGGTTGGCGTGGTATAAAGCACCACCGACGGAGTTTTCGTGTAGGTCATCGCTTCATTCCTTTAGGTGTGGCGAGCCTGCCGGAGCAGGCTCGCCTGTTCTCACTCCGCGGGCGCGAGTTCAGGCTGACGGGGCCGGACTGCACCGATTTCCGCCTGCGCGGGCGCGCGGAAGGTCTTGAGCCTCAGCGCATTGCCGAGCACGAAGACGCTCGACAGGGCCATGGCGCCGGCGGCAAAGACCGGCGACAGCAGGATGCCGTAGGCCGGATAGAGCAGGCCAGCGGCAACGGGGACCAGAGCCGTGTTGTAGGCAAAGGCCCAGAACAGGTTCTGCCGGATGTTGCCGATCGTCGCCTTCGACAACGCGATCGCGTTCGGCACACCTTGCAGGCTGCCCGACATCAGCACCACATCGGCGGCCTCGATCGCGATGTCCGTACCGGTGCCGATGGCAAGGCCCACATCCGCCTCGGCCAGCGCCGGCGCGTCATTGATGCCGTCGCCGACAAAGGCGACCTTGCCGTGCTCGGCCTTGAGGCGGCGCACCGCGTCGACCTTGCCGTCCGGCAGCACTTCTGCCACCACCTCGTCGATCCCCAGCCGAGCCGCAATGGCTTTTGCCGTGCGCTTGTTGTCGCCGGTGATCATCGCGACCTTGAGGCCGAGATCGTGCAGCGCCTTGATCGCCGCAGGCGTGGTCTCCTTGATCGGATCGGCCACGGCGATGACCGCCGCGAGCTTGCCGTCGATCGCCGCATAGAGCGGTGACTTGCCCTCATTGCCGAGACGTTCGGCAATTTTTGCGAAGGCAGCCACGTCATGGCCGAGGTCTGCCATGTAGCGGTCAGCGCCGATCTCGACGCGCTTGCCGCCGCTCACGGCCTTGACGCCGAAACCCGTCACCGATTCGAAGTCCGACACGGCCGGCAGCGGGATGTTCCCCCCGGCGGCCGCATCCACGATCGCACGGGCGATCGGATGCTCCGACTTCGCCTCGACGGCCGCCACCAGACCGAGGACATCTGCCCGGTCGAAACCAAGGGCCAGTTCCAGATCGGTGAGCGCAGGCTTGCCTTCGGTCAGCGTGCCCGTCTTGTCGACGGCGACGACCCTGGCGTCCTTGAGCAGTTGCAACGCTTCGCCCTTGCGGAAGAGCACGCCAAGTTCCGCACCGCGGCCCGTGCCCACCATGATCGAGGTCGGCGTCGCCAGACCCATGGCGCAGGGGCAGGCGATGATCAGGACGGCGACGGCATTGACCAGAGCGAATGTAAGTGCCGGTGACGGCCCAAACCAGAGCCAGGCCGCGAAGGTCAGGGCCGCTACGGCGAAGACCGCCGGTACGAACCACATCGTCACCTTGTCGACCAGCGCCTGGATGGGCAGCTTGGAGCCCTGTGCCTCCTCGACCATGCGGATGATCTGCGACAGCACGGTGTTGCCGCCGACCGCCGTCGCACGGATGGCAAAGGCACCCTTCTGGTTCACCGTTCCGGCCACGACCTCGCTGCCATTCGTTTTGGACACCGGGATCGGTTCGCCCGTGATCATCGATTCGTCGACATAGCTCTGGCCTTCGATGACCTCGCCATCCACCGGGATGCGATCGCCGGGACGAACCTCGACGATGTCTCCCGACAGCACGGCGTCGATCGGCAGTTCGACCGTCTTGCCGTCCCTGCGCACGCGCGCCATCTTGGCCTGAAGGCCAACGAGACGCTTGATCGCCTCAGAGGTGCGTCCCTTGGCACGAGCCTCCAGCAGGCGACCGAGCAAGATCAGCGTCACGATGACGGCGGCTGCCTCGAAATAGACATTCACCGTTCCGGCAGGCAGGAAACCGGGCGCGAAGGTCGCGACCAGCGAATAGCCATAGGCGGCGAGCGTGCCGACCGCGACCAGTGAATTCATGTCGGGGGCGAGCCGCCACAGGGCGGGCAGCCCCTTGTCATAAAAGCGGATACCCGGAACGAACAGCACGATGGTCGTCAACAGGAACTGGATGTACCAGTTCATCTGCATGCCGATGGTCGAAGCGATCAGGTCATGCATGCCCGGGACGACGTGCGAGCCCATCTCCAGGATAAAGACAGGCACCGTCAGCACCGCCGCGATGGTGAAATCGCGCGTCAGTTCACGGCGCTCCGCTTCCTTCTTTTCGGAACGATCATCCGTCTCGCCCTGGCTGGTTCCTGCCGCCGTGGCGATCACCCTGGCGTCGTATCCCGCGCCCTCAATGGCAGCCACCAAAGCCGCCGCATCGGCGCTGCCCTGGATCGTGGCCTTCTCGGTCGCGAGGTTGACGACGGCATTGGTGACGCCGGGTACGGCCTTGAGCGCCTTTTCGACGCGTCCCACGCAGGATGCGCAGGTCATGCCCTCGATCGCCACTTCAAGCGAGGCTGCCGTTGGCGCGGAGAAGCTTGCCGCAACCTCATAGCCTACATCCTCCACG
The DNA here is from genome assembly GCF_057809495.1 of Allobosea sp. FG18. NCBI lineage: Bacteria > Pseudomonadati > Pseudomonadota > Alphaproteobacteria > Hyphomicrobiales > Alloboseaceae > Allobosea > Allobosea sp. FG18. Next base: position 198,842 of record NZ_JBMDKB010000007.1, read on the forward strand.
GCCTTGACGAGCGTGGCAGGATCGACCGCAGCGTTCGTGGTGATGCTCGCCTTTTCTGTCGCCAGATTGACGACCGCATCGGCGACGCCAGGCACGGCCTTGAGGGCTCTTTCGACACGACCTACGCAGGATGCACAGGTCATCCCCTCAATGGGGAGTGATATCGTTCCAGACAAGTCTGTTGCTCGAACGGGGGCATTCATAGCCGCCTCCTTTTTTGTCCCGAAATTCCAGTTCGGACAGAAGATGGGGCTTCCAGCCATGGGAAGGTCAAGAGGACAAAAAGAGAAAAATCGCTATTGACCTTCCCATGGTTGGAAGCCCTACATCCGGCAGCGTGAGACCGAAACAAGGAGAATTCTCATGGAACTCAGAATCGAGAACATGACCTGCGGCGGCTGCGCGAAATCCGTCACCAAGGCGATCCAGTCAGTCGACCCCACCGCCAGGGTGGAGACGAATCCGGAAGCGCGCGCGGTTAAGGTCGAGACGACTGCTACGGCGGGGGCTCTTCAGCAGGTTCTCGAAGAAGCCGGCTATCCTGCAACTGTAAACTGACCAGGAGCTGCGTCATGAACAAGCTCACCCCGATCTTCATTGCCGGCGCGTTCGTCATTGCCGGCGGACTCGCCTACGCACAGTCCCAGATGGACGAGCAAGGCCAAGGAGCGACCATGAATCACGGTGAACATGCCGGACACGGCGCCGGCACGCCTTCGGATAACCCTGTCATTCGGGCCTACAGGCAAGCCAACGACAAGATGCATGCCGATATGGCGATCGAATTTACGGGCGATGCGGATGAGGATTTCATGCGCGGCATGATCCCCCATCACCAGGGCGCCATCGACATGGCTCGTGTCGTTCTCGAACACGGATCAGACCCCGAGGTGCGAGCACTTGCTGAGGAGGTCATCTCCGCCCAGGAGGCGGAAATCGCGCAGATGCAGGAATGGCTGGCCAAGCGCGGCCAATGACACGGTGAAGGGCGGATCAATTCCGCCCTTTTCCTTTGCCGGTCATCAGCACGATGACAGTTGCCACCGCGAAGGCGACAAGCACTCCATCGGTTCGCCTACGATCAAGGCAAACGGCTGCGGTGGACACAGAACGACGCCCGGAACCCTGCTTAGATAATGGTGATGCGTCCGCTGCCTCGACCAGGGATAGTAGCGTATCGGCCAGATTCCTGACCGTAAGCAACCCGACCCGAAGCTCGCCAACAGCGGCGATCAGATTCTCGGCTCTGATCTTCATGGATTGATCTCCTTTGCTTGTCTGGGATGATAATCCTTCCCACCGTTGGAAGGTCAACCCTACTGATGATCACGACAATGGGCAAAGCAGTCGGAAGGTGCCGACGAGAGATTTATTGATCGGAAGGAACCCAAGGTGGCTCTCGAGCCTTAATATACCCATATGGGGTATTTAACGGCGATGTGCCAGAAGAACAACAAAGCCCTCCGCACGAGGCTCAACCGGATTGAAGGACAGGTGCGCGGGGTCGGCCAGATGGTCGCGGATGACCGCTACTGCATCGACATCCTGCACCAGGTTCACGCGATCAAGGCCGCTCTCGCCAAGGTCGAGACTGAAATCCTGAAGTCCCATGCCGCCTGCTGCGTCGAGGATGCGATCGCCTCGGGGAACGCCGCGCAGCAGCGCGCGAAATTTACCGAGCTGGTCGAGGTCTTCGCCAAGGCGAAGCTATAGACATCAAAGGAACCGAAAATGGCATCTGGAAAACACGCCGAACTGCACCGGATGGTGACGCCCGAACATACCTGTCCCTACGGTCTCAAATCCCTCGATCTTCTGAAACGTGAGGGTTACGCAGTCAACGACCATGAACTTACTTCCCGCGCCGAAATTGACGCCTTTAAGGAAGAGCATGGTGTAGAGACCACACCGCAGACCTTCATCGATGGCAAGCGCATTGGCGGTTATGACGATCTCCTCGCTTTTTTCGGCAAGGAGGTGAAGGACAAGGACGCTACCACCTACACGCCTGTGATCGCACTGTTCTCGATGGCAGCGGCAATGGCGCTGGCGGCGAGCTGGGCTGCGTTCGGAAGTCTCCTCACCGTCGAGGCGGCAGAGTGGTTCATCGCCATTGCCATGTCCCTGCTCGCCTTACAGAAGCTGAAGGACGTGGAGGGCTTCGCCACCATGTTCCTGAACTACGATCTGTTGGCACAGCGGTGGGTGCGTTACTCCTATATTTATCCGTTCGCCGAGGCTTTGGCAGGCATTCTCATGATCGCCGGAGCCTTGATGTGGCTGTCGATTCCGGTCGCCCTCTTCATCGGCACAATCGGAGCCATCTCCGTCTTCAAGGCGGTCTATATCGATAAGCGCGAACTCAAATGCGCTTGTGTCGGCGGAGACAGCAACGTGCCGCTCGGATTTGTGTCGCTGACCGAAAACCTGATGATGGTCGGAATGGCCATCTGGATGCTGCTCAAGCCGATGGGCGTGGGTCTTGGGCATTGATTAAGCGCAGCGGGAGAGACGAGATGACCCAATCATCCGACACCAACAAACGGCACCACGAGAACCACGGCGCAGGCCGTCCCTATCTGATGTTCTGGATCAACATGGCGCTCGGTCTGGTCGTCATGTACGTCGTGATGTTTTCGATGATCGACGGTCTGCATGACTTTCGGAACAATCTCAACATGTTCTACATGGCCGTGACCATGTGGGCGCCGATGGGCATCTTCATGCTGGCGACAATGCCGGGCATGTTTCCAAGAAGGGCTCTCAATCTCGCGCTCTATGCGGCGTTCATCGTCCTGACGATCGGGTCGTTTGCGGCGACGCGCGCACAAACCTTCATCGACGATCGTCAGTTTATCGACTCGATGATCCCCCATCATTCGGGAGCTATCCTGATGTGTCGGGAGGCCGATATCAGAGACGCCGAACTGGTTGCATTGTGCGACGATATAATCCGCGCGCAACGGTCTGAAATCGAACAGATGGAGCAGATCAAAACACGTCTCGACAATGCTGACTGACTATTCTGAGACACGAGCACTTATGGTGTCGCTGCTCGAACAACTGGGAAAAGTGCGACACACTAGATACCCAGGCCTTTCGATCGCCCCAACTGCCACGACACCGAACCACCCTGCACGACGCCCATGACCTCGCGGCCAAGCTGACGGTCGATGACCGGCCGCCACGGGACAAGCGTGAACTCATAGCTCTTTTCGACGATGGCGAACTTGCCGCTGGATAGCTGCACGGTGCCGGTGAACTTGCCGTTGACGTTCTCGCTATCTGTGGCGGCACGGAACGGCAGCCCCTTGCTCTCCGCCATCTCCGCGCCGACGCGGGCAACCTCCCGCTCGCGCAGCGTGGCTAGCAGGTTGCGCCGGTATAACACGCGGCCGTCCCGCGCTCGGGTAGCGTCACCCTGTTCAACGTGATGCTCGCGGCGGCGGTCGATGGCCTCACGCACCTCCTGACCGAAACCCGCTGCTGCAAGGTCGGCGGTCTCGCCGTGGATCATCCGGCGGTCAAGCCAGGTCACGCCGTCCGCCCCGATCTGCTTTTCCAGATCGAAGGCCGACAGGGCGCGAACGCTGGCCTGCCGGGTGCGGCCAGCGTCATAGGCAGCGGCGCGGCTCTCGAAATCCTCGGGGATACGCCACTGGTCGGCGTCGATCCGCTCGGCGATTCCAGCGCGGCGTAGCGCCTCCAGTCGCCGAACATGCGCATCGACATAGCCCTCATAGTCGCCGCCGGGAACGCGGCCCTCGAATTTCGCCTGCTCCAGATGGCGGCTCGGCCGATAGATGCCGTCCTCGGCGATGGCGGCAATGGTGCGGTCGGACGGTCGGGCCGTCGCCTCGGCACGGCCGATCTCGATGACGCCGCCGATCCGGGCATCCTCCAACTGCATGGGGTCGATGTTGGCGATATGGTGCGTCCGCCCGTCGATCCCGTCCACGACGATGGTGAGATTGTCGCCCAGTTCGTTGGCGAGATATTTGTCGAGGACGCGGCCGGTGACAGGCGTTGCGGGTGCGCCCTCATGGATGCGGAAGGTCATCGGATCGCGCTCAAGCCCATCGGCGGCGAGCGATCTTTGCATGGTGCGGATAATGTCGCCGCGCTCGCCCAGCTCGCGCAGCGTCAGTTCAAGCCGCTCGTTCAATTCCCAGACGCCGGGCGCGTGTTCGGTGGCGAGGCCCATCCGCCCCAGCTTGGAAAGCCGACGCAGGCGAAGGCTGCGCTCGAACTGCCGCTTCGGCTCCCCCGGCTCGTGGCGCAGGTCGATGAACCGTCCGTCGGCTTCCTCAGCCATGGCTCGGTCGATGCGGGTGAATCGGTCCTGATCTATTTCGGCGGTGAGCTTGCGGGTCTGCTCGATCTCGGTCACGGGGCCGAGTTCGAGGCTGGCAAGCTCGCTGGCGCGCTCGCGGATGCCGTGAACGATGTAGTCGCCGTTGATGACCAGATCTTGCCCCAGCTCGTCCTTGCCCCGGACGATGACATGCACATGGGGATGGCCGGTGTTGTAGTGGTTGACCGCAACCCAATCGAGCTTGGTTCCGAGGTCGCCTTCCACCCGGCCCATGAGGTCGCGGGTATAGGCTGTGAGGTCGGATAGCTCTGCCCCGTCCTCGGGCGAGACGATGAACCGGAACTGGTGGCGGTCGTCCTGGCCGCGATCAATGAAGGCGTCGCGGTCGGCGCGGTCTTCGGTGGCGGAATAAAGCTGTCCGCGCTCGCCGTCGCGCGAAGTGCCGTCCCGCTGGATATAGCGAAGATGGGATTGCGCCTTATGGCCCTTTCCGGGGTGGAGGATGTAGCGCTGCTGGACGATGACGCGACGCGCGCCCGGCTGCCGGTGATGCCAGCCGCCGCCGAGGTTGCGAGTGCGGACGAAGATCGCGCCGCGCCCGCGCTTCACGCCCTTGCCGCTCGACAGGACCACATGCGAACCGGCCGGGGTTACGGGCGTGAACGCCGCCGTTCCGAAACCGACGCGGGGCGACGTGCGGCGCTGCTGCCGGGCGATCTTCTTGGCTTGCGTGAGAAAGCTCTTGGTCTTGCCCGCGCGCGGCGTGTCCGAGCGGATACGGCCGGGCTTCGGCCGGAAGCGGTTTTCGTCATCGGCGCTCATGGATGCGCCTCCGGCCAAAATGGTGGAAAATCGGGCAATCGGCGGCCATGGTGCCGGTCGAAATCCCGCAAAGCCAAGGCGTTGCGCGAAATTGCGGCACTCCACGCCTCAAATCCATGGTGCCGGAATCGGCCGCCCAACCAGTGTGCAGACAACAACAATTTCGGAAACCGGCCCGATATGGTGCCGGTTTCTTCAATCTTGCCCTCCTTCCTTTTCGCCCTTTCCGCCCTTCCTGCCGGGAATCCAGCCAGGCGCAAACCTGCCCGACTGGACACCGGAACGGATCGCGCCGAGGACGGGAACGCCGTCCTCATGGCGTTCCCCCATCGTCGGCGCGGGCCACGAAAATGCTGCCGGCCTGCGGCGCGTGACGAAGAGCGGGGCTTCGCGCCAGTCGGGCGGCGGTGGCGGTGCCGATACCATGGTATCGGATGCAGCCGCGCCGCCGAGAACCGGCGCGAGCGCGGCCACATAGGCGCGGGTTTCGGCGGGCAATGCGCGGCCGGTCGCAAGGTATTCATCGTAGCGACCGGGACCGGCATTGTAGGCCGCCAGCATCGCCGCGACATTGCCGTAGCGGTCGAACATCTCGCGCAGATAGGCCGTTCCTGCGAGGATGTTGTCGCGCGGCTCGTAGGGATCGCGGCCGAGCCGATGACGGGTGCGCAGGCCCGCCCAGGTGTCGGGCATGACCTGCATCAACCCCATCGCGCCGGCCGTTGAGACCGCGCGCACGTCGCCCGCGCTTTCGGCGCGCAGCACGGCGCGAATCCAGAGTTCGGGGATGCCGAAGCGCTGCGACGCCTCGGCAATGTGAGCGGCATGAGGATGGGCGGCGGACTGAGCGGCCGGCGTCGATTGCGCGACCGCGAAAGCCGATCCGCCGCCGAACGACAGCACGCCGGCTACTATCAGGGCGGCATAGCGCCATGCCGCCCTGTCTCCGCCACGACACCAGCCTGCCAGCGTGCTCGCTGCGGTCAAGGGCAAGGCGCAAGCGCCGGCCGTTGGCCGCCCTTGACCTTCGCTGCGCGCGTCGGCCGTCTCGCGCCTGAGCGGGACGGCGGGATGAGCCGGTCCTTCCGCGAACAACGGGATGAGGGTCTTGAGTGCGGGAATGATGCGGGTTCGCATGGCCTTAGTCCCGCTCGTCGCGCGGTTTAGGGCGGCTCCAGTGCAGCGACCACGACGCGCCCGCATCGTCGTCGCGGAACAGGTTGGCGCGGATCGGATGCGGGAATGTGGGATCGTCCAGCAGCACGGAAAGATATTCGCCGGCCTTCTCGCCGGTGCGTTTCCAGGCTGCGCCGACCTCCGGGCCGGTTTCGTTGCTCATGCCGTCGAAGAGGTGAACGCGATAATCCGGTGCGTTCTCCGCATCGGACGGCTCTGCCGCGACGATGATGATGTCCTGATGCAGTAAGAGCGTCCCGAGGTTTCCGATGAAGCCGGCCTCGTCGCGCGTAAATTCACCAATCTGGGGCATGACATTCTCCTTGGCGGTGAGGTTGGAGAACCATCGGCGGGCACCGCTCCCGCTGATGGGGAAGCGGTCATTGCGTCGGCGCGCGCCATTCAAAGCGGCCGTCGCCTTCCTCGTCGGTCCAGATCGGGACCGCTCGGCCGATGACGGAATTTGCGGGGATGGGGCCGAAGTATCGGCCGTCGAGACTGTCGGGAACGTCCCAATTCATCAGGAAGAGTTCGCCGTCGCAGATGATGCGGCAGCCCTGCCAGACAGGGTGTTCGCGGCCGATCCGGTCATGCGCCAGCGCCTCGCCGATCTCGATTCCGTTGACCGTGATCGCGGAGCCGTCGCGGCATACGCGCTGTCCCGGCAAGCCGAGTACGCGCTTCAGGAGCGGGACGCCGCGTGCGACGTAACCCCGTTCGATCATGAAGGCGGCGAGCGGTTCGGGCGGCATGACGGCGACCAGCTCCGGCACGTCGAGCGCGTCGGCTGGCGCGACCGTGTAGAAGCCGATGGGCGCGCTGGCGGTGGCGTTCCAGATCAGTTTCGCAGGCCAATCGACGACGCTTGCGGCGGCGATACCGATGACGGCCAGCGCCGTTACCGTGAGGATGCGGCGGCACGTCATGGGTCGATCCTCTGGCGGCCGATCCATGCTGCATGCCGCTCGGGCGTGTAGGGATGCGGCTCCAGACCGACCGTCAGGCGGTTATGAACATGCCGCCAGTGCTCCGGCGATACGTCTGCCGGATCGAGGCCGAGCGCTTTCACGGCGTCGATGGCGGCAAGTGCGCGTTGCACCTTCGCCCAGCTACCGAGGCGCAACAGGATTTCGCCACCGGGGCGAACAAAGGGCAGCGTCTGGAACGGCTCCCCACGGCCGATGGCGCGCACGATGTCGATGCGGGAAATCACCGTGCCATGGTCGCCGGCCGCCCATCGCACGAAAGCGAATATGCTGTTCGGCGCGAAGCCGACGACGCTGCGGCGGCGGTCGATGATCTGTTCGTAGCTCTTGCGGCCGAAGCGTATCCAATGCTCGACCTTGCGCTTCTCGAAGGTCAGTTCGACCAATGTGGTGAAGGGTGCGGGGCCATCCGGCAGCGGACGGCCGGGCATGCGGCGGGCCGCTTTGCCGGTCATGGCTGATCTCCTTCGGAGGATGGAAATTCACGCGCGAGCAGGTCGCGCAGCATGTCGCTGGCGGTGATGCCGCGCCGGAAGGCGGCGACCTTGATGCGGCCGCGCAGCTCAGGCGTGACGTCTATGGTCAGGCGGGCGGTGAATGCTTCACCGGCGGCCTTTCCATCCGGCTGCGCCTCGGCCGCCCTGATCCAGCTTTCGGGATTGCCCGGCCGGGAGGCGAAGCCGGGCTTGCGGGTGCGTCCGGTCATGGCGCGGCCCTTCCGATGCGCAGCCGGTCGATCTCGGCGGCCAGCGCCGCGATTTCGCGCGCGGCGGGGCTGTCGCCGTCAATCTCGCTGGCGAGCCGGCCGGACTGCGCGGCGTCGGCGAAGACGACACGCTGGCCGATGGTGGCGGAGAGCATGGGCGGATCGTGATCGGCCAGCGTCTCGGCCGTCTCCCGCGCGATGACCGTGCGTATGCCGCAACGATTGAGAACGAAGCGGGCGGCAAGCTCGGGCCGGTAGATGCGTGCTTCCCTCAGAAGCGCCAGCATCTCGGCCGAGGCCCAACCATCGAAGGGGGACGGCTGCACCGGGATCAGCACGAGGTCGGCGGCGAGCAGCGCCGAGCGCATGAGACTGGCGACACGGGGCGGCCCGTCGATGACGACATGATCGGAATCGCGGGCCAGCTCCGGGGCTTCCCGGTGCAGCGTATCGCGGGCCAGGCCGAGGGTGCTGAACAGCCTCGGCAGCCCTTCATGGCTGCGCCGTTCGGACCAGTCGAGCGCGGAGCCTTGCGGGTCGGCGTCGATCAGCACGACGCGCCGTCCTTGCGCCGCCCAGGCTCCGGCGAGATGCAGCGCCAGCGTGGTTTTGCCGACGCCGCCTTTCTGATTGAGAACGGCGACGATCATGGCGCACCTCGCCGGGTGGCGCCGGCACTGTCGTTTTTCCAGGTTTCGTGAATCGAACCGTCGGCAGAATCTTGCCTTTCCAATGGATTGGCGGAGAGCGACTCGTTCCAGGTTTGTGAATCGGGCTCGTGGTGATCCGGGTTTGCGTACTGGTTTCTGCGCAGATTTTGCGCCACCTGATCGTCGTTGATCGAGTGGACCGGCTTGGAAACCGAGGGGTTCTGGGCAGTATTCGGTTCCGGGTTCGTGAACCCGGTTCGCGTTTCCCGGAGCGAGTCCGCGAAACCTCGCCCCGGTTCGCGAAACCTGGCACCCCGACAGGCACCATGGATCGCGTGCGCGCGCGTCAAAGAAGAAGAGTTAGATTCTTTGTTAGATTCTTCTATAGAGTCCGGCGGGCGATTTGCGCCTAATGTCCCGATACTGCGTGCGCCTAATGTCCCGATAGGATTCACATGGTTATCCACAGGCACTGTGGATAGATTTTCGGGACGGAAACGCAGCAACTCCCGGCCGTCTTCCCATTCGATCTGGAGGCAATAGCCGGGCAGCGACTGGCGGGCAGCGATCCGGCGCAGGTCGAGCGCGAAGTCGGACGGCCGGGCCGAACTACCGGATTTCTGGTGAAGGTGGGAAACCTCGAACGCCCAGCCCTCGGTCTGGCGTCCGGCATGCTTGCGGGCGACGCGATACAGCCAGCGCTCGATGCCGCCGGTCAGCCGGAAATAGGCCGGGTCGATGGTCAGCACCAGCGAGCGGTCGATGACGCTGTTGTAGAACCATTCGGGCAGGACAAATTCCATGCCCTCGACGCGGCCCGTGCGCGTCGTCATTTCCTCCCACTCGTTGATCCATGAAAACTGCCGCCGCCGCCAATGCCGGCCGTTGCGGATCGTCGTAGCGATGACGGTCGATTGCAGGCGCGCGAGCGCGGCCTTGAGCAACAGGTAATCCCGGTTGCCGGTGGCCCGCCCGATGGCGCGCAGGAGCTGATATGGCATGAAGCGGAAGAAGCGCGACGTGGTGAAACCGGCGTTCTCGGCCGCGACGATCTGGCTGGCAGCCCAGATGAGCACATCCGCATCCCAGATCGTCGCCATGCCATGTTCGGGCATGGCGAACACCTGCACCTCTACATCGGCGGCCCGGTAGAGGATCGGCGTAGTGCGGGGCCGCTTCGCCAGCGAGAAGAAGGGCCGCTCCATCAAATCGCGCTGGTCGCGCGGCGCGGCATCGCCGGTTGCGACCACGAAGGGATCGAGGCGGCTGCGCTCGCTGGCGTCGGTCGGCTGCGCGGGTCTATGTTCGTCGTCGCGCAACATTCAGCACTCATCCCGTTCTTTGGGTGTGAGCGGGCGTGCGGCGAAGACCGTGCCGGCGTTCTTGTCGCGGGTGGATTTGCGGGTGCCGATGGCGCTCCACGCTTCCAGATCGCGGACGGTGTAGAGAACGCGGCCGCCGACCTTGCGATAGGTCGGGCCGGTGCCGTAGGTGCGATGTTTCTCCAATGTGCGGATGGACAAGCCAAGGAAGCGCGCAGCTTCCTTTGTGCGCAACAGGCGCGGCGGCAGGTCCGCATTGCGGCGGATGGCCATGGGGTTCACCTCGTTCGTCGGTCGGGCTGCCGATGCCGGCAGCGGGCTATGGCGAACGATGGCGAGGGATCGGCGACCTGTAGCGTGCCGTATTTGCGCCTATGCGCTGGCGGCACCCCCCGCGAAGACGAAAAGCGGAACGATTTCAGTGGGGGCGTGGCCGTCGCGTTGAATTGGCGAAGACATTCGTGCGCGGTTCGGTTAAGACTACGGGCGGAGCAGACGCGCTGCTCTGGGGCTTAGTAACCCCTGTTGGCGGTTGGTGTCGGCCGTGACGGCACCACACTCCTTGACCCTATGGTCGGGGAGCCCATGGCGTATGTCCAGGGCTACCCGCCTAAAGGCCATGGGGCCGTCCAACACGGTTACTAACTCCCCGATCACCAGGTCAGAGGGGCCATTTGCGGGGGCGCACCGCAAGCTCGGCTCTTCCGGGTAAAAGGGGAACGACGATGCAAACACCCGTCGAACTCGATCCTGATGTAGGCGACGAAGCGCCAACGGGTAACAACATCACGCCATACGATGAACAGCACTACGTCACCTATCTGCGCCTTCTCGACGCGAAGGCGGAAGGCACGGACTGGAAGGAAGTTGCGCGGATCGTCCTGCACCGCGATCCGGTTGACGACGAAGCGCGAACGCTGCGTTGCTGGGAAAGCCACCTCGCGCGCGCCCAATGGCTTTCACGCGAGGGATATCGGCGCATCTTGGAACAGGCGGTCGCAGCTCAGCGCTGACTAGCGCTGGCGCTTCACTTGGCAGGCGGTTTGATCGGATAGTGCAGCAAGAGGCGGTAGCCGCCCCGCATCATCTTGATGCCGTGGGCGACCAGACGCCGGACCTGATTCTTGCGGGGATCGGCTTCCCAATCTTCCTTGCTCCCGCGAAAGCCGAGCAGAATTTCGGCAATGACGCGGTAGCTTTCGCCCCGCAGGCGAGCGTCGAGCGCGCGCAGGGACAAGGTGTGAAACTGCCGGAGCTGGGCGGGCATGGTTCGGAAGTCCGGGCCAGGTGCCCGTCCGCTGAGGGATCGCCATAGGCGGCGGGTCGCATGGGCGCGAAGCTCCATGAAGGAATCCATCAGCAGGGTAGCGGCATAGAAGGCGGCTGCATCGGGCACGGCCTCGGGCAGCCAGAATTGATGCGCGACGCCATCGACCTGCCAGATACCATGCCATCCGTCCGCCGCGTGCCGCAGATCAAGGCCGGACAGATGCGCCAGCGTCACTATAGGTTCTGTCGCGCCGTCCCGATGCTGGACGGGCGAAAGGAGAACAACTTGCGGCTGGAGGCTTGGAATCCAGAACAGGGATTGTCGGTCAGGTGGGGTTTCGGGGTCGGACGGGAAATCGCAACCCCCAACGCTTCGAGAAGGTTTCCAGTCGGCTGGCAGCCGGTTTCTTCAAGCGTGATATGGTCTCGAAGTCGCGATGATAGTCCTCATTGCGACGAAGATACTCCCAGGCGAATCCGGCGGCGGGGATGGTTTTTGCGTGCCCGTAAGCGCCCGGAACACGCCAATCAATACTCAACATGGCGTCACCTCCCTATACCGGGCGGCGCAGGGCAACGCCCGGATAGAGAGATTTCAAGAAGACCGGAAGTCGTTGTAGCTGTGCAGTCGCGATAACCGAAGCGCGTAACTCAATAAATTACTTGGTTACTTTGTTCTTAACAGTGCGTGTGTGATTCTGCGAGTCGGGCGCAGCCCGGCGAGCGCGGCCATGTTTTTGGGCATGGCCGCACCGCCGATCCGCGATGCCGGATCGGCGGAAAATTGGAGAACCGGGAAGCCGCGCAACCGGATTTCCGGCTGCGCGGCTTTTGAGGGCTATGCGGCCTTCTCCAGCAAGGTTTTCGCCTTCGTTTCCAGTTCAAGGCGCGTATCCTGATGGGCCTTGCTGCGGGCATGCGCCGTCATGCCTGCGACGAAATCGAAGATGCTTTCGGGCGGGCGGCCTTCCTCCTGCAACACGGTTTCGATGATCTTGCCGGTTTCCGCCTTGCTAAAACCGCGCTTGCGCAAAAAGCTCTCCCGATCCTCGTCGGTGCGGGCGACGATCCGCTCCCGCGCCGCCTTGATCCCGGCGACGAAAGGCGCGGGGCTGGAATTGGCAAAGCTGGTCAGCGCCGGGGTGGCTTCATGGGCGAAGCGTTGCGCGGCAAACTTGCTGTGCCGGATGCTGATTTCCTCGAAATTCTCGACGCCCCACAAATTTCGATTCATGCAGACCGCCCGGAGATAGAAAGAGGCGATGCCGAGGGTCTTCGATCCGACTTCGCTGTTCCAGCAATAAAAACCCCGGAAATAAAGGTCGGGGTCGCCATTCGGCAGGCGTCCGGCTTCGATGGGGTGCGTGTCGTCCACCAGAAACAGGAAAACGTCGCGGTCGCTGGCGTAAAGCGTGGTCGTGTCCTTGGTTACATCCACAAAGGGGTTGTGCGTCATGGTCGCCCAATCCAGCACGCCCGGCACCTTCCACATGGTGTCCCCGGTTCCGTTCCCGGCGATCTTCATCACGGCGGCGACAAGCTCATGATCCCAGATGCGGCCATAGTCGGGGCCGGTCACGGCCCGAAGCTCAACGCGGCCATCCTCGGTTTCCAGCGTTTTCACAAGCTCGCCGCGATGGGACAGTAAGCCATGTTGCAGGTTGATGCCAGCCAGCGGCGCGGGAAGCTCGCGCAGGTATCGGGCCGGTGCACCGACAAGGCTGCAAAGCTGGCCGAAACTCCAATGCGTCGGGGCGACGGGTTGCTCCTGTCCGGGCACGATCAGCGAAAGCCGCTCGGTATTGTCGCGGGTCGCCTCCACGCGCACGGCGCGGCTCTCCACGGTGCGCGCCTTGGCGCGATCCGCGCGGGCCTTCACCGCGTCGTAAAGCTCGGTGAGCGACAGATAGCGCTCATCATCCGGGCGCGAAAACCATTCCGATGAAACGCGACCAATATTCTGGCCGCGCGAAATGTCCACGCGATACCCCTTGGAAACCGGCTGGCTGGCGTTGATGGTCATGGTGTTCATGGTCTTTCCTTTCATGGGCTTGGGTTGGAGCGCAGCGCTGCGCTGCAACCCTGCCCGTCGGCGAGACCGGGGGGTGCAAGGTGCAAGGACGGACGGGCGGAGGGGGATCACCCGGCCTGCACAAGCGGATCGAAGTCATAACGAAGGTGCGAAAGCTGGCATCCGCGCGGAAGGCTGGGGATACCGCCCGGCCGCCCTTGTGCCGCGCCAGGGGGCAGCGCCCCCAAGCAACCAGCCCGGCCAGAGCGCAGCGGAGGACGGGAGAGAAAATCTGATCGGGATACGCAAAACCCGAGAACCGGAAAGCCGTGTATCCCGATCTCCTTGTTCCTTGAGCGGTGGCGGCCATGAGCAAAAAGAAGCCCCGCTCGGTTGAGCGGGGCAGTCTCGGGGCCGGTCTTAGTCGCCGTTGCGGCGGGACCAGATGAGGTTGTGGGACTTTCCGTCCTCGGCTTCGACCAGGCTGGCGTAGATCGGTGCAGGGAAGCTCGGATCGTCCAGCTTGACGCTGAAGTATTCGCGCTGCGTCTCGCGGGCGATCTTCTTCCAGGCCGCGCCGAACTCGGTAGCGCCTGCGAAGATGCGGAAGTCGGGGCCGCGCTCGCTATCGCCCTCGGTGGCGGTGAACTTCGCCTTGACGTTGAGGGTCAGGGTCTTGACCGCGCCGGTGAAGCCCACGCCGTTCTCGTTCTTGGTGAAGGTGCCGATGGTTGCCATTGTCGTATTCCTTTTCCTGTCGGGCCGCGCCATTGCGACCTCGATGGCGGTCGTGAGACCGGGGACGATCGGCCCCGCACCCCTTGGGGCTGGAACATCGTGGAAGGCGGCCGGCGACGGCTTTTTTGTTTCGCGATGCAAAGCCGAAGGCGGCGGAAAAAAGCTGGCGACGGACGTTGCGGGAAGGGAGCGAGGCGCCGCTTCAGCGGCGGCGGTCCTCGGTCAGACCATGCCAATCGAGGACGCGAATGGGGCGTCCGAACAGGAAATCAGATGGAACACGGCAATGGCGACCGTCCTGCGCCTCGCCGGGATCGGGGACGGTGCGCGGGTCCTCCCGTTACGGCCTTCCCTGACCCGACCGGCAAGGCAAGTTCGCCGATCGCCAGCGGGGGCTATAGTGGGTGTGGTTTCGTCTGACCTTCGCGGGTGCTACCGTGTCCGGCGTGGCCCGAAGATCGCTTGCGGGGCGTTGCGCCATGCCTCGTCCAAGCGGACGGTTCGAGCTTCCCGGCGCTGATCCGCCTGCCGGTTGAAGCGGACGGAAAGCCCAACCTCGTCATGGGCCTGCCGTGGCGACCAGGATCGGCCCCGGGCCCCTTGCTCAACCGGGTTGGGCTTGCCGCGAAATGGGCGCCGCCGCCCTTGCGTTATGGGATTGAAGCCGAATGGCGGAAACGCGCCATAGGCGTGGTTCCGGCGCAGCCGAAAGCCCGGCCCGAAGGGTAACGCCATCAAACGACACCTATTGTCGCAAATTATGTCGCGCGTTTTCCGCCGCTAACGACAAAGACATACGACACGGAGACCTTTGATTTCCAGGATCGGCCGATCTGTTGCAGGCTTTAGGATTTGCGCGACATTGACGCGAGTGCGCTCCGTCTATAAGCAACAATTTCAACAAAACATGAAACGTTGAAATGATATGGACGAAAACGACGCGCTCGCGGGCTTCGCCGCGCTCTCTCACGAGGACCGCTTGCGGATAATCCGCATGTTGGTCGTCGCCGGCGCTGACGGCATGGCCGCTGGTGCCATCGCCGGCGCGCTCGATAATGCGCCGCCGTCGCGCGTCTCCTTCCATCTCAAGGAACTGGAGCGTGCCGGACTCGTGCAGGGGCGGCGAGATGGCAAGTCGATCATCTACAGCGCCGATTGGCCGGCGCTCTCCGATCTCGTCGCCTTCCTCATGCACGACTGCTGCCAAGGTCACTGCAAATATTGCGATCAAGCGATTGCCCTGTTCGCGAAATGCGAGGGCCGCCCGACCGGCACGATCCGCTGCGAATAGGACTGCCGATGCAGAAAGCCCTCGCTTTTGTTGAAAACAATCTCCTGCTGCTGGCCGTTGTAACGGCCGCGCTTGGCCTGCTCGTCCCTTCGCTCGGCATGGTCCTTGAAAGCGGCATAAGCCCGCTTCTGGCATTGCTGATGCTGGTCATCAGCCTGACATTCGACGCTCACGCCGTGAAGCTGGTTTTCCGGAAGCCGAGCCGGCAGCTTTGGGCGCTTGGCCTCGTCTATGGTCCCATGTCGCTCGCCGGATGGTTCACCGGGCGGCTGTTCTTCGGCTCTGGGCCGCTGGCCGCCGGTCAAACCCTTGTCGGCACTCTGCCGACTGACGTTTCCGCTCCGTTGCTGGTCCTGCTCGCACGCGGCAATGTCGCCCTCGCGGCGGTCCTCAATGCGGTCAACACAGTGCTTTCGCCCTTCATCGTGCCAATCCTGTTCCTGCTTCTCACCGGAATCGAGCTGCAAGTTCCCATCGGGGCGGTCATCATGGAATTAGTGCAGATCGTGGTGCTGCCGACCGTGATCGGGGTCTACCTACGCACGCGATACCCGGAAGCGGTCGGCCGACACGATGGCCTCTATCCCTCTCTTGGTTCGGTGCTCTATCTGCTCCTGCTTCTGGCGGTCGTCGGTCCGAACGCCGAAACAATCCTCGGCTATGGCTGGTTCGCCTTCGTGATCGCGCTGGCCGCGCTCACGCTGAACCTGATCGGCTATGCGGTCGGGTCCGTCGCGCAAGTCTTTGTGGCCGACCGGCAAGAACTGATCGCCTACCTGTTCACGGTGAGCAAAAAGGAGTTCTCCATTGCAGCGGCGTTCGTAGCGGCGTCCGGGTTGCCCTCGAAAATCGCCGTGCCTGCCGCCTTCTTCGCTGTGATCCAGATGATTACGTCACCGATCGCCGCAAAGATTTTGGCATCGAGAGGCCCGGCGCTGCGGTGAGCAGTCATTAGGTTCTCGACGGCAGAGGAGACAGGGTTTCGATAATCCTGCAATCGGCGACGACGCCGCACCCGCATTGGTCGATCATCCTGTCGAGTTCGGCCTTAAGCGCCATCAGATCAGTGATCTTCTTTTCAACCTCTGCACGGTGTTCACTAGCGATGGCGTCAACAGCCGCACAGGATTGCCCGCGATTGTCGGAGAGTGCGAGAAGCGCCCTGATCTGGTCGAGCGAGAAACCGAGATCACGCGCGCGCCGGATGAAGCTCAGCCGGTTCAGATGATCCGGCTCATAAGCCCGATAGTTGCCTTCGGTGCGTGACGGCTCGGGCAGTAGACCATTCTTCTCGTAAAACCGGATTGTCTCGACCTTGGTGCCGGTCTGCCTTGCAAGATGTCCGATCGTCAGAATTGAAGAGTTCATTGCGTGACCCTATAGCGAATACAGGGTCAATGTAGGTTCGATCTGGACGTTTGTCGATCTTGATGGCTCGCCTATTGTGCCGCTCTGGCACTCTCCACCTCTTCACGCACCAGATCGTAGAGTTGCTGCGGTCCGAAAGATTCGAGCGGCCTGCCATTCACGAAAAAAGTCGGTGTCTGGCGAACTTTATTGCTCTGAACATCGGCCAGGTCCTGCTCAAGAACCGCGTCGATCTCGGACGAGGACATCTCGCGCCGTGCCTGCTCGACATCAAGCCCGGCCGCCGCTGCGATTTCCCAGGCTTTCACAAGGTCGGGTGCACCATGCACGGCCCATTCCGGCTGGCGCGCCAGCAAGGCTTCCAGCACGGGTTCGTAGCGGTCCTGAAGACGGGCCGTTTCAGAATCCTGACGGCTTCCTCCGATCCCTCATGGAAGGGCGTATATCGGATGACAAGGCGCGCCTCGTCAGGGAAATTCGCCATGATCTGCTTAACGGCTGGATAGAAGGCTCGGCAGGCCTCACAGGACGGATCGAAGAATTCCACGATCGTCACCGGCGCATCCGCAGGGCCAATGATTGGTGAATGCGTCCTGACCATCGAATCACCTTGCGGTGTTGCAACGAGCTGTGCCGAGGTGCTGCCGTAGCGGTCGTAGAGAAAGGCTCCGCCGGCAAAGACGATCAGTGCGACGAGGCCAGTGAAAAGTACGATGGACCGTCTGGTCATGCTGGACGCCTCCGGCGCGCGAGAACGAGAAGAAGGGCAATGCTCAAGAAGGCAGAGAGCGATAGGTAGGGGAGCGGCAAAACGCCAAGAATCGTCATATCCGCGCTCGAACAGGATGGGCCGTCTTGACCACAGGGCTCGATGGCGGCGGGAATGACGCCCGCATAAAGCAAGGAGTGGAACGCCGCGATGGCGGCGCCGAGGGCGGCCAGTGGAAGCCCGTACCAGGAAACGCTGGCATCGCCCCGAAAGCTGGCAACAGCCAGAATGACCGCCAGCGGAAACATGAAAGCGCGTTGATACCAGCACAGATTGCACGGTGTCTGTCCCATAATCTCACCAATGAAGAGAGCGCCCAGCGAGGCGGCAAGCGCGATGAGCCATGCCAAGAACACGGCCGCCCAGACATTTTCAGTCGTGCCCGCACCGGTGGTCATAGCACTCCCTTTCGCAACGTTTCTTTCGTTCCATCAAGCTTTGTATTTCGAGCATCTTTGCACCCTGTACAAGCTACAAGGTCAAGTCTCTGTGCGACGGATTCGCGCACGGATCGCCGCGCAAAGGTAATCATAGAAACCGGCCCTTGACCCTGTAGTTGCTACAGGGTCTATCTGCGGTGTTACATCAAATTGTCGAGGTGACATCTCATGGCGGCAGCGAGCCCTTACAAACTGCGTGTAGAAGGCATGGACTGTGCATCCTGCGCGTTGAAAATCGAAACGGCGATGCAACGTCTGCCAGGCGTTAGCGACGTCAATGTCAGTTACGCCAACGAGACGCTCGCGTTGCAACTCGATGAGGACCGCACGGCCCTCGGCACGATTGAGCAAAAGATCCGCGCGCTGGGCTACACGCCAGTGATCGAACAGGCGGAGACAAAGGCGGGCCCGCCTCGTAAGCGCAGTACAGAGGCGTGGTGGAAAGGCAGCAAGGGTCGGCTTGTCCTCCTGACCGGCGCGTTGTTCGTGCTTGCCTTCGCCCTCGCGCGTATCCTGCCGGATTGGGAGCAATGGCTCTATTCAGGCGCGGCCTTGATCAGCGTTATCCCATTCGCGAGGCGCGCGGTCGCCGGAGCGATGTCCGGCTCGCCCTTCACCATCGAGACGTTGATGACGGTTGCGGCACTCGGCGCGGTCGCCATTGGCGAGGCCGAAGAAGCCGCTGTCGTGATCGTCCTGTTCGCAGTGGGCGAACTGCTTGAAACCGTAGCGGCTGGCCGCGCGCGCGCCGGTATCGAGGCGTTGATCGACCTCGTGCCTCGCGTCGCGTTCCGCGAGCGCGACGGTGCCGTTGAGCAGGTCGCTGCCGAAGAGCTGGCCATTGGTGATGTCGTCGTTGTCCGGCCTGGTGACCGTGTGCCGTCTGACGGCACGGTGATTGACGGTGTATCCGAGGTCGATGAGGCCCCCGTGACAGGCGAATCCGTGCCCGTGCTGAAAGAAGCCGGCGCAACCGTCTATGCCGGCAGCATCAATGCCAATGGCGAGCTGCGGGTGTCGATCAGCCATGTCGCGGCTGACAACACCATTGCCCGTATCATCCACATGGTTGAGGAAGCTCAGGAATCAAAGGCCCCAACGGCGCGCATGATCGACCGTTTCAGCCGCTGGTATACGCCGGGCGCGATGGTCGTTGCGGCTCTGATCGTTGTCGTACCGCCGCTCGCCTTCGGCGGCGACTGGATGACATGGGTGTATCGGGGTCTCGCCACG
Organism: Allobosea sp. FG18; assembly: GCF_057809495.1. NCBI lineage: Bacteria > Pseudomonadati > Pseudomonadota > Alphaproteobacteria > Hyphomicrobiales > Alloboseaceae > Allobosea > Allobosea sp. FG18. Next base: position 217,938 of record NZ_JBMDKB010000007.1, read on the forward strand.
CTGCTGATTGCTTGTCCCTGCGCACTCGTGATTTCCACGCCGGCGGCCATCGCGTCAGGTCTTGCAGCCGGCGCGCGTCAGGGATTGCTGATCAAGGGCGGGGCGGCGCTGGAAATACTCGGCAAGGTCGTAACCGTTGCCTTCGACAAAACGGGAACGTTGACGCGTGGCCACCCCCAGGTGACGGACATTGTGCCGATCAATGGGGACGAGAACTCCGTCCTTGCCATCGCGGCAGCGGTCGAGCGCAACACCAGCCATCCGCTTGGGGTTGCAATCGTGGCGGCGGCGGAGTCGCGTGGGCTCGAACTGCCCGTCACCTTCGGAGGCGGCGTTGCCACACCAGGCAAGGCGGTCACAGCGCGATTGAAGGACGGCTTCGCTTCGGTCGGGTCTCCCCGTCATGCCGCCGAACAGGCTGCCCTTGAAGAGAACATCGCCGAGACGATCACGACACTGGAGAGCCAAGGCAAGACGGTCGTTGTGCTTTTAAAGGGCAAGACCGTCGAGGGTTTGATCGCTCTGCGCGACGAACCACGCGACGACGCTATCGAAGGTGTGAAGCGACTGACAGATCGGGGTGTGCGGCCACTGATGCTGACCGGCGACAACAAGCGCACGGCCGACGCCATCGCGGCCCATCTTGGCCTTGAGGCGAGCGCCGAATTGTTGCCCGACGCCAAGCTCGCCGAGATCGGCCGCCTCAAGGCTGATGGCCCGATCGCCATGGTGGGAGACGGTATCAATGACGCGCCGGCGCTCGCAGCCGCTTCCGTTGGTGTCGCCATGGGAGCAGGCACCGACGTTGCTTTGGAGACCGCAGATGCCGCGCTGCTCAGAAACCGGGTGACGGGTGTTGCCGATCTCATCGGGTTGTCACAGGCGACACTCGGCAATATTTGGCAAAATATCGCCATAGCGCTTGGTCTGAAGGCCGTCTTCCTCGTGACGACTCTATTCGGCATTACCACGCTCTGGATGGCGATCCTCGCCGATACGGGCGCTACGGTCCTCGTTACGGCCAATGCGTTGCGCCTGCTGACCTGGCGCGGCACCCGCGACAAATGAGCTTAAGCAGTGCGCGAAGGCAGGTCGCGGCTTCCACTTCTTGCCAAGAAAGCCGAGGTGTAATTTATGAGGAATCAGTCCAAGGGCAGTGCCACTTCATCCGAGAAGAGCGAACAATGGGCGCTCGCATGGGTGCTTGCGATCAATACGGCCCAGGCAGCCATTGTGGGAGGATTAGGGTGGTGGGCTCAGTCAACAGGACTGATGGGTTCCGCGCTCGATAATCTTGGCGATGCAGGTGTCTACGCCATCAGCCTTTTTGTCGTCGGACGCGGTTTGGCCGCGAAGGTTCGAGTTGCCCGGCTGTCGGGTATCCTCCTGATCGTTTTCGCCGGTCTTCTTCTATTCGAAGTCGGACGTCGCTTCTTCACTGGTTCCGATCCGATAGGGCCGGTCATGATCGCCGTGGCGATAGCAAGCGCGCTTACAAATATGGTCTGCATGTGGTTCCTGAAATCACATCGGGAAGGCGGCGTGCATCTGCAAGCCTCATGGATTTTCACGACAAACGACATGCTTGTGAACTCGGCCATCGCGCTTTCGGGTCTGGCCGTGATCCTTTTCAATTCGCCATACCCGGATCTGATCATTGGCGTGGGTGTGGTTGTTGTCGTTGTCAGAAGCGGCTTCGAAATCCTTGAGAAGGCCGGCGAAGCTGGAAACAAAGGAAAAACAACATGATTAGTTTGCGAGCGCTATCCGGCGCGTTCCTTGCCCTTACCGCGTCGATCGTTCCTGCTGTGGGTAACGACTTCCAGGCCGGTTCGATCACCATCGATCATCCGTGGTCACGCGCGACTCCGCCGGTCGCGCCGGTAGCCGGCGGCTATCTGACGCTAACGAACGATGGCCACATGGCCGACCGCCTGGTCTCGATCTCATCACCTCTGTCAGAACGGGCGGAAATCCACGAGTCGACCGTGATCGACGGGGTTGCCAGCATGAGGCCGGTGCAAAATGGCATCGAAATTGGGGCTGGCGATACGATCGAACTTCAACCTGGCGGTATACACATCATGTTTTTGAAACCATCGCGTCCTTTGAAGGAAGGGGAGCGGTTTGCCGCAACACTGGTGTTCGAGCAGGCCGGTACCATCGACGTTGAGTTCGCTGTGCAGAACATGGGTGCTCGTCCGGAATCTGCGAGCGAACATGAAGGGCACGGAGAGGCTGTCCAATGAGCGGCGTCAAACTTTTCCGTCTTGTTGCATGGGTTGCCGTCGCCGCTGTCGGCGGGCTTTTCATCGGCCTGTCCTTATCAAAGCCTTGGCAGCAGCAAACCGCGGCGGTCGCGTCCTCGACAGGCACCGCAGCCATCGGCGGTCCATTCCAGCTCACATCCCATCGAGGCGAGACGATCGACAATGCTGCGCTGGCTGGAAAGCCTTATCTCGCCTTCTTCGGCTTCACCCATTGCTCCGATGTGTGCCCGACGACGCTCTACGAACTTAGCGATCTCATGAACGAACTTGGGCCGGTGGCCGACCAGTTCAACGTACTGTTCTTCACCGTCGATCCCGAACGGGACACCCAAGAACTGCTGGCTCAGTACATGACAGCCTTTGATGACCGCATCCTCGCACTGCGCGGGAATCGACAGGAAACGGACGCCGTGGTGAAGGCCTTTGCGGCCTACGCGCGAAAAGTGCCTCTGGAGGGGGGCGAATACACGATGGATCACACCGCAGGCGTCTACATGATGGATGCCGAGAGCCAATTCGTCGGCACGCTCGACATGCACGAGCCGCGTGAGATTCGCTTGCAGAAGCTCCGCCGTCTGGTGGGCGAGATTGGCTGATGGAGTTCTCCAGTATCGGAATAGCGACGGCTTTTGCCGCTGGCGTTATATCCTTCCTGTCGCCCTGCGTTCTGCCGCTGGTGCCGGGCTATATTTCCTACGTTGCAGGCCGCACGATTAGCCCGGATGGCACTGCGGCCGATGCCGAATTCAAAGCGGCAAGCCGAACTCTCGGCCTCAGCCTCTGCTTCGTGCTCGGCTTTGCGACCGTGTTCGTCCTCCTTGGGGCGAGCGCCACCGTGTTGAGCCGGCTCCTGCGCATGTACCTTTTCGAAGCGAACCTGATTGGAGGCGCGATCGTCGTCGTCTTCGGTCTGTTCACGACAGGCCTCGTGCCAATGCCCTGGCTCAATCGTGAAGCGCGGTTCCATGCCAATCCGGGCAGCGGAAGCGCCGGCGCTGCTTATCTCCTCGGTCTCGCTTTCGCGTTCGGCTGGACTCCCTGCATCGGACCAGTGCTGGGAGCGATTTTGACCCTGTCCGCCGCCAACGCCACGGTGGCAAGCGGAACGACGCTGCTCGCCGTCTACTCCCTTGGTCTTGGCCTCCCTTTCATCTTGGCGGCTTTGTTCATGCGCGGGTTCATGGCTCGGATGATGTCGATGCGCCGCACTGGCCGCGTGCTCAAAATCGTCGCTGGTGGGGTGATGGTGGTGATGGGCATCGCCATGATCACCGGCCATCTCACCAGCTTTGCGATATGGCTGCTCCAGACCTTCCCGGCTCTGGGCCGCATCGGCTAAGCCTTAGTTTAGAGGACATTTGGACATGCTCAGGATCGGCCTTCCCTTCGTCCTTGGCGGATTTTTCATTGATCAGGCGGCGAAGTGGTGGGTCCTGAACCATGTTATGAATCCACCTCAGGTCATCCCCGTCACCGGCTTCTTTAATCTCGTGCTCGGCTTTAACACCGGCGTGAGCTTCGGATTGTTCGGCCAGGCTCCGGCTTGGATCCTGATGGCGCTCACGCTTGCCATAGTCACCGGGCTCCTGGTCTGGATCCATCGAAGCGACAGCCGCCTGACGGCATCGGCCCTCGGGCTCGTGGTTGGGGGAGCGCTCGGCAATCTGCTCGACCGGCTCCGGCAGGGTGCCGTGACGGATTTCCTGGATTTTTACATTGGCAGCTATCATTGGCCCGCCTTCAACCTTGCCGACGTGGCGATTGTCTGCGGGGTAGGGCTTTTACTGGTGGAGAGCGTTCTGGCACGAGGCAAAACAAAGGCGGCATGAACAGAAGCTTTCGCCAGCTATCCGTGAGTCATGGGCCGGAGGAAGTTGACGTTCTGGTGATCGGCGCCGGTCAAGCGGGACTCGCAGCCTGCTATTCTCTTGCCAGAACAGAGCTTTCATTCCTGATCGTTGATCGCCATTCCCGCATCGGTGACAGTTGGCGCCGTCGCTACGATTCCCTGACTCTGTTCACTCCGCGCGCATTTAGTTCGCTGCCCGGTCTTGCGCTCGAGGGGGACCCGGACGGCTACCCAACGCGAGACGCGTTTGCGCACTATCTCGAAACCTACGCCAGCCATTTCGACCTGCCGGTGCATTCCGGAAATGGCGTGGCTCGGCTCGAACGCCGCGCTGATGAGCGGTTCACCGCGCAACTCGATGATGGCAGACACGTGGTCGCCAAGGCGGTGATCGTCGCGACGGGTGCGTTTCAGAAACCAATCGTCCCAACGATTGCTGCCGGCTTCGACAGCGCGGTCACTCAACTGACACCGGAAAGTTATCACAATCCCGGCGATCTCCCGCCTGGCACGGTCCTTGTTGTCGGGGATGGAGCAAGCGGACGCGACATCGCAGCCGAGCTGGTTCTGACCCATGAAGTGATGCTTGCGGTTGGACGCAGGCGCCGTCTGTTTCCCGAGCGCATTCTGGGCAAGAGCACATGGTGGTGGCTGCACACATTGGGCTTGATGAGAGCAAGGCCCGGCTCCGCGATAGGTCGCCTGATGCGGCGCGCGGACCCATTTCCGGACAGGGATCGCAGCCTTAGCGATCTGGAACAAAGGGGCGTAGCGGTTTCAACACGCTTAGTCTCTTCACAGGACCGCCTCGCATTCTTTGCAGATGGATCGAAACGGGTGATCGACTCCGTCATCTGGTGCATCGGATACCGAGACGACACCGAATGGCTCCAGATTGCAGGTAGTACCGATTCCAATGGAAGCTTTCTGCAAACGGTCGGGCTGTCTCCCGTAGCGGGCCTTTTTCACCTAGGTCGCCCATGGCAACGGAATCGTGCTTCAGCCCTCGTCATGGGTGTCGGTGAAGATGCTTCCGTGGTTGTCGCAGCATGCTTGAGATCCTGCTCCGGCAGCTAATGGGATGACGTGCGCATACGTGGACGACGACCCTGCACGGTCATAGACGCGGTGATCCCATACAAGCGGCCGGGCGGGCAGTAAGGCTTTCGTGATGATCGCGGATGACGATGGCCAACTGCAATGTCTGGTTTTCAGGAGTGATGACCGGCCACACGAATGACCAGGATGAGGTCGGAAGCCGTCCTAAGCTGTACTCGCGGCTCCTTCAGCAGCCGCACATAGGCCGGCCGACTGGCTCAACGCATCGGCGGGGGAATATCGATCGCTCTCGGCTTTAACGCCGCGCTGAACAGTCAATGACCGATCTGTCGCAAAATTCCCCAAAACCTGCGACACCTCGTGCGTCTAACCTGTGCGATGTAGCAAACCCGCTACGCGGTTTTGGGAGCCCCTGCCGCGAGTCGTGTCAAGGCGGACACGCCTACGACGCCGCCGCCGACAATGCAGAAGATTTGCCGCCAGATTTCGGACGGTACGGCTTCCTTGGTGATGCCATAGATCAGCGCATAGCCTGCGACGGCGGCGGGCGCGGCGAAGACAAGCGCCACGATCAGACGGATAACGGGTGTGCGGATCGTCTCGAACAGCACCGCCAGGATGCCGAAGGCGACGCCAGCGGAGAACAGGCCGACCAAACCCGCGCCTATCAGGCCAGAGCCGGTCTGATAGGCGAACTGCGCGGCGGTCAGCCCGAGCATGAAGGGCAGCGCATAGATAGCGAGCGTGTAGGCGAGAACGCAGAGAAGCGCGATCAGCGCAACGCTCATGAACATCACTGCGACCATGATCCTTCACCTTCTACTTGCCACACCGCCTTTCGTGCCGTCGCGATTCTGACGGCTGGATCGTCGGCATGGTGCCAATGCTTGCCTGTCCTGTCGAGGCTGTGGGGCCTGACTATTGTTGAACTGTCGAGGTTATCCGGCCGCGCGGGGAAGCCGCGCGGCCGGGATTTTTTCCGATGGAAGGCCGGGACCGCTGGCGCGATCCCGGCCCGCCGCTTATTCCGCCGCGACGGGGAAAGGCTCATCCTCCACGGTCCCGGCGCTGTCGGCCTCCGGCATGTCCTCGGCCATGGCGGCGGCCTCCGGCTGCTCGTTGTCCAGCCACGCGGGCCGCTCGGTGCGCAGCAAAGGGGGCAGCCAGCCGGTTCCGGCAAGAAGCTGTTCGGCCTTTTCCGCCATTTCCTGCTTCTTCTTGTCCGCGATCCGCTCGGCGGCTTCGTCGCCAAGGGCTTCCCGCACGGCGGCGAGGATTTGGGCCTTGGTGACGCGCCCGAGATAAGCCCGGACGGTCGGGGTCCAGTGCGCCGTCATGTCGAGCGCAACCCCCGTCGCCAGCCTGTCCGTCGTTTCATGAGCGTGGCGCTTGTTCTGCTCCCACGGCAGCTTGAGGGCGTTGACGGTCTGCGCGGCACAGTGGGCGAACAGCGCCATGACGCTGGCATGGTCCAGCCCGGCGATGAAACCCCAAAGGTCGGCCACGTCGCGAGGCATGTCCGCCGCCCATCCGGCATGACGATCCGCCAGCGCCTTCGCCGCCGCCGTGTCCTCGATGCCGTCCGCATGCCCGCCAAGGCTGGCGCTGATCGGACGGATTTCGAGGCAATGGGCGTCCCCGCCGCCGCGATAGAAGGTCTGCGCGGCGAGTGCATGGGTGACGGCGATCAAGGCCATGTCCGTCTGCTCGCCAAGGGCGAGACGGAGGGCAAGGGTGCGATGCGCGGTCAGGTCGCGGATGAGCGAATCCGACAGCGGCTTGCCGTCTTCCTCCCTTTCCTCGTCCCCGAGCGCGGAAACATGGTTTCCACCCTCATCATGCTCGCCGTCCTCTCCGATGATTTCACCATCGCCATTGACGCGAACGCCGTCGATGACGGTTTCGTCATCCCCGCTTTCATCTTCCTCCGGCTCCGGGGCCTCGTCCTCGGGCCGGATGAAACCGCGCTCGATGCGGGCGTTGCCATTATGGTTGAGAACCACGAGAACGCCGCCGCGCGCGATCTCGTCGGGATCGTAGTCGTAGCGCTTGTAATCTATGCGCTCGATCTCGTTTTCAAGATCGGCAAAGCGCTGATCCACATCGGGCGGCAGGTCCACGTCCGCGTCCTCCCATTCCGCCGTCAAACGCTCATGTTCCTCCTGCGCGGCGGCGTAGGCGGCTTCATCATCCTCGGATAGCTCCACCGGCCCCGGATAGGTGCGGCGCATGCCGTGGGCATGGGGCCAGTCGATATGCGCCGAAACCCATTTCCATCCCTCTGCCTCCCGAACCTCGGCGGCGATCCTTTCCAGCTTGTCGAGGGCAAGCCGGTCCAGCAGCGCGGCGTCCTCGTAGAAGCCGCCGCGATCCTCGGTGAACAGGTCGCGGATGATGTAGCCGCCCGCCTCGCTATAGGCTTCTGGCCCGATGAACACCGCGCGCCGATCCGAAGCCGCCACATTGCAGGCGGTCAGGTCGCGGCGGATGATCCACGGCTCCTTGTTGTGGAACAGGTTTTCAAAGACGTGTTCCTGCCGGTCGTGGTCGTCGGTGATGGCGAAAGCCTGCAACTGGTCCATGGTCAGCCCGCCGTCGCGGTAAACCTGAATCAGCTTGGGGCTGACAGCGCCGAGGCGAAGCCGCTGCTTCACCACATGCGCGGTGACGCCGAACCGGGCCGCGATTTCCTCCGCGCCCCATCCGCGATTTTCCGAAAGCTCGCGGAAGCGCTCGAACTCGTCGGCGGGATGCAGGTTCTCGCGGTTGACGTTCTCGTCAAGGCTGATTTCCGCCGCGTCGTTCGCCGTGTCGATGACGCAGCGGATGGGCTCGGTCTTCTTGATCTGCTTGCGCTTCACACGGAGCAACTGCGCCAGCCTGCGGCCTTCCCCGACGCTGACCAGATAGAAGCCGGTCGGCTCGCCGTCTGCGTTCTGTTCCGGCTCTACTACCAGATTTTGCAGCATCCCCTTGGCGGCGATGCTCGCCGCCTTCGCCTCGATAGACGCCTCGCTGTGCGGGGTCTTGCGGGCATTCTTCGGGTGCTTCTTGAGCTTGTTGAGCGGGATGAAAACGGTCGTGCCGTGTTCGACGGTCGGGGCGGTGTTGTCGGTCGTGGTCATGGTCTTTCTCCTATGGGCTTGGGTTGGAGCGCAGCGCTGCGCTGCAACCCTGCCCGTCGGCGAGACCGGGGGGTGCAAGGTGCAAGGACGGACGGGCGGAGGGGGATCACCCGGCCTGCACAAGCGGATCGAAGTCATAACGAAGGTGCGAAAGCTGGCATCCGCGCGGAAGGCTGGGGATACCGCCCGGCCGCCCTTGTGCCGCGCCAGGGGGCAGCGCCCCCAAGCGACCGGCCCGGCCAGAGCAAAGCGGAGGCCGGGCGAATGGACAGGATCAGGATATGGGAAGGGGCTGGCCTGAAACCCTGCCATCCTGATCGCATCTTCATCTGGTGAGCAAAGAGTGTAGTATGCCGATACTGTCAGAGTAGTTGGCGAGGCGGCTTCGCCATGACCGAAGAACGCAATCGGGAGATTCTAAGACGCCGGCGAGCTGGCGAGACCTTTCCGGCCCTAGCACGGGATTACCGGATCTCGCGTGAACGTGTGCGCCAGATAGTCGAGCGGGAGGACAGGAGAGAACAGCGCCAGACGGAATTGGCCGAGGCTGACAGCCGCCCGGATCAACCGAACCCCCTGCATCTGGAACCGCATGAGCGAAGAATCCTTGCCGAGTTTTGCGGCAAGGCGGACTTCACGCCGGATGATGTCCAGGAGCGCGGTTTCTGGCGAGGCAATTTCCGTTGCGATGACAGGGCGTGGCGCGCAATCGTGAAATGGATGGCACTCGCCGGCAAGGAACCCACTAAGCCGCCGGGCATGTGGACGATTGAGGAATGGCAGCAGCACGATTTTGGTCGTGTGCGTAGGCGCTCGTAAACGGATGCAGTTCGCCTATTCAGGCTTGCAGAACAGCGCCCGAAACAGTTGCTCCGACCGCTCCGCACCTTCATCGGTCAAGATGACGGATTTCATCTTGCTGACAGGATTACCGATGTAACCCTTTTCGTGCAGCCGGTTCATGGCGTCCCAATCGAAGCTCTTCCACGAGCGCCCGTCGCGGTCGAGCGACAGGAACAGCAGGGCCAAGATTGCATCGTCAACCTTTTCCTTGTCGATTTCCATCCGCCAATACCTCGCGTCGTTTCATGATGTGCGCCACGCACAAAAGATCATTGGCAGCGTAACCGCCGTCAATCGTCTATTTAGTAGGGTCATGGAGGGCGATGGAGTAGACATAGTTCTCATCGCTATCCCGCACGGCCCGCCACCCCTCCAAAAACGCATGAGTTTCAGCGCCCGCTTGGTCGGTCTGTCGGGCGACATGCACAATTGACCCCCTAGCGACATAGAGAACTGACCCCTCTCGTTAGAGAGGAGGAATAGATGTCGATTGAGAATTCGATGAATCCTGCATTGCCGAGAGGGGTGCGGGGAGATGCGATGCTTGAGCCTGACGAAGTGATGTCGATGGTGCGTCTGCATAAGAGCGGCTGGGGAGCCAAACGGATAGCGAAGGAATTCCAGTGCGCCCGTAATACGGTTCGCCGTTATCTTCGGGAAGGCGGAACCGTTGCTTACAAGGGCCGCCCGCGCGTTTCGGCGCTGGACGGCCTGGATGACTGGCTGCGCGAGCGCTTCTTCCGCCACGAGGGCAACGCGGACGTTATCCGCCAGGAACTGGAGAGTGAGCACGGGATCGTCATCAGCCTGCGGCAGGTGGAGCGCCGGGTTAGGGTCTGGCGGCGGGAGCTGACGGCGCAGAAGCGGGCGACGGTGCGCTACGAGACCGCGCCCGGTCATCAGATGCAGATTGATTTTGGCGATACGCGGGTCTGGATCGGCGGCGAGCGGGTACGGATTCATGTCTTTGTCGCCACGCTAGGCTATTCGCGCCGGCTGCATATCCGGGCTTCGCAGCGCCAGCGCCAGACGGACTGGTTCGAGGGGATGGAAGGCGCTTTCCTTCGCTTTGGCGGCGTTCCGGCGGAGGTGCTGATCGACAATGCGAAGGCGTTGGTCGAGCACCACGATGCGGTGACGCGCGAGGTCAGGTTCAATGCCCGGCTCCACGCCTTTGCCCGTTACTGGGGCTTCAGGCCGCGCGCCTGCGCTCCGTATCGGGCGCGCACGAAGGGCAAGGACGAGCGCGGCGTCGGCTATGTCAAGAAGAACGCAATCGCCGGCCGCCGCTTCGAGACCTGGGCGGCGTTCGAGGCGCATCTGGATCGGTGGACGCGCGAGGTTGCCGACCAGCGGGAGCACGGCACCACCGGCGTTGCGCCGGCGGAGCGCTTTGCCGCGGAGGCCGGGGCGCTGCGCCCGCTTTCCGGCAGGGTAGCATTCGGGCAGTTGCGAGATCTGGTCCGCAAGGTGCAGGCCGACTGCGCCATCGATCTCGACACGAACAGCTATTCGGTGCCCTGGCGCCTGATCGGCGAGAGTGTTCAGGTTGTGGTGCTGGCCGGTCGCGTGATCATCCGCCATGCGGGCCAGGTGGTGGCCGACCATGCCTTGAACGGGGGCCGACGGCAACGGATCGTCGACCGATCCCATTTTGTCGGCATCGCGGGTGTCGAAGGACCCGTGCGCCTGACGCCGATCGAGATCGCACCCGCCGCGCTGCTGCGGCCGCTTGCGGAATATGAAGCGGTTGCCGGAGGGGGCTGGTGATGACGAACATGGATCATGACCTGCTTATCGCAACGCTCGACCGGCTGAAGCTGACGGCGATCCGCGACCAGCTCGACACGCTGCTCGACGAGGCGGCCCGTTCTAAGATGAACCTGCGCGAGGCCCTGGGCTTCCTGGTGTCGCGCGAGATCGCCCGGCGTGACGAGCGGCGGATCTCCATGTCGAGCAAGATCGCCCAGTTCCCCTTCGTGCGCGAGCTGGACGGCTTCGACTTCGATGCCCAGCCGTCCCTGGATCAGGGGCAGATCCGGGAGCTTGCCACCTGCCGGTGGATTGCCCATGGCGATACGCTCCTGCTCCTTGGCCCTCCCGGAACGGGCAAGACGCATCTTGCCGTCAGCCTCGGCCGCGAGGCGATCCGCCAGAATTACAATGTGCAGTTCATCACCGCGGCAACGTTGGTGGCGACGCTGGCCAAGGCCCATAGTGACGGTTTGCTCGACAAGCAGTTGACGCTTCTGTCGCGGCCGAAACTACTGATCATCGACGAGCTGGGTTATCTGCCCTTCGAGGCCAATGCCGCCCACCTGTTCTTCCAGTTGGTGTCCCGCCGCTATGAGAAGGGCTCGATCCTGATCACCTCAAACCGATCCGTAGGAGAATGGGGAGGTGTCTTTGGAGACCCCGTCGTCGCCACGGCGATCCTGGACCGCCTGCTTCATCATTCCGCGGTCATCACCATCCGGGGCGATAGCTACCGGCTTCGCGAAAAGCGCCGCTCCGGCCTCCCGCTTCGCCTGAGCCGCGGCGATCTCGCGCTCGAGGACGACGGTTTC
>NZ_JBMDKB010000070.1:0-2783 GCF_057809495.1 Allobosea sp. FG18
GTGGCCGGATATTGATCGGAATGCCGGCCGGCTTCACGTCGGAATCCGCAGTCAGGCGGGCAGGCTCAGCGTGGTGTTCAGCTTGGTCGCCATCGTCATCAAGGCTACTGACGATGATCCTCCAACCAGCCGTCGTCAAGGGCATAGGGCACATCGCTCCGAGAACAGAGAATCGCCACGGCTAGAAGAGACCAGCCTGAGCGACCGCCGCCACGCCGATAGCCTACCCGTCGATGTAGGTGATAACATGATCTGGGAAACCACGCGCCCACTCGCGTGCCGCGAACTCCAACTCGGAAATCAGCAAGCGGTACTCGTCCGCGATGCCGCCAGCGCCTGCTGCGTTCGACCTCGACCAGTAGGCCGAGGCATCACAGGCCAGTTCGTAACTTCGCAGAGGTCTCGCAAAGCAGCGTCGGATGCGGCTTTCAAATGAAGGGCCGCCCGACCTTCCGGCCAGCGGAGCATCAGTCGCGCCAATCCGGCCCTCTGCTCGCGCGTCATCATGCTCCCTGCAACGCTCATGCGTTTCAGAAGTTTCCCGACAAATCCTTCGCCATCAATACCCATTCTCCTGGCTCATCCGATCCCGGAAACGGATGAAAGGGTCTTCTAGCCGCGATTGGCAAGAGGAGGAGGCTGCATCCGAAATGCTGCCCTGACCTTCGTGCTAACCTCTTTCAAGGTGGCGGACATCCGGTTGAGTTCCGACAAGCGGCCTGCCTGCTCCGGGCCGTATCGAGCAACCAGATACTCACGCTGATCATAGATTTGCCTGAGATGCGCCAGTGTCTTTACCCGGAGGCGAAGGCCCTTCTCAGTCGCCATAGCCGCCCGCTGAGCCAGATCGTGCTGGAGCCCACGCACCTGCTTATGATCGCTGCCGTGGAAGATGAGGAAGGCGTTCAGATATATCTCGACGGCATGAATCGCACACAGGCGCGCCGGGGCGGAGGACAGCGAGCTTTTGCGGCTAACCTGAGAAAGCAGCGAATGGGCCACTGCGAGATACTCGTCAGCCAAGCCAATGAACTGTTCAACCGTCGCTTCACTGCCCGGATAGGCGGCGCGCTCCGTGGTGGAGGCTGATGGCGGCGGCTTTGTCGGAGTGTCGGCGCTGAGGGCGGTCACCGGCTTGTTCTCTTCGTCGTCACCATCATCAACACCAGGGTCGGCGTCGGCCCTGCCATGGCCGAGCCAATCCCTCGGCTACCAGGATTTGGCCCACGGAGCGCCCGTTCTGGTAAACCACGCGCAGAAGGCGGCCATACTGATCCCGATCTCGCGACCCATAGCCTTCGAGCGAGAAAGACGCTTCAGACAGTAGCTCAGCCAAACGGTACTTTGCCCGATCGCCCAACGCCCTTTCACTCGCGCACTTGGCCTGCTCAGTTTCTGGGGCGTCGATGTCGGCAATTCTGATTTTTTCGGCTCGGTACCAGAATGTGTCTCCGTCAACGACGCAGTCGCCGGTCGCGCGTCCGCACATCCTGAACGACACCTGCTGGGTTTCGCTGAGCGATCGCGAACCTGGGCGGACAACGACCACCTGAGGTTCCGCAGGTAGAAATTCTCTTCGGATATGATTCACCCGCTCTGGCGAAGGCGTCAGCAGCCCGAGCCCCGCTCCCAGAGCGATGATGAACGAGCATCCGCACACCACGGCCCATTGAACCGCGCTCATCCCGGCAATGTCTCGTCGTAACGACATGCGCAGCCCCTCAACAGCGACACTGCCATCGACGATCTAAGGATTGGCAAACTTCTGCGCCGCAAATGGAGCGATGCCGCAGGTTTTTCGCGAAACTGCTGGCGGAAGCCAAGGCTCCGCCGCAAGTCGGTCGCCTAGTCCGCCGATACCGCCACTGAAACCTCAAACCCGGAAAGCTGTTCAAGCCTTCCAACGTTGAGCAGCCGCACGCCCTCTGGAACCGGCAAGATGATCCCCTCTCGCGCAAATCGGGCCAACGTGCGGCTGACCGTTTCCATTGTAACCCCGAGATAGTCCGCGATATCGCGACGAGACATCGGCAAATGCACTGTTATCGATTGCCTACCCACCCGCGCCCACCGTTCGCGCATCCTGAGAAGAAAACATGCAATCTTCTCTTCCGAGCGTCGGCGTCCGAGCAGCAGTATGTGTTCCTCGGCCTCCGCCAGTTGGGCCTGGGCGAGTTCGTAAAGGCGAGCCAACACCTCTGATTGCCCGGCGAACGAGATGTTGAGACCTTCACGTCGGAAGGAATGGGCTCTCACCGCATCGATCGCGTCCGCCGAAAAGCTCAGTTCATTTCCTAGAGAAGGAACGATCCAGTCTCCCGGTATCGAAAATCCGAGGATTTGGCGGCGACCATCCATGAGGGTCTTGTATCTTCTCACCACCCCAGCAGAGATCAAGAGCACATGTTGATTAGGTTTTCCTGCCTTGAACATGATCTCATTGGGCTCGAAAGATTTTTCACATGCAAGGTGTGGCCAGCGGGCCAAGGTTGTCTTAAGCGGCTTCGGCGAATCTAGCGGCTCATCGACCAAGCTATATGCCGTCGAAATCTCAGAAATTCGCTTTGTATTTACGCTAGTCATCGCGATCTCTCCGAATCTCATGACGATAGCGTCGGTCAATGTGTCGGGAAACCCTGCATTTCCTGGGCTGGCGACGATCCCCGATCGTGGCGTCGAGCGTAGCCGGAACCATCCCCTTCCGACCCTCGTCACGCCCCTCATCTCACAAACGGTCGTTTCCGCGAGGCACGTGATGTGGGCGAGATCGTGGGGGATTCTGC
>NZ_JBMDKB010000071.1:0-2607 GCF_057809495.1 Allobosea sp. FG18
TGCGTATTCCGATGAAGCCGGCCATTGATTCCGAAACGAAGCCGGCCACCTGTTCCGATTTCATTCCGGCCAGCATTCCGATTTGAAGCCGGCCAGTCGATGGTCCCTTGGGTCGTTGGTTTGATGGCTCCTGATTGCCGCGCGGTCAAGCGTCTGCTGGTGTCTGACGCTGCTTTCGCAAGCTCTCACCGGACAGTTCGATACGGTAGGCATTATGGACGAGGCGGTCGAGGATGGCATCGGCGAGCGTCGGATTGCCGATCATGTCGTACCAGTGATCGACAGGCACTTGGCTGGTGACGATGGTGGATCGCTTCTCGTAGCGGTCCTCGATGATTTCCAGGAGGTCTCGACGCTGCTCGTCGTTGAGCTTCTCCGGACCCCAGTCGTCGAGGATGAGGAGGTCGGTTCGGGCGAGCGCCTTGAGAACTTTGGGATAACGGCCGTCGCCGCGCGCGAGCGCAAGGGTGGCGAACAGCCTGGGCAGGCGATGATAGGCGACGGAGAAGTCCTCGCGGCATGCCTTGTGTCCGAGCGCGCAGGCCAGCCAGCTCTTGCCGACGCCGGCGGGCCCGATCAGCAGGAGACTGTGATGTTGCCTGATCCAATCACAGCCGGCGAGCTTCAGGAACAGGTTGCGATCGAGGCCGCGGGCGGCGCGGAAGTCGATGTTCTCGATCTGGGCGTCATGGCGGAGCTTCGCGGCACGGGCCCTTGCCTCGAAACGCTTCTGACGGCGCGTGGTCGTTTCCCGTTCGAGCAAGATCGTGAGCCATTCACCGTGCTCGAGTTGTCTCGCCTCCGGTTGCGCCTCGAGTTCGTGATACGCGCTCGCCATGCCGGAGAGGCCGAGCTCGCGCAGCATGTCGATGGTGGGGTTGGTCAGCATTGTGAGTTGTCTCCTCAATGAAAGTAGCCGGGGCCACGCAGATTGGCGTGTTCCATGACGGCGGTAGGTTCGGTGGAATGCCTTGCGCCCTTGTGGGTGGCGATGAGCGAGGCAATGGTCTTGCAGGTCAGGCCGCCGATCTCGACGGCGCGCGACGAAACGGCCTCGGCGCGCTCATGGCCGATGTCGCGATAAAGGCGCAGGATGCCGAGGCATGTTCTGAAACCTTGTTCCGGATGCGGCCGGCTGGCGAGGATGGCGATGATCAGCCCTTCGGTCTGCGGACCGATGGACGCGCCCCAGCGCCGGAAGCGCTCCGGCGTCCATTCGGCGTAGCGGCGGTGAGAGCTCGGCATGTGAGCGGGGTCTGTTCCATAGCGCGGCCCGCCATAGCGGCGCTGATGCACAGCAACGCGTTTGCCGCGATGGAATATCTCGATCATCCGGGCGGTTGCCCGGATATCGACCTGCTGGCGGATGAGGGCATGCGGGACGGAATAGAAGAAGCTCTTGCACTCGACGTGGTAATCCGTCGAGACCCGCGCCAAGCGCCATTCGGCGAATTCGTAGTCTTCGATGGGCAGGCTTGCGAGTGCCGGGCGTTCGACCGTCTCGAAGAGGTGCCGGCGGCTGACGCCAAGCCGGCGCATGACATGATCGTTGATGCGCGCGAGCACCTCGGCGATCGCGGCATTGGCCTCGGCGAGCGAGAAGAAGGTCTGCTTGCGCAGGCGTCCGAGAATGCAGCTCTGGGCAAAGCGCACGGCGTTCTCGACCTTCGCCTTGTCCTTCGGGCGGCGTGGCCGGGCCGGTAGGACGCCGACGCCGTAGTGGGACGCCATCATGCCGTAGCTGCGGTTGATCTCGGGATCATGGAAGCTGGCGCGGTTGACGCCAGACTTCAGGTTGTCCGGCACGATCAGCCGGGGCACGCCACCGAAGAAGGCGAACATGCGCACGTGCGAGCCGATCCAATCCGGGAGCGTCTGGGTCCAGGTCGCCTCGGCGAACGTATAGCTCGACGCGCCGAGCACGCCGACGAACAGTTCCGCCTCGCGAACCTCGCCGGTCTTGCGATCGATGATCGGCACCCTCTTGCCGGAATAGTCCACGAAGGCCTTGTCGCCAGCGGCATGCTCCTGGCGCATCGTCGGCGACAGGCGCTGCTCGAAGCCGCGGAACAGTTCGCAGAAGCGGCTATAGCCGTATCCGTCGGGATGGACGCTGCGATATTCCTCCCAGAGGATCAGCAGCGTGACGCCCGGCTTCTTCAGCTCGATGGAGAGCTCAGCCCAATCAGGCTCCTGGCGTCGCCGTTGGCCCTGCTTGACCCCGGCGCGGGCGAAAAGCCGATGCTCCAGCGCATCGTCGGTCAGTTCTCCGGGCAATGGCCAGGTCAGCCCCGCCATGGCTGCTCGCTTCAGATTATCCTGCACGGTGCTGCGTGCAACGCCGAGCATCACCGCGATCTCGCGGCTACTTGTTCCACTTCCGGCAAGCCGGAGCATCTGTCGTAATTGTCTCATGGTCAGCCTTCTCTTCGCCGGCATCAAAATCTCCTCGTGTACCGGGAGGCTTGATGCCAAAGTTGCTGACCCAGAGGGGATTGTTAGTGCCGAAATCCGGCCGGTAATTGATTGGAATCGTGGCCGGCTTCAAATCGGAACGGTGGCCGGATATTGATCGGAATGCCGGCCGGCTTCACGTCGGAATCCGCA
>NZ_JBMDKB010000072.1:0-2534 GCF_057809495.1 Allobosea sp. FG18
TGTGAAGGGTTTCGGATGCCGGCCCGTGCGAGCTGGGATGGTCCGGGTTGAGGGCCGGCGTTCGAAAGCCTCCAGTGGAGGAAGCCGCGGCCCGGGGCCGTGCGCTATGGGGATTTCGCGGCGCGGCCTAGTTGGCGGGCTCGTGCGAGGCGTGGATCGAGGGCGCTATGTTCTGTCCGGGATGCCCGGCAGCCTGAGGTTTGCTGCGCCTGGGACGGATGCGGGCCCGCCGCAATCTCCATTTCCGTCGTCGGGCCGAAGAAGATCGCCCGCTCTCTGGCTGAGACCGGTTGTGGTCCGTCTGGGTGTCGCCCCGGCGCCATCGTCATGATGTGTCGATCCTGACGGCGAAGATGGTGCGCGGCGCTGTGCCCGGCGCGAAGCGCTCGACGAGGATCATGCGGCCACCGCAGCAGGGGCAAGGTGGCCTCCGCTCATCGACTGGATCGGATTGTTCGGCCGAGATCTCTGCTTCACGATCTGCCGTCATGGCGTCCGGTGTTGGCGCCGCGATGATCTGCCTGATGCGGGCGATGGTGCCGGCGCGCCGGCTCGAGGCGAGCAATCCATAATGCCGGATGCGGTGGAATCCGTCGGGCAGGACGTGGAGCAGGAAGCGGCGGATGAACTCGAAGGCCGTCAGCGTCATGGTCTTGCGCCAGGTCTCGCCGGCGGAGCGGGCGCGATAATCCTTCCAGCGGAACGTGACCCCGTGCCGATCCATGGCAATGATGCGGCTGTTGGCGATGGCGACGCGGTGGGTGTAGCGGGCGAGATAGGCCAGCACGGCCTCAGGTCCGCCGAAGGGGCGCTTGGCATAGACGACCCAGTCGGCTCGTCGCAGCGGCGCCAGCACGGTGGCGAAGGCCTCGGCTTCGGCCAGATGGGCGAGATCGCCATGGAAGGCGAGCCGCCCGGAAGCATTGAGAGCGGCGAGCCCTTCGAGGAAGAGCCTGCGGAACAGCCGCGAGAGCACGCGCACGGGCAGGAAGAAGCCAGGCCGGCACGGGATCCAGCGAGCGCTGTCAGGCGACAATCCGCCTCCGGGTGCGATGATGTGGAGATGGGGATGATGGGTCATCGCCGATCCCCAGGTGTGCAGCACCGAGGTGAAGCCGATGCGGGTACCGAGATGCCGGGGATCGCTCGCGATGGTGGCGAGCGTCTCGGCTGCTGCCTTGAACAGAAGGCCGTAGACGGCGGCCTTGTTTTGGAAGGCGATGGCCGCGACCGGTGCCGGCAGGGTGAAGACGAGATGATAGTAGGGCACGGGCAGCAGGTCGGCCTGCCGGTCCGCGAGCCAGTCCTTCGCCGCCGCGCCCTGGCATCGTGGGCAGTGCCGGTTTCGGCAGGAGTTATAGGCGATCGTCGCGTGATCGCAGTCGCCGCAGGCCATGACATGGCCGCCGAGCGCAGCCGTCCGGCAGGCCCGGATTGCACCGATCACCTTGAGCTGGCCACGGCTGAGCCGATGGCGCGCGAGGAAGGCGTCGCCATGTCGGTTCAGGATGTCCGCGACCTCCAGCGAAGGCCGCGCCATGATCGGCGCGGAGCGTTACGGCGGCGGCGGCGGCGCCAGCAGCGCGAGCGGGCTGGTCACCTCGCGCAGCGTCTTCAGCGCGACGCGGGTGTAGACGGCGGTGGTGTCGAGCTTCCTGTGGCCGAGCAGGACCTGGATCACCCGGATATCGGTCTTCCGCTCCAGCAGATGCGTGGCGAAGCTGTGCCGCAGCGTGTGCATGGACACCCGCTTGTCGAGCTTGGCCGCAACGGCTGCGGCATGACAGGCCCGGTTGAGCTGGCGCGTCGTGATCGGCTGGCCCGGCTGCTGGCCGGGGAAGAGCCAGCCACGCGGGCGCTTCACCCGCCACCATTGCCGCAGGAGGTCGAGCAGGTCGGGCGCGAGCATGACATAGCGGTCCTTGCGGCCCTTGCCCTGCTCGACCCGGATCAGCATGCGCGCGCTGTCGACGTCGGCGACCTTGAGGTTGGCGATCTCCGACACGCGCAGGCCGCAGCCATAGGCGATACTCAGCGCGGCCCGGTCCTTCAGGCTCCGCGCATGGGCCAGCAGCAACGCCACCTCTTGCGTGTCCAGCACGACTGGCAACCGCTCCGGCGTCGGGATCCGCGCCATGCGGTCACCGAAGCCGGTCCGGCCCAGCGTGACGTGGAAGAAGAACCGCAGCGCCGTGCATGCCAGGTTCATCCGGGCGTAGCTGGCGCCGAGCGAGGCCAGGTGAAGCTGATAGCGCCGCAGGTCCTCCGGCTCGGCCCGGTCCGGCGGCAAGCCAAGGAAGGCCGTGAACTCACGCACCTGCCGGACATAGTCGCGCTGCGTGTGCTCGCTAAACCGGCGGATGGTCATGTCCTCGATCATCCGCTGGCGTAGCGGACTGACGGTGACGGGATCGATCATGGAAGCCTCCGAGGATCAGGGAAAACGACCCTGAAATCCTCGAATGCAGCGCCTCACAGGCAAAATCTCAGCAATTACCGAGCCGCAGCGCACTGCCGCGAGAGCGGCTTAGTCC
>NZ_JBMDKB010000073.1:0-2490 GCF_057809495.1 Allobosea sp. FG18
CCCTCAACCCGGACCATCCCAGCTCGCACGGGCCGGCATCCGAAACCCTTCACAGAAGCGGAACTTGGGACCTTGCCTGGAAGCCGACGTAGCGGGTGGCCGGCCTAATTTCCGGACCCGACCGAGGCTGTGTAAAAACGCGGTGCCTGCCTTTGATCACCTGACGCGGTGAGCCCGCGATGAAGGGCCGGCGTCAGGCCCTGATCGCTTCCATCAGCGGCCGGGTGCCGATGATGGTGATGACGCGCTTGAGGTTATAGGCGAGGATGTGGAGGCCGATTTCGGTCTTCACGTTGGACCGTCGCCTCGTCAGGAAGTGCGTTGCCCCCATCCAGGCTTTGATCGTGCCGAAGGGGTGTTCGACGAGCCGCCTTCGCAGGCGCATGGCGCCTGGCGTCAGGTCCACCCGCCGCTGAAGGGCGTCGATGAGCGCCTCGTGCTCCCAGCGGGTCACCCGCCGCTCGACGCTGGGTGTGCACTGAGCCTTGAGGACGCAGGCCTGACAACTGGCGCGATCCCAGTAACGGTGGAGCGTCATGCCCCGCTCGACGGTGGTCATATGGCGTCGCAGCAGCGCGCCGGATGGGCAGCGATAGACATCCTGCTCGGGCAGATAGACGAAGTCCTGCTTGCCGAACCGACCCTCGGCCTTGGCGCCCGAGGTCAGCGGCTTGGGCAGATAGGGCGTCACGCCCAGAGCCTCGCAGGAGCGTATCTCCTCGCCGGAGAAGTAGCCGCGGTCGGCCAGCGCATCGAGCTTTTCCAAGCCCATGGCATCCTTGGCCTTGGCGGCCATGGTCGCGAGCTGTTCGCGGTCGCTACCGGTCATGACCACGTCGTGGGCGACGATCAGGTGATGCTTGGCCTCGACAGCGGACTGGACGTTGTAGCCGACAATCCCGCTGCCGCGCCCGCTGGTGGCCATCGAGCGAGCGTCCGGATCGGTCAGTGAGACCTGGCCGTCTGGCGCGGTCGCGATCTGCGCCTCCATCGCCTGGAGCGTCCGCATCTGCTCGCGCAGCCGCTCGACCTTCTCCGTCAGCCGTCCCGAGCGCACCTCAACGGCCTCGCCCTCCTGGCGGTCGGCCGTGTCGAGGTCCCGTAGGTAGCCGGCAATGTGCTCGGCGACCTGCTCCAGGCGCTTCTTCAGCTTGTAGGCGGTGAAGTTCTTGTCGCGGCTGTTCACCGCTTTGAACTTGCTGCCGTCGATCGCGACCAGGGCGCTCCCGAACAGGCCAAGCTCGCGGCACAGCACCACGAACTGAGCGCAGGCGCCCTGGATGGCCGGGCCATTGTCCTTCCGGAAGTCGGCGATCGTCTTGTGGTCAGGCGCCAGCCGGCCGGTCAGCCACATCAGCTCGACATTGCGCTGAGTCTCGCGCTCCAAGCGGCGGCTGGATTGGACCTTGTTCAGGTAGCCGTAGATGTAGAGCTTCAACAGCGTCGCCGGGTGGTAGGCTGGCCGCCCCGTCACCGCCGGCGTCACGCCCTCGAAGCCCAGCGCCCCCAGATCCAGCTCATCGACGAAGACGTCGACCACCCGCACCGGGTTCTCATGAGCCACATAGTCGTCAAGACAATCAGGAAGCAGCGTCGGCTGGTGCCGGTCAGAACCTTGGACGAAGCGGCTCAAATCCGACCTCCCGACTGCAACGTCAGGAGTCTAGCTCAACAGCACGTTTTCACACAGCCTCGACCCATTGCGGACGTTGCCGTCAGGTTCGATAACTTGCCGTGCTGCATCCCGTTTTCTGGCGCGGCTCGCCACAGGGATTCAAAAACGGCGAAAGCGTATTGGGTTGCGGCTTATCGCTCGGTCAGCGATCCCGAAGCGTTGGCGGCTCATGCCAAGCTGAGCGGCCCAGCCATTCTGGCGGCAGGTGGTCGCATTCTCGCTCGGGGCATGCCAAGCCATTGTTACGAGGAAGGCCTGCAGCAACGAACCGTCGTGATCGAATTCGACTCCGTCGAGCAGGCGAAAGCGGCGCATGACAGCGCGGCTTATCAGGAAGCACTCAAGTTGCTCGAAGCGAGCGCAGAACGCGATATTCGCATCATCGAAGGCGTTTGATCAGGTGAGCGAGTAGGCCTGGAACGGCTGAACGCGCAGGCTCCTGGCCCCTCGCGGCAACGCGCCGCCGCCATTTTGCTCGTCGCCGGCAAGAGGCCGATCGGCTCCAGACCATGCGCTGGAATCAGCGCCCTCCATCGCGGCGGCTCGCCGCAGAGCCTCAGGCCGTGGCGACATGATCTGCCCGATTCTCCACCCGATTCCCGTTGCGATGAGCATTCCTGAGCTTACGAAAACGGCGAGATGAGCGAATTCCACAGGCTGGCTCCGGCATAGGCATGGACCGCCTTAAACGCTCCGGCACCGCGTTTGGTTCTGCCCTGGAAGCCACAGCCACGCGGGCGCACGGGGGAGTTGATGCCTTGTGACCTGAGACCCTTTTTTCCTCCGGTCTGAGGGAGAGTCCTGGGTTTCATTTC
>NZ_JBMDKB010000074.1:0-2332 GCF_057809495.1 Allobosea sp. FG18
CCCAACCCTTATTTTAAGGGTGAGACCTGTCCGGGGAATTCGGGGGCCGTTTCACAGCGTGCCTACTACGCGCCCATCCTTGATCGCGCGATCCACCCCGTCGCGGGACCGGGAGCGCAGGGCAACCTGGTGCTCCGTCGCAGCCAGGGTTTTGAACGCAATGTCGACATTGCTCACTTCGCCGCCCTTGAAGACGGTGTGCAACTTGATGCCGAGCTCCTTGAAAGTGTCCCAGGTATTGCCGATCACGCCGAAAGTTCGGCCAACGCGGTCCACGTCTTCGACCACGATAGTGTCGAAAAGCCCGGCTTGAGCATCTTTCATCAATCGCTCGAAATCGGGGCGCACCGCAGTCTCACCAGTGATGCCTTCGTCGGCGTAGAAGTGGGCGATCTCGTCACCGAGATGCCCTTTCGCGTAGGCTGCCGCCCGCTCCTTCTGGCGATCAATCGACAGATTCTCGACCTCTTTCGACCGACGGCAGTAAGCCACTGTGGCGCGCGCCAGCTGCACGCGCCTTGCTCCCCTTCCCGCCTGCAACTCCGCGTTCGCCAGAAAGCGCGGCGAGAACAGGCTGTTGAGCGCGGCACCATTGGCGTTGGCGGTCTGTTTATCGTTCGACATCTTTCGGCCTTTCAACAAGCGAGCGCCATCGCCGCCGCGGCAGCGGCGTGGTCGCTCAAATGCATCGGAAGAGAAGGGCGCGGCTCCGATCACACCGGAGCCGCCAGAGATCGATTGATCGAGCTATTCGGCGGTCAACGCCGCTTCATCTGCCTCGTCCCACCAGTCGCGTCCGATGGTGCAAACCCGGTTGTCCTGCTCCAGGAGGGCCACCGACGCCCAAAGTACTGACCGCGAGAGGGCGATTTCGTTCGCCCCAGAGAGGACCGTGTACAATCGCGTTTCAGTGATCAGCAGCCGCGCCATGATCAGCTGGGTGGCGTTGAAGTTGCGGCCGAAGCGGTCGAGGTCGTCTACGACGACGGCATCGAATTTACCGCGGTAGAGGCCGACCCGCAGCTTGATCAACTCGCTCGCCGGCCGCCCAGTGTCTTCGAAAATCTCGATGGCAGCTTCGGGGAAGTGGGTCTTCACAAACGACAGGCAGCGGCTGCGCTGCCGATCGACCTGCTCGGCGTGCTTGCCCTGGCAGTAGATCGCCACCTTCGCAGGAAGGGGCTTGGGCTCCTTCGGGGGCATGAACGGGTCGGTCAGGTATTCCATGCGCGCGGACATCTGCCGCGCCCCCAGTTCGGGGTCCTTAGAAAAACGTGCGTAACGAGGAACAGGCGGGAGAGGGCGAGCTGACTCACTCAAAATGCAACTCCTCAACACGGGGCAATCCATGGATTGGCGCCCCTGGGATTCCCCACTTAGGTCTATGAATTGCACTTACAAGTCTCTCGTGTTATTTTTCTTGCTTTTTTTGATAACGCGTAAATCGGTCACGTCCTCCGGGTCTATCGGTGACCTGAACGGCCTTGCAGCGTTTGACAGCAGTCGCCGCGCTTCGTTGGCTGCAAGCAGCCTTAGCAACGACTCGATTGGAGTTTCGACAGGCTTTGGGGAGGAATGCATGCGCTTTCTCCAGCAGAGTGGAGCACCCCGGCAAAGCGTGGCGGTTGCAGCTCCGAGCCTGTCCAGGCGAGGAGTTGCGCGACGTGCTTGCTGATGCGGGGGATGCAGAAGTCGCCGTCTCGCTCCTCTGAGCGGCGGGGACAATGCACCATAACTCCCTGTTTCTTGATGGAACGTAAATGAGGCCTGCCTCGCCGGAAGTCTGGGCACTCAGTTGGCATCGCACGCAGCGGAGAAAGGCGCTCTCCGAGCGTCGCCATGCCGGCGGCGGCTGGCTGGTTCGCACCGCGACCACAGCGCGGCGATCAACATTTTGAGCAGGGCGCTGGTCGTCCACGGGCGGGCTAAGCCGATTGATACAGATACGTGGGCATCAGCCCGTGCGTCGTCTCGGAACCGCGGTCGCCAAGGCAGCCTAGCTGCCGAGGTTCCCGTATCCCGGCGTGAGAGGATCACCTCAGATGCCGAATGGCCATTAATTAGGCTGGCTTATCAGCCCTATCCGATCTTTGCGCCTAATCGACCAATCTGAACCGTCGTAGCGTGTCCACGACTTCGCGAAGATGGGCCCAAGATGCTTAGATGGACTGCTGGTTCAGGCGGATGTTTGCCGCCGTTTGCTGCCAGCGCATTGGATTGTGCGAGGCTCGATAGCAGCCCTCATTCCCCATCGAAAAATCTCAAATGAACAGGGGATGCGTATTCCGATGAAGCCGGCCATTGATTCCGAAACGAAGCCGGCCACCTGTTC
>NZ_JBMDKB010000075.1:0-2262 GCF_057809495.1 Allobosea sp. FG18
GTGGCCGGATATTGATCGGAATGCCGGCCGGCTTCACGTCGGAATCCGCATTCTGCCGATGCCGAACGGCGATCTTGCGGTATTCGATCTGGAAAGGCGCTTCGCGGATGGGCCTGTTTCGGACGGGGAGCTTGCTCAGTTAAACGCGCTCTGGCCGCATATGGCGCGATCGGCGGCGCTCTCGATGCGCCTTCAGCTTCAACGAGCCCGCGCGGTCGTCGATACGCTGGATAAGGCAGGCATGCCCGCTGCCATCCTCAGTCGCCAGGACAAGATTCTCGCGGCGAATTCCGCATTCGAAGGGATGAAAGGGCAGGTCGTTTTCCTTGCCCACGGGAAGCTCGCCTTGGCCGATGTGGCCAGCAACCGTCTCCTGGAGCAGGCGCTTCACGCGATCCGCGCATCCGTCACCACGACGAACTCCATCCCCATTCCCGCGCAGGCCGACAGCTCCGCCGCCGTGATCCACGCTCTTCCCCTGCCGGGAGAAGCATCAGACGTTTTCGATGGAGCGAGAGCCATTCTCATCGTGACCAGACTGGATCGTTCGGCGTCGCCATCCGCAGAAATTCTGACCGGGCTGTTCGATCTGACGCCCGCCGAGGCGACCGTGGCCAACCGGATACTCGCAGGGCTTTCCGTCAACGAGATCGTGGTCGAACGCCGGATCTCTTGGGAAGGCTCCGCATCAGAACATCACGTTCCATTCCC
The DNA here is from genome assembly GCF_057809495.1 of Allobosea sp. FG18. Lineage (NCBI taxonomy): Bacteria > Pseudomonadati > Pseudomonadota > Alphaproteobacteria > Hyphomicrobiales > Alloboseaceae > Allobosea > Allobosea sp. FG18. The sequence goes on from NZ_JBMDKB010000075.1 coordinate 712, forward strand.
GACTCCATCCCGAGACCGGCATGCGTCGTCAGGGCCTGAGCCCGCCGCCGCGCTTCGATCGCATCAACCCGACCGATACGCACCCGGAGGTGAACAGACCCGTAAGAGGCTCGATGGCGAACGGGGATGCGCAGCGAGAACCAGTACGTCGCCGCGCGCAGCCAGAGATAATCCATGGGCCATTCCGTGTAGCACAATCATGTGCACATTCACGATTTGGCGCGTTGATTGTCGAATTATATCAATGACTTAAAAGTGGTGGGCGGTGACGGGCTCGAACCGCCGACCCTCTCCGTGTAAAGGAGACGCTCTACCAACTGAGCTAACCGCCCCACGTGGTCGCGTTTAAGGCCTCGGCAGCCGCATCGCAAGCGTTGTCGGGCAGGCCGCCAGCAAACGCCGCCCAGAGGCCGAATTCCGCCATCTTCATCGTCACCCTGCCGGTGCCATGAAGACGCGCTGCCCGACCCGCCCTCGTCCTGTCCTGAGCTATGCGGGTGTCGTTGCCTGTGTCGGACTCGCCTTGGTCTCGGGGCAGGGCGCGGCACAGACACTGCTGCCCGATTCTTTCTTCACCGGTCGCCCGGCCTTCTCGCACCCCGAGCAACCCGGCAAGCCGGCGAGCTGCGAATCTATCGCGGCACAGCTTCCCGATTCGATTCCTGCCGATTCGAGAGTCGACATGGCGATCGCGGGAACGGTGAGCCTCGTCCGGACGGACGGCGCGCTCTGGTATGTCGCGGTCTGCGCCGAGCCGGGCGTCCGGGTTCTCTGCGTGACCTACGGCGCCAACGATCTCAAACCGGGCGATAAAGCGGTCCTGCGTGGCGGATACAGCCGCCAGGACAGGCGTCACGTCCTGCTCGATCCCTGCCTCGCATCGCCGGAAAACGGGGCGGGCGCAGGCGACCAATAGGGGAGGTCGAGGATATTTTTCCCCAGATGTGATTTTGCCGGCGACACTCGCTTGACACTTCGGGCCGGGGGCAATACTCACCACGTCGCTGACGGCGAATGCCTCAGCCGCCCAGCGCGGGCGTAGCTCAGTTGGTTAGAGTGCCGGCCTGTCACGCCGGAGGTCGCGGGTTCGAGCCCCGTCGCCCGCGCCATATAAATCAAAGACTTACCCATAGTCTAACCTCTCCCGTTACAAATGCCCGGCCGGCACCGTTACAGATTTCATCGCGTTTTGTTCTCGCGAAGCTTAGCCCGGCCCTCTCTCCTGATCGCATCGACTTCCCGCACTCTCGACGGGTTGACCGGGTTATAGGTCTTCTGAGGGCGAGCTGACGCAGCAAGGGTGTTGGCCATTTTGGTCGATACGGCCCGGACGTCAGCGCCGCCAGCTGTCGCCTCGACAGTTCCGGATCTGCGCATGTCGGCGAGTTGCCTCGTTTCGCCCGGACCGAACTCGGCTGCGCGAATGACGCGGAAATCGAAACCGAGCTTGTTCTTCGAGTAGGGGGGCTGGCTGATGTGGTTTGCCGCCCTTGGCAGTGACCTGAGACCCTGATCTTCCTCCAGATTTGAGTAGAGTCCGTCGATCAAGGA
>NZ_JBMDKB010000076.1:0-1894 GCF_057809495.1 Allobosea sp. FG18
GCGCCGCGAGCAATCCGCCGTCACAGCCGACGCCTATGTGCCTTTGAGCTTCGCGCCCGGCGAGGCCTACCAGTTCGACTGGAGCCACGAGATCGTCGTCATCAATGGCGCCACGACCCAGGTGAAGGTGGCGCATGTCCGGCTTTGTCACTCGCGCATGCTGTTCGTACGGGCCTATCCGCGCGAGAGCCAGGAGATGGTCTTCGACGCCCATGACCGCGCCTTCGCCTTCTTCAAGGGCGCCTGCACGCGCGGCATCTACGACAACATGAAGACCGCTGTGGAGACGATCTTCGTCGGCAAGGAGCGGGCCTATAACCGCCGCTTCCAGCAGATGTGCAGCCACTATCTGGTCGACCCTGTCGCCTGCACGCCAGCCTCGGGCTGGGAGAAGGGGCAGGTCGAGAACCAGGTCGGGCTCGTGCGCGAGCGCTTCTTCGCCCCGCGCCTGCGGGTCAAGAACTACGACGAGTTGAACGCCTGGCTGCTGGATCAGGTGCTTCGCTACGCCAAGGCCCACCGCCATCCGGAGCAACGTGACCGCACAATCTGGGAGATGTTCGAAGCCGAGCGCCCGAGCCTGGTGCCTTACGCGGGGCGGTTCGACGGCTTCCACTCACTGCCAGCCTCGGTGTCGAAGACCTGTCTCGTGCGCTTCGACAACAACAAGTACTCGGTCATCGCGAGTGCGGTCGGGCGCCCCGTCGAGATCCGCGCCTATGCCGATCGGATCGAGCTGCGCCAGGACGGGCGTATCGTCGGCGAGCATCCCCGCTGCTATGGCCGCGACCAGACCATCTACGATCCCTGGCACTATGTCCCGGTACTGGCTCGCAAGCCGGGCGCCCTGCGGAACGGAGCGCCCTTCAAGGACTGGGTCTTGCCCGGTGCGATCGACCGGGTCCGGCGCAAGCTCGCGGCCGTTCAAGACGGCGACCGGCAGATGGTTGAGATCCTCACCGCGGTGCTGAGCGACGGATTGTCCGCCGTCGAAGCCGCCTGCGCGGATGCTCTGCGGCAAGGCGTCCACTCCGCCGACGTGATCATCAACATCCTGGCCCGGCGCCGCGAGCCGGCGGCAGCGATCACGATCATGACGCCCGATGCCTTGCGCCTGCACCATGAGCCTGCCGCCGATTGTGCCCGCTACGACAGCCTCAGGAGAGCCGTGTGATGGAACGCTCGGAGATTCTTGCCACCATGGGCGAGCTCAAGCTCTATGGCATGAAGGCCGCCTACGACGAGATCATCGCCTCGGCGGTGAAGCGCCAGCACGAGCCGCAGCGCGTCGTCGGCGACCTCCTCGCCGCCGAAATCGCCGAGAAGCAGGCTCGTTCGATCAAGTATCAGATCACCATCGCCAAGCTACCGCTCGCCAAGGATGTCGCCGACTTCGCCTTCGACGGAACCCCGATCAACGAGACCCTCGTTCATGATCTCGCCGGCGGCAACTTCCTGGCGCACCAGCGCAATGTTGTCCTCGTCGGCGGGACTGGGACCGGCAAGACCCATCTCGCCATCGCGATCGCCCGGGCATGCATCCGTGCCGGTGCTCGAGGCCGCTTCTTCAACGTCGTCGATCTCGTCAACAAGCTCGAGGCCGAAGCCCGCACCGGCCGCCAGGGCCGCATGGCCGATTATCTCGCACGCATGGACTTCATCGTCCTCGACGAACTCGGCTATCTGCCCTTTGCCCAGTCCGGCGGACAACTGCTCTTCCACCTGGTCAGCAAGCTCTACGAGCAGAGCTCCGTCATCGTCACCACGAACCTCGCCTTCGGCGAATGGCCGTCCGTCTTCGGCGACGCCAAGATGACCACCGCGCTCCTCGACCGGCTCACCCATCACTGCGACATCGTCGAGACCGGCAACGAGAGCTGGCGCTTCAAGAACA
>NZ_JBMDKB010000077.1:0-1842 GCF_057809495.1 Allobosea sp. FG18
TGGAGGTCGAGCTTCTCCGCGAGCGTACCCAGGCCGGTCTTCGCGCAGCCCGTGCACGCGGAAGAGTCGGAGGACGCCCCAAGGCATTGGACACGGTGAAGCTGACCGTCGTGAAGACGCTCATGACCGAGGGCACGCTGACGGTCGCCGAGATCGCCGAGCACGTTCAGGTCGCGCCCAGCACGATCTACAGGGCGCTCAAGGGCGGGCGGAGCGCGCTGGCCTGACGGTCCGGGAGATCGTCCCGGACACGAGCGAGAACGGTGAGGAGACCGTGGCCGCGTAGGGCAACGTGATGTGGGTGAGCGAGAACATGTTGAGCATGACCATGGTGACCATGCCCTTTTCGGTCTTCGTGCACGAGAGTCAGTCAAAAACGACCCCTCTCAGACCGCGATCGGGGAACAGACCTGTTTCAGGAATGGGAAGTCGATCTGGTCGATGTGCCGCTTCAGCAGCGCAACATCGTCCCGGAGCATCAGGTAGTGCTCCTCCGACACGTCAGCCGGTTTATGGCCGGTGATCGCATTGATCGAAGGCTTGGGTACCCCGATCACATAGGCGGCGTGCTCGAAGGTCTTGCGCAACGAATGCACCGTCAGCCGCCGATCCCGCCCCAGAGCCTCGTCGATCGTCCTGTTCAGCTTCATGCTGATCGCCCCGCTCCAGCGCTCGGCGGAAGGACGATACCGAAGCTCGGGGAACAGCCGATCAGGAGAGCGGCTAACCAGATCGAGGATGCCGAGGTCGAGCAGGTCGCGGTGAAGCGGAATGTACCGGCGATTGTGAGCGCTCTTCACCTGCGCGTCGTGCAGGTCGATCACATCGACGCCATCGCGGCGGACGAACCACTCGCTGCGAAGCTGAGCCATCTCCTCCAGGCGAGCCCCGGTCAGGAGGAGTAATCGGGGAAGCCACAGCACCGCCCCGTCCTCGCGCTCGGTTCGGCCAAAGAACCGGGCCAGTTGATCATGATCGAGCCGGGAGTAGCTGCGCCGGGCTGCTGCGATCGCCGATCTGTCCGGGCCGAGGCCCCTGAACGGGTTGGCCGGGATCAGATCAGCCGCGACGGCGGCATTGCAGACCGTCGAGAGCGCAATGACGATCTTCTTCTTCGTGCCGATCGAGCCCACCTCCAGCCCGCGCACGAACTTCTCCGCCTCCCTCCGCGAGATGTTGGTGATGGCGAGGTCACTGGAAGAAGCCACGAAGAGCGCGATCGCCTTCTCCATGTCCAGCCGAGCCCTACGGCGCGGCGGTGCTCCCTTTCGATCTTCTCGCCGGGGCAGGTACACCTCCTTGTACACGCGGTGCAGGGTCATCGCGTTCTTCTTCGGCTTCGCCACGCCCGCACCAGCACGCTTCGAGACCACCGGCTTCTGGCCGCTGTTCGGAATGATGATCCGATCCTGCTGGTACATGGTCGGGACGAACTGCCAGGGCAGGATCGACCCGGACCGAATGGCCGAGATCATGTCGCTGACATCAGCGGCAGCCCGCAGGGCTCGGCTTCGGGCGGTCAGGGGATCACGCGTCTTCAGCGAGAAGCTCACCGTCCGTCGCGCATTGGCGACTTCGGCAGCAGCGAGCCTCGCGAACACGTCGGCAGGAAGTTGGAGGCGGAACCGGAAAATACCTCCCTTGACCGAGCATCTCGTGAAGGGAACCAGTCCAAAACGCCCCATCCTCGATCGCGGCCTCACCACCTTCTCCGGCCCGCTTCACAGGCCGATCTGCTCCGAAACAGCGAAAACGCTACCCCGGATCAGGAAACCCGCAATCAAAAGAACGGGTTCGTTAGAGGTCCAAAAACGGGCCAGAGGGGTCCCGTAGACCGCGCCA
>NZ_JBMDKB010000078.1:0-1794 GCF_057809495.1 Allobosea sp. FG18
TGGCGCTCCCTAGGGGTGCCCTTGGCGAGGTCCTGAGTTCGCTGGCGAGCGATATCAGTGAGTTATGTCGAGTGACGAAGCTTGGCGCAATGCCGATCTGGTCAACCCGTGGCAGGGGCGAGTTGGAAGCCGGTGCCGATGGCGTCCGTAATCTCGACGCGCGTGCTGCCCTCGCATTTTAATTTCGACATTCCGAGGGCTGCTGTGTCCTTCTGATGAGGCCGGAGCATTAGCCGGTCGCGCTGGCTCGAAGAGCGAGGCGGCGCGCGTAGACCTCATTTCAGATCGATATTTGGACCATTGCCATGACCCCATTCTCAGCGCTCGACGCGCTCAACAAGCTCGCCAACACCACTTCCATTCCTGCGACGATGTCGGCTCCGGCACAGGCGGCCCCGACCGGACGGCCTCTGTCGCAGTTGCCTACTTTCGACGAGATCACGCTGGTCAACGCCTACATCTTCGACAACTCCGACCGGGGCAAAAACTTCGAGTGGATGAAGTGGCGGGCGACGTTCCAGGTCTTCACCGAGACCGCGCCCTTCTCACCTCATTCCAACAAGGCAGCCTGGGAAGGCAGCGCCGTCCTGCGGCACCCCGATGTGTTCTCCTCGGTGATGGAGGAGTACGCCTACAAGAACCCGACGATGCTGCCTTCGGACCTCTGGAACGCCGCCTACATGCCGATCCTGCGCCAGACCGTGACGATGCCGGTTCTCGGCGAGTGGCCCCGCCTGGGACAGGTGCAGATGGACGGGTCGGGCACCTACTACGAGTTCGGCTCGATCGCCCTCGCCCAGGAGACCGCACATAGTGGGTTCCTGCTCGATCTGGTCATGCCGGGCGGGACCATCACATTCCAGAACTTCACGATCCTGCCCAAAATCCCGATGCACCCCGTTATGCGGGCGACCTATGATCCGCATCGGCTTTGGCTGAGCCGTAAGGGTCGGAAGGCCAAGTGATGACGGAGATCGAGCAGGCGCTGGTCGCAGCGCTCAACGAACAGCGCCTCATCACCCAGGCGCTGGAGCAACGGATTGTCGCTCTCGAAGGCCAGGAGCGCTTTGCTCTGACCGAGGACACGCCGCAGGCGCTGATGGAGTTGATGGAGGAGTTTTGCAAGTACGTCTCCTCGCTCCAGCAGCGTTACGACGATCTGGAACAGATCGTTGAGCGCCGTGGCCTGGGAACGTCCTGGCCACCTAATCGGGATGCTCTGATGAAGATCGTCGAAGAGGATGAGCGCAGGTTGGGTTGATGTCTGTGTGATCTCATCTCGCATGAGCAAAAACACAAGCACCAACACAATCAGTATCAATAGCATTATACTAACACTAGAGCCTCCCGGATGGGCTGCTCGATATAAAGCGGTTCGTCCTCGCTTCGCTCGATACGAACACTAAACCCCACTACGTCGGCCCTGCCTCCGGGATGGAGAGCCGCGCGACCGGGTGAACAAGCCAGGGCAGAGCCGCATCAGTGGCCCGTCCTGGTCACCCGTCGAGGGGTCGATTTTGACTGACTCTTGTACGCAAAGCCGCAGCGCCAACGATCTCCCTGACCGTCAGGCCAGCGCGCTCCGTCCGCCCTTCACGGCTCGATAGATCGTCGAGGGCGCAACCTGCACATGCTCGGCGATCTCGGCCATGGTCAGCGTGCCCTCGGCGATCAGCGTCTTCACCACGGTCAGCTTCACCGTGTCCAACGCCCGTGGGCGACCGCCGACTCTTCCGCGCGCACGGGCTGCGCGAAGACCGGCCTGGGTACGCTCGCGGAGAAGCTCGACCTCCA
>NZ_JBMDKB010000079.1:0-1650 GCF_057809495.1 Allobosea sp. FG18
GCCGCTTGACTTCAAGATCGCCTGATTTTGCTCGCTGGGCAAGCGTTTTTCGCCCCGAGCGGTGTCTGTCGTCGCGCAAACGGCCGAAGTCGGGTGGATCAAGCCTCGAACCCGCAGCATTCTGGCCCGGCAGAGCCGCTTTTCCGCGCGGCAGACGGACCTGTCCTGCCGCTTTCGTTCAGCTTGGGCATGGATCGTGGTCATGCGCATGACGGAGGCGTTCGAAGACGGCGGATGGCGGCAAGGACGGCCCGCACCATCGGGCCGGTGACGGCGACCTCGGCCAACTGGAAGGTAATGGCGCGGGCGTGGCGGACGACGCGGGCGCCGATCTTGATCAGCTTGAGTTGCAGGCTGGTCAACGACCAGTCCGCCATGGCCTCGGGCAGTTCGATGCAGCGCAGGAAGGTTGCCAGGTTGTAGGCCAGCGCGTGCAGTTGCAGCCGCACCTCGTTGTGCCGGAACTTCCGGCATGACAGCCGCGTCCAGCGAAAGGCATATTTGCCTTCCTTGATGTGCTGCTCTGCGGTGCCGCGCTGGTTGTAGAACCTCACCACCCAGTCTGGCTCCATCGGCAGGTTGGTGACGATGAAGCCGACTTTGGGGAACAGCTCGCCCGGATGCCATTCGATCTTGGCGATGACGCGGCGCGGCTTGTCCCAGGACGCCGCCTGATACTCGAAGTCCTCGAAGAACCGTTTGACCTTGGTCAGCGAAGGCCGTCCCACGGGCCGTGTCAGCCGATGCGCGATCTTCTCGCGCAAGACGGCGTTGGCGGGCAGACGGATGGCGTAGAAGAACCTGGCTTCTTCCAGCCGCATATAGATCGCGGGGATCGCGTAGGCAGCGTCGGCCCGGAAGAAGCGTCCACCAAGGTCGCGGCCAGCATATCGGGCAATGACGGGATCAAGGACATCCCGCCAGCCATCGGCGCTGTGGACATTGCCGTTACGCAGGGCGCAGCGCTCCAGCATGCCAAACTGGTTGAACAAGAAGATGGGGTGATAGCAGGTGCAGTCGAAATGCCCGTTCCAGGCAGCACCTTCCTGATCGCCGTGGGTGGGGCTGACCGAGCTGTCCATGTCCAGCACGATGTATTTCAACCCGTTGCGGTCATGAAACCGGTCGATCCATTGGCCGTTCAGATCGGCCAGCGCCGCCCGGTTCGCGGCCAGAGCCAGCGTCTCGGTCTCGAACCGTCCCATCTGCGATGCCGAAGCAGCTTGCGCCTCGACGGCCCTGCCGCCAACGACCTGACGCATCACGGGATCGAGGGCCAAGCGGTCGGCATCGTTCACATCCTCGTATCCGGCCAGTCGTCCGAACACCGATTGCCGGAACAATCCGTCAAGCCGATGGAGCGTGTTCTTCCCGGTGCGGCTGTCTCGCAGCGCCTCCGACGCCAGATTGGACAGGCCGAGCACGTCATCAAGCTCGCGCATCACCAGCAGGCCACCGTCTGAACTGATCTGCGCACCACGGAACTCCAGACGCACACGGCGGTCGAAATCAACCCGATCTCCCCGCGCCAAGCCCGCACCCTCCAGGTGATCCATGAAACGCGCCCCTCGCAGCCGTCAACGCCATGATTTATATGCGAAATATCACGATTACGACAGCGAAATCAGCGACTTACTTGGAGAATGTGGG
>NZ_JBMDKB010000008.1:0-211236 GCF_057809495.1 Allobosea sp. FG18
CGCTGTCCGGCCGGATCGAACAGCTCAACGCGCTGGTCGCAACCTTCAAGACCAACCGTGAGGCTGCAGGCCAGACGGCTTACGCCCAGCCGGCGACGGGACCGCGCGCCGTCAAGGCGCCGATGCGGGCGGCGCGGCCTGCTCCCGTTGCCGTGTCCGACTCCGGCGAGCCGGCGCGGCTGCGCCAGCTGGCCGAGGCCGCCTTCGTCCAATCCAAGGCCATGCCCGCCCCGCGCAAGGTCGCCAATGGCGGCAGCGGCCGGGCCAGCGACTCCGGATGGGAAGAGTTCTGAGGCAACAAGCCCCCGAACGGCTCGAACATGACTCGCGGCGCCCCAAAAGGGCGCCGTTTGTGTTTGCGGCCTCAACTGGTGCTCTTCGACTACGCTTTGAAACACGACGGTCATCCCGGGCGACCGCAGGGAGACCCGGGATCCATGCCTGAACCTTCATCGGAAGCGCTCCGGCATGGATCCCGGATCTCCCTGCGCTCCGTCCGGGATGACGTGCTCCTTTTGAGGATGCTGAGGGAAGCCCCCTCCGATCACCCCGGCAGCCGATAATCCCGGAACATCTCGCGCAGCTTCGTCTTCTGGATCTTGCCGGTCGCGGTGTGGGGGATGGCCTCGACCAGCACGACATCGTCCGGCAGCCACCATTTCGCGATCTTGCCGGTCATGAACGCCAGCATCTCCTCCTTGCCCGGCTTGCGCCCCGGCTTCGGCACGATCACCAGCAGCGGCCGCTCGTCCCATTTCGGATGGGCGACGCCGATCACCGCGGCTTCCGCGACATCGGGGTGCCCGACGGCGAGGTTTTCGAGGTCGATCGAGGAGATCCACTCGCCGCCGGACTTGATCACGTCCTTCGAGCGGTCGGTGACCTGCATGTAGCCGGCGGGATCGATGGTCGCGACGTCGCCGGTGTCGAAGAAGCCGTGATCGTCGAGGATACCGTCCTCGCTGCGGTAATAGGCGCCCGCGACCGCCGGCCCGCGCACCTTGAGCCGGCCGAAGGTCTTGCCGTCCCAGGGCAGGTCCGCGCCGGCATCGTCGGTGAGCCGGAACTCGACGGTGAAGGGAGGATGGCCCTGCTTGACCTTGAGATCGTAGAGCGCATCGCCCGAGAGCCCTTCATAGACCGGCTTCAGCGAGCAGAAGGAGCCGAGCGGGCTCATCTCGGTCATGCCCCAGGCATGGGCGACAGTGACGCCGTATTTGCGCTCAAAGGTCTCGGTCATCGCGCGCGGGCAGGCCGAGCCGCCGATGACGACGCGCTTCAGCGTCGAGAGCGTGCCGTTCGTCGCCTCCAGATGCTGGAGGAGGCCGAGCCAGACGGTCGGCACCGCCGCCGTCATGGTCACGCCCTCCTCCTCCAGCAACTGGTGCAGCGAGGGGCCGTCGAGCTTCGCGCCAGGCATGACCAGCTTGGCGCCGGTCATCGGCGCCGAATAGGCCAGCGACCAGCTATTGGCGTGGAAGAGCGGCACGACAGGCAGCACCGTGTCGCGCGCCGACAGGCCCATGAAATCCGGCGCGGCGCAGGCGAGCGCATGCAGCACGTTCGAGCGATGCGAATAGAGCACGCCCTTCGGCCCGCCGGTCGTGCCCGAGGTGTAGCAGAGCCCGGCCGCCGTATTCTCGTCGAAGCGACCCCAGGCGAAATCGTCGTCCGCCTCCGCCAGCCAATCCTCATAGGCGACGGCGTTCTTGAGACCGCATTGCTGCAGATGGGCAGCGTCGGTCAGGACGACATAGCGCTCGACGCTCGATAGCTTGTCCTGAAGCGCCTCGATCATCGGCACGAAGGTGAGGTCGAGGAAGAGCAGCCGGTCATGCGCGTGATCGACGATCCAGGCGATCTGCTCCGGGAACAGCCGCGGATTCACCGTATGCGTGATCGCGCCGATGCCGCTGATCCCGTACCAGAGTTCGAGATGGCGGTCGGTGTTCCAGGCGAGCGTCGCGACCCGGTCGCCGAGCGCAATGCCCTGGCGCTGGAGCCGCTTCGCAACCTTCAAGGCGCGGCTGCGGATCTCGACATAGCTGCGTCGCCTGAGGGCGCCATCCTCGACGGCGCGGCTCACGACCTCGCGCGTGCCGTGCTGAATCGCGGCGTGGTCGATGATGCGGTGGAGCAGAAGGGGCCAGTCCTGCATCAGGCCGAGCATGCGCATGTCCTCCCAGATCCGTTTTGCCGAGAGGATAGCGAGGGGCTTCCGGGAAAGGGAAGTCATCCCATCGAAGGCTCGCCTGCACGCGCGAGATGGTTTAGGTCTAATCCGTCAAAAGCGGGGGGAACGCCATGACCGCAGCGAAAGCCGTGCCGCAGGCAGCGACGGAACCGGACCGGGTCTGGTTCCGCTTCATGCGGCTGCACCAGCGCATGTTGATGCAGATGACCGGGCGCATCCGCACGCTCGGGCTCTCGATCCCGCAATTCGACCTGCTCTCGACCCTGACCGAGCAGGAGGGCATCAGCCAGAGCGAGCTGGCCGAGAAGCTCTATGTCACCAAGGGCAATGTCTCCGGCCTCGTCGACCGGCTGGTGCAGGCCGGTCTGGTCGAGCGCCGCGCCATCGCCGGCGACCGGCGCTCCTATGCGATGCACCTGACGTCGGAAGGCCGCCGGCTCGCCGAGGCCGGCATCGCCGCCCAGCGCGATTTCGTCGCCAGCACGCTCGGCAAGCTGAAGCCGGACGACCTCGCCGAGCTCGACCGGCTCGTGCTGCTCTGGCGCGATCTCGCCCGCGCCGTCGATGCCGAGTGAGCGGGCATGGCCGACGGCATCGATCTGACCGCCTCCGCCACCACGTTGCGCGCGGCGCTGCTCGCCCGCCGCTTCAGCGCCACCGATCTCCTTGAGGCGACCTTTGCCCGCATCGATGCGCTGAACCCGCGCCTCAACGCGATCGTTGCGCAGGATCGCGAGGCCGCCCGTGCGATGGCGAAAGCCTCGGATGAGCGCCTCGCCAACGGCACGGCTCGCCCGCTCGAAGGGCTGCCGATCACGATCAAGGATGCCTTCGACGTCGCCGGCCTGCCTTCATCGGGTGGACTGCCGGCCTATCGCGAGCGTGTCCCCACTGAGGATGCTGCCGCAGTCGCAAGGCTGCGGGCGGCCGGCGCGGTGATCATCGGCAAGACCAACGTCCCGGTCTTCTCCGGCGATTTCCAGAGCTACAATCCGGCCCATGGCGTGACCAACAATCCCTGGGACGAGACGCGCTCGCCCGGCGGCTCGTCGGGCGGTGCGGCGGTTGCGGTCGCCACCGGCATGAGCGCCTTCGAGCTCGGCTCCGATCTTGGCAGCTCGATCCGCTGGCCGGCCCATGCCTGCGGCGTCTTCGGCCTGAAGACGAGCTGGGGGCTGGTCTCGACCTGGGGTGCGATCCCGCCGCCGCCCGAGCGGCGCACGCTGCGCAATGTCGACCTGATGGTCGCCGGGCCGATCACCCGCGCCACTGAAGATCTCGACCTGACCCTGCCGGTGATCGCGGGACCGCGCGACACCGCCCTGCCCGGTCCCGCCCTGCCGGAGCCGCGACAGACTGGCGCGAAAGGCCTGCGCGTCGCTGTTTGGGCCGACGATCCCTTCGCGCCCGTCAATCGGGAGGTATCCGATGCCGTGCGCGAAGCGGCCCACCGCTTGGCCGAGGCGGGGGCAATCGTCGACGAGACGGCCCGCCCCTCGATCCGTTTCGCCGACGCGTTCGAGGTTTATGCGCTGCTGAACCATGCCGTCGTGGCCTATGGCCTGCCGCCGAAGGTGCGCGCCCGCATCCAGGCGCAAGCCGCGCGCTTCAGCCCGAACGACCTGTCGCATCAGGCTCTTCAGGCGCGCGGCGCGCGAATGACACCCGGCTTCTATCAGCAGATCGACCAGCGCCGCCGCGCCCAGAAGCGGCAATGGGCGAGCTTCTTTGCGCGTTACGACGTGGTGCTCTGCCCGCCGGCGCCCGTCGCCGCGATCCCGCACGACCATGGCCCGGATATCCATGCGCGGCGCCTGATCGTGAACGGCGAGCCGCGGCCCTATCTCGATTTCCTGCTCTGGGCGGCGCTGGCGACGGGAGCCGACCTGCCGGCGCTCTCGGCGCCGGTCACGCGCTCGCGCGACGGCCTGCCGCTCGGCGTCCAGATCATCGCGCCCTTCGGCGAGGACCGCACCGCCATCGCCGTCGGCGCGATGCTGGAGAAGCTGGGCGGTCGTTTCATCCCGCCGCCGGTCGCACCATAGGTCATTTCCTGAGAAACCACACCGTCATCCCGGGCTTGCCCCGGGATCCATCGAAAGGCGTCGTACTCAATGATGGATCCCGGATCTCCGCTTCGCTGCGTCCGGGATGACGCGCGCTTTCCCCCGGGGCTCGGCTTGTTTTCAGGCCGCGTGAGCGGCCCCTTCGCCCGTTTGGCGCGAAGCCTTTCCGTTGCGCTCGCCCTGCGGCAGAGTCTACCGTCCCTTGCATCAAAATCGCTCAACATTTGCGGTCAATTCAGATTACACTGGCAAGAATATTAAACAGAACCGGGAGCCCATCATGCTGTCGAATGTCGCCGTCAGGGATATCGAGACCCTCGTCCATCCCTATACCAACCTCGCCACGCATCGGCAGACGGGCCCGCTCGTGCTGGAAAGCGGCAAGGGCATCTATGTCTACGACTCCGCCGGCAAGGAATATATCGAGGGCATGGCGGGGCTCTGGTGCACCTCGCTCGGCTATTCCAACCAGGAACTGGTCGAGACCGCCTATGAGCAGATGAAGAAGCTGCCCTTCACCCATATCTTCGGCGGGCGCAGCCATGATCCGGCGATCGAGCTGGCCGAGAAGCTGAAGGAGATCGCCCCGGTTCCGATCTCCAAAGTGTTCTACGGCGCCTCCGGCTCCGACGCGAACGACACCCAGGTCAAGATCGTCTGGTATCTCAACAACGCGCTCGGCCGTCCGCAGAAGAAGAAGATCATCTCGCGGCTGAAGGGCTATCATGGCGTCACCGTCGCCTCGGCCTCGCTGACCGGCCTGCCGAACAACCATATCGATTTCGACCTGCCGCTGCCCGGCATCCTGCACACCTCCTGCCCGCACCATTACCGCTTCGCGGAGCCGGGCGAGAGCGAGCAGGATTATTCGTCGCGCCTCGCCGCCGAGCTGGAAGAGATGATCCTGCGCGAGGGGCCGGACACGGTCGCCGCCTTCATCGCCGAGCCGGTGATGGGCGCCGGCGGCGCGATCATCCCGCCGGAGGGCTATTTCGAAAAGATCAATGCCGTGCTCGCCAAGTACGACATCCTGTTCATCTCGGACGAGGTCATCACCGGCTTCGGCCGCACCGGCAAGATGTTCGGCACCGAGACCTACGGGCTCAACGCCGACTCGATCTCGCTCGCCAAGCAAATCACCTCGGCCTATTTCCCGCTCAGCGCCGTGATGATGAACGACAAGATCTATGACGTTCTGGTCGACCAGAGCCGCAAGATCGGTACCTTCGGCCATGGCAACACCTATGCCGGCCACCCGGTCGGCTGCGCCGTCGCGGTGAAGACGCTGGAAATCTACCAGCGCGAGAAGATCGTCGACCATGTCGAGAAGGTCTCGCCGACCTTCCTGCGCCGCCTCAGCAAGCTGAACGAGCATCCGCTCGTCGGCGAAGCCAAGGGCGTCGGCCTGATCGGCGGCGCCGAGCTGGTCAAGGACAAGCAGACCAAGGCCTCCTTCGAAGGCAAGAAGGGCGTCGGCGCCAAGGCCGTGGCCTATGCGCTGGAAGAGGGCTTCATCACCCGCGCCATGGGCGATCGCCTCGCCTTCTGCCCGCCGCTCGTGATCAACGAGGCCGAGATCGAGGAAATGTTCAACCGCTGCGAGCGCGCCCTCGACAAGACCCTGAACTGGGCCAAGGCCGAAGGCCTGCTGGCCTGAGCGCACCGACATCGCCAGAAGACACAAGGCCGGGCGGCAGCGCCCGGCCTTTTTCGTGTCCGGCAATGTGGCGAAATCCGGGATCACCGCCCGAAAACGCCACGAGCAGATCACAGAGGCGCCCCGGCGCCGTCCCGATCCGGCGTCAGACAAGCGCAGTCGGCAGGCGCGAGCCGCCGGCGCGAGGTCCACAGCTTGAGTAGAAGCCATGCTTCAACGCGACGCCCATTCCCCGACACCGGTCAGCAAGGGTTTCCACGACGCCACGGCGCGGGTGATCTATGCGACCTTCTTCCGCCCGATCGCACTTCAGGCGGTCGCCGCGGGAACCCGACAGATGTCACCTGCGTTGAAGCAGCACGGTGAAGCGCGCAAGGCCGAGTTGCCCGGCGTTCTCCGCCACGGTTTCTACGACTGAAACCTCCCCTTCGAGACCCTTCACTTGGCCGGTGCGGAGCTTGCTCTCACCGGCCTTTTTCTTGGGCTATCCCCAAGTTCACCCCAGAGCGAGCCCTTCGTCATTCCGGGGCATGCCGCAGGCATGAACCCGGAACCCACGACTGAGCGCAACGCTCGGCTTCACTGATCGGGCAAGCGCTCGCCCAGTCGTGGGTTCCGGGTTCTTCGCTGCGCGAAGCCCCGGAATGACAAAGGGGCTCAACCAAAAGCATACCCAAACGAAAACGGGCGGCCCCGAGGCCGCCCGCCGAATTCTCCGGATCGTCCGATCGCTCAGACGACGATGACCTTCGCGCCGACCGGCACGCGGTTGAACAGGTCGATCGCGTCGATGTTGCGCATCCGGATGCAGCCGGACGAGGCCGAGCGGCCGATCGTCTCCGGCTCGTTGGTGCCGTGGATGCGGTAGAGCGTGTCGTGGCCGTTCTGGTAGAGATAGAGCGCGCGCGCGCCGAGCGGGTTTTCCGGCCCGCCATTCATCCCGCCGGCAACCGGCTTCAGATGCGGCCAGCGCTTGACCATCTCGGCCGGCGGCGTCCAGCGCGGCCACTCGGCCTTGCGCTGCACGACGGCTTCACCGGTCCAACCGAAAGCCTCGTCACCGGTGGCGACGCCGTAGCGGATGGCCTTCTTGTTCGGCAGGACGAGATAGAGGAACTTCTCCTTCGTATCGACATAGACCGTGCCGGGCGGCTGCCCGGTCGGATCGGCGATCTCGTAGGGAAGATAGGGCAGGTAGGTGTCGAACTTGGGGACGAGCGCGATATATTCCGCGTCACGGGCTGACAGCTCCGGAGCAGCCACGCTCTTATACTGGCAGGCGCCCAACAGGGCCGACAGCGCCAGTGCAACGAAAGCGGTCTTCTTCATAGCCTCCACCCAGCCGACCCTAAGGCAGCCTTTATGATGAATCGAACGTTAACGCTTCGTGTCGCCAGAGCGCTTCCCCACGAGCGGCGGCTCGGCGAAGCACTAGGCCTCAAACGGCGATGGTGCAATCCGGTTCCCGCCGCACTGTCCAGAAGGGCGTTTGGCGTGGCAAAGCGGCCACGCATGGCGTTGCAGCCTGCCCTCATACAGGGATAGCCGGCTTTGACGACCTTGCTCTTCACCCATCCGGCCAGCCTCGCGCATGCGATGCCAGCGGGCCATCCCGAATGCGCCGACCGGATCAAGGCGGTCGAGAACGCGCTCGAAGCCGAGCGTTTCGCAGCACTGATTCGGTTGGAGGCGCCGCTCGGCACGCTCGATCAGGTCGCGCTTTGCCATCCGGAAGCCTATGCACGGGCGCTGATCGCATCCTCTCCTGCCGCCGGCTTCGTCCAGGTCGATGCGGACACGCTGATGTCGCCCGGCACGATCGAAGCGGCGCTGCGCGGTGTCGGCGGCGCGGTCGCCGCCGTCGATGAGGTCATGACCGGCAAGGCCCGCAACGCCTTCGTCGCGATGCGCCCGCCCGGCCACCATGCCGAGCGCGAGCGTGCCATGGGCTTCTGCTTCTTCAACCATGCCGCGATCGCGGCGCGTCACGCGCAGAAGGCGCATGGGGCGGAGCGCGTCGCCATCGTCGACTGGGATGTGCATCACGGCAACGGCACGCAGGACATCTTCTGGGACGATGCCTCGGTGCTCTACGCCTCCGTGCATGAGATGCCGCTCTATCCCGGCACAGGCTCTGCCATGGAGCGCGGCACGCAGGGCACGATCGTCAACGCCCCCTTGCGGGCCGGGGACGGTTCCGACGAATTCCGTGAAGCCTTCGAGACGGTGGTCCTGCCGCGACTCGATGCGTTCCGCCCCGATCTCGTGGTGATCTCGGCCGGGTTCGACGCGCATTGGCGGGACCCGCTCGCCGACCTCAACCTGCGCGAGACCGATTTCGCCTGGGCGACGCAAAAGCTGATGGAGACCGCCGACCGCCATGCCGGCGGCCGGATCGTCTCGGTGCTGGAGGGCGGCTACGATCTCGACGCGCTGGCGAAATCGACAGCCGCCCATGTCTCGGCGCTGATGGAAGGTTGAACGCAGCCGAACTCCCATTCCGCGTCAACAAGCACGAGTCATCCCGGACGGAGCGAAGCGACGATCCGGGATCCATGCCTGAGCCTTTATCGGAAACGCTCCGGAATGGATCCCGGATCTCCCTTCGGTCGCCCGGGATGACCCGCGCTTTCTGTTAGCGACTATTCGAGCGGCGCCGTCCCGGCGATCTCGATGCCGAAGCCGGACAGACCGACGAAGGAGCGCGGCGAGGAGGCGAGGTTCACGATCGAGCGGACGCCGAGATCGCGCAGGATCTGCGCGCCCAAGCCGACCTCGCGCCATTGCTGGCTGCGCAGCGCGTCGGAATTCTCGTCATCGACGGGCTTGATCGGCACGCCGGCGCTGCCGTCGCGCAGATAGATCAGCACGCCCTTGCCTTCCTGCTGGAAGCGACGCAGCGCGCACTGGATCGAGCCGGCGCCGCCGAGCACGTCGGCGACGACATCGGCACGGTGCAGACGAGCCGGCACCTTCTCGCCATCGCCGAGCTTGCCCATGACGAAAGCGAAATGCTGGGTGCTGTCGAAGGGCGTGACATAGACATGGCCGGTCACGTCGCCGAACTCGGTCTTGACCGGGAAGGAATGCACCCGCTCGACCAGCTTCTCGCGCGACTGGCGATAGGCGATCAGGTCGGCGACAGTGATCTGCTTCAAGCCATGCTTCTCGGCGAAGGCCGTGATCTGCGCGCCCTTCATCACCGTGCCGTCGTCATTGGCGAGCTCGCAGATGACGCCGACCTGCGGCAGGTCGGCGAGCTTGCAGAGGTCGACGGCCGCTTCTGTATGGCCGGAGCGCATCAGAACGCCGCCGTCCTTGGCGATGAGCGGGAAGACATGGCCGGGCCGGACGAAATCGGCGGCGCCCATGTTGCCGTTGGCGAGCGCGCGGACCGTGTTGGTGCGCTGCTCGGCCGAAATGCCGGTGGTCAGCCCGTGCTTGACGTCCACCGTGATGGTGAAGGCGGTGCCGAGCGGGGCGTCGTTCGACGAGACCATCGGGTCGAGCCGCAGGCGCCGTGCCTCGGCAGCTGTCAGCGGCGCGCAGACGATGCCGCAGGTGTTACGGATGATGAAGGCCATCTTCTCCGGCGTGCAGAGGGAGGCAGCGACGATGAGATCGCCCTCGTTCTCGCGATCGTCGTCATCGGTGACGATGACGATCTCGCCGCGGGCGAAGGCATCGATGGTCTCGGCGACATTGTTGGACATGGCAGCCTCGCGCGGCCCGGACAGGCCGAGGAAATCATTGGGGGTGACCGCGCCGCCGGTGGCGGCGGTGATGCGCTCGGCGCTTTCGCGGGAAATCCAGGCAGCGGGATCGTTGCAAAGCGCGGTCACGCTGGCCGGCGACAGGCCGACCTGTTTCGCGAAGGCGCTGCGCGCGATCTTGTTCTGCCGGAGCCAGGCGTCGAGCTTCATGCCGTGAAGCTAATACGGCGCCGCTTCATCCGCAATGAATGATCGACGCATTTTCAGTATTGCTGAAATGCAAGATGCTGAACCGTCATGCTCGCCCTTGTGGCGAGCATCCACGTCTTGACCACCACCTTCGATAAACGAAGGCGTGGATGATCGGGACAAGCCCGACCATGACGCCTTCCGTCACTCCTGGAACGGCCAGCGCGGCTCGACGACGCCGACCTGCCCGCGATGGCGCAGATACTGGTCGGCCAGCACGCAGGCGACCATCGCCTCGCCGACCGGCACGGCGCGGATGCCGACGCAGGGGTCGTGGCGGCCCTTGGTGAACATCTCGGCCTCGCCGCCGGTGCGGGTCACGGTCGCGCGCGTCGCCAGGATCGAGGAGGTCGGCTTGACTGCAAACCGCGCGACGATCGGCTGGCCGGTCGAAATGCCGCCAAGGACGCCGCCAGCATGGTTCGAGAGGAACAGCGGCTTGCCGTCATTGCCGGCGCGCATCTCGTCGGCATTCTCCTCGCCGGAGAGTTCGGCCGCGCCAAAGCCTTCGCCGATCTCGACGCCCTTGACCGCGTTGATGCTCATCAGCGCGGCGGCGATCTCGGAATCGAGCTTGCCGTAGATCGGGGCGCCCAGCCCCGGCGGCACACCTTCCGCGACGATCTCCAGCACGGCGCCGATCGAGGAGCCGGACTTCCTGATACCATCGAGATAGCCCTCGAAGAAGGCAGCGGCCTTGGCGTCCGGGCAGAAGAAGGGGTTGCGGCCGACCTCCTCCCAGTCCCAATTGGCGCGGTCGATCTTGTGCGGCCCCATCTGGACGAGTGCGCCGCGCACGATCATGCCGGGAACGACCTTGCGGGCGATGGCTCCGGCGGCGACGCGCATCGCCGTCTCGCGCGCCGAGGAACGCCCGCCGCCGCGATAGTCGCGGATGCCGTATTTGACGTCATAGGTGTAGTCGGCATGGCCGGGCCGGTACTTGTCCTTGATGTCGGAATAGTCTTTCGAGCGCTGGTCGACATTGTCGATCAGGAGCCCGATCGAGGTGCCGGTCGTGACCTGAACGCCGTCGCTCTCGCGGGCGAAGACGCCGGAGACGATACGGACCTCGTCCGGCTCCTGGCGCTGCGTGGTGAAGCGCGACTGGCCGGGCCGGCGGCGGTCGAGATCGCCCTGGATGTCGGCCGCGGTCAGCGGCAGCAGCGGCGGGCAACCATCGACGACGCAGCCGATGGCGGGCCCATGGCTCTCGCCGAAGGTAGTGACGCGGAAGAGATGGCCGAAGCTGTTATGCGACATGGGAGCCCGATTGCGTTTCCTACCGGCTCTTAAGCCGGATCGGCGCGCGGCGAAACCCCGCAAGGGTCGCGATGGTCATTGACAAGGCCGGGCGCTACCGGCTTCAAGCACGGCCATGAGCCGGACGCCCAGCCCTTCGCGCTCCTGGCGCCCCGGGAGCCCCATCATCGCGGGAGCCTAGCCCCGAGCCGCCCGGCAGGGCCGCTTCGGGGTCGATCCGGCTTTCGACCAGCCTGCCCGCAGGCGGCGAGCCACGCGTTTTCCGACATCGACAGGCTTCCGCATCGAAGCCATCCGCCGCCGAGCATGGCAGCGACCGGCCGTTGCCGTTCAAGCGCGGGCGGCCGGCGCGCCTGCCCGCGCTGCCGCGAGCCATACCAGACTCATCATGAGATTTCTTCGCAAGCGTACCGCCCCCGCATCGACGGCAACCGTCAGCCTTGCCCGCGCGCTGTCGAAGCTCGGCTATTGCTCCCGGACGCAGGCCGAGAAGCTGGTGCGCGAGGGGCGCGTCACGGTCGACGGTCGCGCCGCGCTCCACCCCGAATTGCGCCTCGATCTGCAGCGGGCGCGGCTGGCGGTCGACGGCCAGCCGGTGACGGCGGCGCGCCGCATCTACCTGATGCTCAACAAGCCGCGCGGCATGGTGACCACGGCCAGCGACCCGGAAGGGCGCCGGACCGTCTATGCCTGCCTGGAAGGGCTCGACCTGCCGCATCTCGCCCCGGTCGGCCGTCTCGACATGGCGAGCGAGGGCCTGCTGCTGATGACCAACGATACGCGCTGGGCCCAGCGCATCCTCGATCCCGCTTCCGGGGTCGACAAGACCTACCATGTCCAGATCGACCGTGTGCCGGACGAGACCTTCATGGCCCGGTTGCGGCAGGGAGCGGTCGACGGAGACGAAGTGCTGTCGATCCGCTCGGCCGCGCTGCTGCGCTGCGGAGAGCGCAATGCCTGGATCGAGATGGTGATCGACGAAGGCCGCAACCGGCAGGTCAGGCGGATCGTCGAGGCGGCCGGCGCCGAGGTGCTGCGTCTCGTGCGGGTCAGGATCGGAGCGCTCGCGCTGGGCGAACTCGCCAAGGGCGCCATCCGCGAGCTGCGCCCCGAAGAGACGGCCCTGCCGCTTGCCGGCGCCCTCACCGGCAAGCGTGGTGTCGACGCAAGCTGAGCAGCAGCCTGCGGATCAGTGCGCCGGCCCCTTCGCCGGCGCCGCAGGCGCGCCCTCCCAGCGCGTATGCGCCGGCAGGTTCTCGCCCTTCATGATGACGGTGAGCAGGCCGATCTGGGCGTAATCGCCGACATGAGTGTCGTAGAGCACGGTCGCGCCCGCGCCGACGCAGACGCCCTTGCCCAGCCGCACGCGGCCGACCTTCATCACCCGGTCCTCGTAGAGGTGGGTCTGCAGGGCCGAATGGGCGTTCACCGTGCAGAAATCGCCGACCTTGATGCAGTCGAACTCGGTGATATCCGTCGAATCGAGCCAGACGCCCTTGCCGTATTTCGCGCCGAACAGCATCAGGAACCAGGGCAGGAACGGCGTGCCGCGCAGATAGTCGAACAGCACCTTGCCGCCGAGGCCCCAGTACATCACCGCGACGGCCTCGGTGCGCATCGCCCACCACGACCACATCGGCTTCATCACGGGCCGATAGACGCCCATCATCAGCCATTTGACGGCGGCGCAGATCAGCGCCTGCACGATGGCGATCGCCATGGCGACGCCCATGAAGGAGAGGACGAGCCCGACCCAGTCGCCCTCGTTGATCTTCTGCTGCAAGACCATGTCGACCGCGATCGTGCCGAAGGTGATGAACAGCATCGCCGGGAACGAGGTGTGCAACGCCTCGAAGACGCCGCGCCCGAACTGCTTGGCGAAGGAGGGCTTGTAGGTCCAGTCGGCGCCGAGATCGACCTTCTGCCGCGTCGGCAGGCAGATCGGCGGCGAGCCGAACCAGGTCTCGCCCGGCTGCATGCGGTCATTGGCCGGAGGTTTCGACTTGATGCCGATCAGGACGCGGTCGGGAATGACGGCGCCCGGCGGCACCACCGCGTCGTTGCCGACGAAGACCTGATCGCCGGTGCGCGTCGCGTCGAGGCGCATATAGCCGCGGCGCATGTCCTCATCGCCGAAGACGACCTCGTCGGCGATGAAGTTGCCGGCGCCGATCCCGGTCAGGTCATAGCGCCCGGAGAGATTGGTCGAGATCTCCGCGCCCTTGCCAATCTGCGCGCCCATCAAACGGTACCAGGCGCGCATGTAGATCGTGGCGAAGAGCGAGGAGAGCGTTTCCAGCGTGACCTCGGTCGCCAGGGCTACCGTCCATTTGCGGGCATAGAAGCCGGAATGGATCGAGTAGGAGCCGGAGGTCACGCGCGGCAGGATCGCCCAGCGCAGGGCCGCCATCAGCAGCACGGTGAAGGCGATCAGGCCGATCGCGGTCGGCCAGGTCAGCAGCGGCAGGAACCAGAGATAGCTGATATCGGTCCAGCCGGCGATGAAGTAGTCGATCTTGTCGAACAGCCAGAAGGCCGGGAAGATCGGCAGCAGGCTGACCGGCGGCAGCACGATCAGCATCAGGATGTAGAACGCCGTCATCAGCGCGCGCCGGCCGGGCGAAGCCTCGGCCTGCGGCGGCAGGGCCGCGACATCGACCATGCCGATCTTGCGGCCGGGCGTGCCGTCCCAGATCTCGGCCTCGCCGACATGGGCGCCGGGCGGAATCGCGGTGAGGTCACCGATCTCGGCATGATCGCCGATCACCGAGCCATGGCCGAACACGACCGAAGCACCGGCGGAGACGTCCTTGCCGATGGTGATGCGGCCGATCACCAGCTTGTCGCCGATCGCCTCGCCATTGGCGAAGGTGGTCTTGGAGCCGAAGGTCGTGAAATCGCCGATCTCGATCAGGTCGATGGCGCCGGCCTCGTAATCGGAGATGATGACGTCGCGCCCGACCTTGGCGCCGAGCAGGCGCCAGTAGAAGCGCATCACCGGCGTGCCCTGCAGCCACTTGATATGCACGAGGCCCGCGACGCGCGCAGCGAACCACCAGCGGAAGTAGTAGACGCCCCAGAGCGGGTAGATTCCGGGCCTGGTCCGGCCGAGCACGAGCCATTTCAATGCGATCGCGATGAGGCCGGTCACCACGACGATGCCGACATAGACGCCGAGCAGCGCGGCGATCTGGCCGGGCAGGGACAGGTCCTCGCCCGAGATGATCATGTAGGTGACGAAGACGCCGAGCCATTGGGCCGTGGAGAGCCCGATGATCACCGGCAGCGCCACGGCCTGGGCGAGACCGCAGAGAAAGCGGCGCAGGAAGGGCGGCGGGGTGAAGGACAGATCCTCGGCCGCGGCGACGCCACGCTCGTCGAGAAGGGCTGCCATCGCCCTCAGCGTGCGGGCGGCGTAGACGTCCTGCAGGGTGATGCCGGCATAGGCCGGCGTCTCGCGCACGATCGAGATGAAGCGTGCGGCGAGCAGCGAATGGCCGCCGAGATCGACGAAGAAATCCGCCTCCAGCGGCAGGCTCGCCGTGCCGAGCACGCGCTTGGCGGCCTCCAGCAGCGCGGCCTCGGTCGCATTGCGCGGCGGCTCCTGCTCGCCCTCGGCGCTCGGCGCCGTCAGCGGCGCCGCCTTGAGCATCTTGCGGTCGACCTTGCCGGAAACCATCCGCGGCAGGGAGCCGGCAGCCTCGAAATGCGCCGGCACCATATAGGGCGGCAGCTTCTCGCGCAGCGCCGCCCTGAGCGCCGGACCGTCGACCGCGACGCCGGGCTCGGGCACGACGAAGGCGACGAGCCGCTCGATGCTGTCATCGGTGCGCAGCACGACCGCCGCCTGCGCCACGCCGGGTTCGTCGGCGAGCTTCGACTCGATCTCGCCGAGCTCGACGCGGAAGCCGCGGATCTTGATCTGGTCGTCGATGCGGCCGTGGAAGACGATGTTGCCGTTCTCGTCGAGGCTGACGGCATCGCCCGAGCGGTAGAGGATCGGATCGCCCCCGCCCGCGACGCTGGCGAAGGGGTTGGCGATGAACTTCTCGGCCGTCAGCTCCGGCCGGCCGTGATAGCCCTTGGCCACACCGGGTCCGCCGATCAGCAACTCGCCCTGCTCGCCCGGCTGGACGAGGCGCAGGTCCTCGCTGACGACATAGGCGGTGTAGTTCGGGATCGGCTTGCCGATGGTGACGGTCTCGCCGGGCACGACTTCGGCCGCGGTCGCCACCACCGTCGCCTCGGTCGGACCGTAGGTGTTCAGGATGCGCCGGCCCGGCTTCGACCATTTCTGCACGATCGCCGGCGGCAGCGCCTCGCCGCCGAGCAGGATCAGCTTCAGCGAGGGCACGTCGGCCGGCAGGATGCCGAGCAGCGTCGGCACGGTATCGATGATGGTGACGCCGGCCTGGTTGAGGATCGTCGGCAGCTTCTCGGCATCGCCCATCATCTCCGGCGAGGCGACGAACAGCGTCGCGCCGACGAGATAAGGCGTCCAGATCTCCTCCATCGAGAGATCGAAGGCGACCGAGGCGCCCTGGAACGCGACATCCTCCGGCCCGAAGCCGTAGAGCGCGTTTCCGGAACGCAGGAAATGGCAGATATTGCGGTGGCTGATGACGATCGCCTTGGGCGTGCCCGTCGAGCCGGAGGTGTAGATCAGATAGGCGGGGTGATCCGGGGTCAGGCCCGCCGGGCGCGCCGGCGGCTCCGTCCCGTCCGCACCGGCGGCCAACCCGTCCGGCGTCCAGACCTTGCGGCCGGTATCCTCGGCGCGCACGACCCAACCGGCGCAGGTGACGAGGCCCTTGGCGTCGGCATCGTTCAGGCAGGTCGCGATGCGCTCGACCGGCGCCTCCGCATCGAAGGGAATCCAGGCGGCACCAGCCCGCGTGATCGCGATCTGCGCGACGAGAAGGTCGATGCCACGCGGCATCCACAGGCCGACCATGTCGCCCGGGACGATGCCGGCAAGCTGGAGGCCGCGCGCCTGGCGCCCGGCTTTCGCCCAGACCTCTGCATAGGTCAGGCGGCGATCGAGATCAGTCAGCGCCGGATGGTCGGGGCGGAGCGCGGTCGTCGCCGCGAAAATCTCGGCCAGCACCTCGTCCCGAATCAAATCGGGACGCTTCTCGCCGGCCAGCATGGCGAGGGGATTGGCGGCAGCCGCGTCAGACGCCGCCGACAGCTTCGTCATATCGTTCATCGCGCCCCGCTGCGCTGAAAGGCCCGTCGCTGATGCCGCGGCAGACCCTGCCTTCGGCCCTGTGGCGCCTTATCACGCACCTTGTGAAGAAAACCGGAATCGTCGCTCCCGCATCGCGAGACCCGCGTGAGCCCCCCGGCCGGGCAGGCCGCCGCATCACGCTGTCTCGCTAGCATATTCTCCCTGCAAAATCACGCGTGAACCCGCGATGAATACCCCTTCGGCCGGCTGCGAACCCAGCTAAAGGCAACTCAGAGCCAGTCCGCCTTGTTCCCGCTGACGACGAGCAGCTTGCCTTGCCAGATCTCGACCATCGAGGCCTCGCGCGGCGCCACCGCGCCGACAAGCGCCAGAACCGCACGCGCGACGCCACCATGGCTGACGATCACCGTCTCGCGGGTGAGTTCTTCCAGAACAGGGCGAATGCGCTCGGCCAGCATGCGGTAGCTCTCGCCGCCCGGCGGCACGAAGCCCCATTTGTCACGCTCGCGCAGATGCGCCTGCTCGCGCTCCGCCTTGCGGATATCGCGCCAGGTAAAGCCTTCCCACTCGCCGAAAGTGAGCTCGCGCAGACGGTCGTCGATACGGTATTCGCCAGCCGGCAAGCCGAGCTCGCGCCGGAGGATGTCCATGGTCTCGCGCGCCCGCTGCATCGGCGAGCCGATATAATCGAGATCGGCGTAAGCCGGCTCCAGCGCCTTCAGCCGGCCGGCAGCCTCGGCAGCCTGACGACGGCCGAGATCGTTCAGCGGAATGTCCTGCCCACCCTGCAGGCGGCCCTCCCGGTTCCAGTCGGTTTCGCCATGACGGACGAGGATGAGACGGTGAGGCAGCGAGAGCGGGACCATATGGGGCTTCTGCACGCTGGCACCGACAGGGTCAAAGCTCTTCCCCACGCTTTCCGCCGATGGCGACAATCAGCCGCTTTCTGTGGCCGAATTTACACGGGCTGTGTATAGCGCCCTTGCCCAATCACCGGCGGAACCGCATGCCCCCTGCCCTCACCTTGCCCGACGGCCGCAACCTCGCGCTTCCCGCGATGCCGCTCGTCATGGGCATCGTCAACATCACGCCCGATTCGTTCTCGGATGGCGGGCTTCTGGCGAATGCCGAGGCGGCGATCGCCCATGGCGCGCGCCTTGCCGCCGAAGGCGCGAGCATCGTCGATATCGGCGGTGAATCGACGAGGCCCGGCCATGCCGCCGTCGATGCCGCGACCGAGCTGGGGCGCGTGCTGCCGGTCATCGCCGGCCTGAAGGCGCGGATCGACACGCCGATCTCGATCGACAGCTACAAGGCCGAGGTGGCGGAAGCCGCGCTCACTGCGGGCGCCGCGATCGTGAACGACGTTTGGGGCGCACAGCGCGACCCGCGCATCGCCGAGGTCGCGGCACGGGCCGGCGCTCCGATCATCCTGATGCATAATCGCGAGACGGTGGATGCCGCGCTCGACATCTTCGACGAGGTGCTGCGCTTCCTCGAACGCTCGATCGCGATCGCGACAAAGGCCGGCGTGCCGCAGAGCCAGATCGTCGTCGACCCCGGCATCGGTTTCGGCAAGACGGCGCGCCAGAATCTCGACCTGATCCGCCATCTCGACCGGCTCGCCGTGCTCGGCTGTCCGATCCTGCTCGGCGCCTCCCGGAAATCGACCCTCGGGCGCATCACTGGCCGCGAAGTTCCGGCCGAGCGGCTCGCCGCCAGCATCGCCGCGCATCTCTACGGCGCGAGCCGCGGCGCCGCCATCATCCGCGCCCATGACGTCGCGCCGCATATCGACGCGCTCAAGACCTGGGCGGCCATCGAAGACAGCATGAAAGCAGACCTGTGAGCGAAACCGGCCGCATCCTGATCGAGAAACTCGATATCTACGCCTATCACGGCTTCTTCTCGGAAGAGGAGCGGCTCGGCCAGCGCTTCGTCCTCGACCTCGTGCTCGACGTCGATCTGCGCGCGGCCGCCGCCAGCGACCGCCTGGCCGACACCGTCGATTACGGCCGCGCCGTCACGATCGTGGCCGAGGCCTTCACGGCCCGCCGCTATCACCTGCTGGAAGGCGCCGCGCGAGCCGTGGCGCTGGCGATCTTCGACGCATTCGCCCCTGTCGAGGCCGTCGAGGTCACGCTGCGCAAGCCCGCGCCGCCGATTCCGGCGACGCTCGGCTCGGTCGGCATACAGTTGAGGTTCCAGCGTGAAGGTTGAGGCCGCACTCGCCTTCGGCGGCAATATCGGCGACCCCGTCGCGGCCTTCGCCGCGGCGCTGAAGGGGCTGAGCGCCCATCCGGACGTCACGCTCGGCCGGCTGTCCTCGATCTATCGCACGCCGCCCTGGGGCAAGACCGACCAGCCGGAATTCCTCAACATGGCCGTGCTGGTCGAGACTACGCTGCAGCCGCAGGATCTGCTCGCCTTCTGCCTGGAGCTGGAGCGTGCCGGCGGCCGCGAGCGCCGCGAACGCTGGGGGCCGCGCACGCTCGATATCGACATCCTGACCTATGGCGAGGCGATCATCGACCAGGCGCGCCTGCAGATCCCGCATCCGCGGATCCCGGAGCGCGCCTTCGTGCTGACGCCGCTGGCCGAGATCCTGCCGCAACGCCGGATCGGCGGGCGCAGCGTGGCCGAGCTGCTCGCCGCTGCCACAGACGAAACGATCCGCCGCGACGAGGCCGCGACGGATCGGTTGAAGGCTCTGCTGGAAGCTTAGCTCACCACTTCGACTCCGGGTCGAGCAGGCGGATGCTGCCTGCCGCTCCGGGAAGCGGGGTCACTCGCCCTTGTCGAGGGAGATATCCGGCGCGGTCGGCACCTTCATGCCGACGACATGATAGCCGGCGTCGACATGCATGATCTCACCGGTGATGCCGCGCGACATGTCGGAGACGAGGAAGACCGCGGTCTCGCCGACCTCCTCGATGGTGACCGTGCGCCGCAGCGGCGAGTTGTACTCGTTCCAGCGCAGGATGTAGCGGAAATCGCCGATGCCAGAGGCAGCCAGCGTCTTGATCGGGCCGGCCGAGATCGCGTTGACGCGGATCTTCGAGGGGCCGAGATCGGCAGCAAGATACTGCACGCTCGATTCCAGAGCGGCCTTGGCGACGCCCATGACGTTGTAATGCGGCATCCACTTCTCGGCGCCGTAATAGGTCAGCGTCAGCAGCGAGCCGCCATCGGGCATCAGCTTCTCGGCGCGCTGGGTGATCGCGGTGAAGGAATAGCAGGAGATCAGCAGCGACTTGGAGAAATTCGCCTCGCTGGTCTCGACATAACGGCCGGTCAATTCGTCCTTGTCGGAGAAGGCGATGCAGTGGACGACGAAGTCGAGCTTGCCCCAGAGCTTCTCGATCTCGGCGAAGACCGCGTCGATCGTGGCGCCGTCCGTGACGTCGCAATGGCCGACGACATGGCCGCCGAGCTCCCTGGCGAGCGGCTCGACCCGCTTCTTCAGCGCGTCGCCCTGATAGGTGAAGGCGAGCTCCGCGCCGGCGTCGGCCGCGGCCTTGGCAATGCCCCAGGCGATGGAGCGGTTGTTCGCGACGCCCATCACGAGCCCGCGCTTGCCCTTGAGGAGATTGGCGGTCGGCGAAACGGCGTTGGAATCAGGCATGGGAAACCCGCAGATGAACGATGAGCAGGTCTCTTAGAACAGTCGCAGAGAAACGGGAACCGCTTTGATGCCCGCCTCCACGGCTGAATCATGCATGAAGGCGCGATCCGCGGCCTGTGCGCCCCGTTTTCGGCTGCGTCGGCGTCTGAGCCGGCTCAGTTCGCCTCATCCCGCGCCTTCATCAGAGCGGTGAGTTCGGCGTCGCTCGCCGGCATCTCGATATCGATGGCGACGAAGAGATCGCCGACCGCCCCCTTCTCGCCCTTGAGGCCCTTGCCGCGCAGCCGGAACTGCCGGGCCGTGCCGGTCATCGGCGGGATGTTCATCTCGACGGCGCCCGTCAGGGTCGGCACATGCAATGGGCCGCCCAGCACCGCCTTGGCGAGCGGCACCGCGACGCGGGTGCGCAGGTCGTTGCCATCGACGATGAAGCGGGAATCCGGCTTGATCTTGATCGTCATCATCACGTCGCCGGTCTCGCCCGAGAACGCATCGGTCTGGCCGAGCCCGCGCAGGCGCATGACCTTGCCGTCGCTCACCCCCTCGGGGATGGTGATCTCGACCTCGCGGCCGCCCGGCAGCTTGACCCGGCGCGTGCCGCCGGTGGCAGCCTGCGCCAGCGTGACCTCCAGCGTGAAGCTCTGCTCCGGCGGCTTCTGCGGCTCAGGCTTGCCGCGCGCACGCCGACCGGCCTCGCCGAAGAGCGAGGAGAAGATGTCGGAGGCATCGAAGCCGGCATCGCCCGCCCCGCCGCCCGGGCCGGCGCGGCCGCCGAAGGGATGGCCGCCGCCCTGGCCGAAATTGAACTCGAAGCCGCCGCTGCGCCCACCGCGGCCGGCGCCCATCCCCTCGAAGCCCTGGAAGCGCGGCTTGCCTTCGGCATCGATCTCGCCACGGTCGAACTGCTTGCGCTTGGGCTCGTCGCCCAGGATCTCATAGGCGGTGTTGAGCTCGGCGAACTTGTCCTGCGCCTTGGGATCCTCCCGGTTGCGGTCCGGGTGCAGCTCCTTGGCGCGGCGGCGGAAAGCCTTCTTGATTTCCGCGTCGCTCGCGCCGCGGGCGACGCCCAGAACCTGATAGGGATCGCGCATCCAAAACCTCGTTTCCACGCAAAATCGAACGGCCGGCGCGAGAGCCGCCAGCCGTCCGTCTCGCCCTATGTGGGGGCGGTGTGGCGCGTGCGCAACACCTCTTCGACGCCGTTCTGCACCCGGTGAAGCAACGAGGCAAGCGGCGTGAAAAGCCCGGGGTGTCGCCTCAGCCCAGGTCCTTCCAGGGGCCCATGTCCTTGACCGCCCATTCGCCGCCCGAAGGGCGGCAGGCCGTGCGCTGCAGCTTGACCGGCTTCGCCTGCGTCTGGACGCTGGCGATGAAGGCACGGCAGATCTCGTCGGAGCGCAGGAACGGGCCGCCGACGGGGATGAAGGAGCCTTTGATGCCGGTCTGGGGATTGTCCCAGGAAACGGCGGCACCATTGCCCTGGGGATCGAGCGCGACGCCCATCGCGCCGTCGGCGCGGCGCATGTCCTCCGGCCCGAGATCGGAGGAGAGGCCGGCAAGCGCGCCGGACCGGTCGCCGCCGCGCACCGGCAGGATCGCCGAGGTCGTCGCGACTTCGTCCTCGCTTTTGCTCGACAGACCGAGAATCGGGAAGGAGACCGAGCAGCCAGCGCTGAACGCGGCCAGCAGCACGACGGCAGCCAGCGGGCGCATGGGGGCTGCGCAACGGTTGAGGCTTTGGAACGCCCCCGCCCCTGCCCTATATAAACCAGCCGCCCGAATCCGGATCACTTCTGCGCTCGCCCAACGCCATCTCTCACTGACCGAGGATTAGAACGTGCAACCGTTAACGAGCGGTGACTTCACCGAGGAAAACGAGCCTTTCACCTTGTTCCAGAAGTGGTTGGACGAGGCGACGAAATCCGAGCCGAACGACCCGACCGGCATGGCGCTCTCGACCGTCGACGCCGACGGCATGCCGAACAGCCGCATGGTGCTGCTCAAAGGCCACGGGCCGGACGGTTTCGTGTTCTACACCAACACCGAAAGCCAGAAGGGCCAGGAACTGCTGGGCCAGCCCAAGGCCGCCGCCCTGTTCCACTGGAAGAGCCTGCGCCGGCAGATCCGTATCCGCGGCACGGTGACCCAGGTCACCGACGCCGAGTCGGATGCCTATTACCAGTCCCGCCCGCGCGACAGCCGCATCGGTGCCTGGGCTTCACAGCAGTCGCGCCCGCTGGAGAGCCGCTTCGCGCTGGAGAAGGCGGTAGCGAGCTACACCCTGAAATTCGGCATCGGCGAGATTCCGCGCCCGCCCTACTGGCGCGGGTTTCGCATCACCCCGACCTATATCGAGTTCTGGCGCGACGGCGCCTTCCGCCTGCATGACCGCATCGTCTTCCGCCGCGACGCATCCGACGCGCCCTGGACGAAGACGCGCTTCTATCCCTGAGGAAATCAGCCCCATGGCGATGCCCAAATTCGATTTCCCGAAGACCGAGGCCGGCAAGCGCCCGGTGATGCTGCTGACCGGGGCGAGCCGCGGCATCGGCCATGCAACGGTGATGCAGTTCGCCATGGCGGGCTGGCGCATCCTGTCCTGCTCGCGCCAGGCCTTTTCCGACAAGTGCCCCTGGCCGTCGGGCGCCGACGACCATGTCCAGATCGATCTCGGCGACCCCGAGGACACGATGCGCGGCATCGCCGAGATCAAGAAGCGACTCGCCGCCGAAGGCGGCAAGCTGCATGCGCTGGTCAACAATGCCGGCATCTCGCCGAAGGGGCGCAATGGCGAGCGGCTCGGCGCCGCCACCACCTCCTTCAACGACTGGCACAAGGTTTTCCAGGTCAATTTCTTCGCGCCGATCATGCTGGCGCGCGGATTGCTCGACGAACTCACCGCCGCCAAGGGCGCGATCGTCAACGTCTCCTCGATCGCGGGCTCGCGGGTCCACCCCTTCGCCGGGGCGGCCTATGCGACCTCGAAGGCGGCGCTCGCCAGCCTGACCCGCGAGATGGCCGCCGATTTCGGTCCGCTCGGCGTGCGCGTCAACGCGATCTCGCCCGGCGAGATCGACACCTCGATCCTGTCGCCCGGCACCGAGAAGATCGTCGCGACCCTGCCGATGCAGCGGCTCGGCAAGCCCGACGAGGTCGCCAAGGCGATCTATTTCCTGTGCACGGACGCCTCGAGCTACGTCACCGGCTCGGAGCTGCACATCAATGGCGGGCAGCACGTTTGACGGTGGTCGGCACCCATGAGTGAGGACGGCGGCCAGGTCATCCGCTTCCCCACGCCCGGCCGGGCGGCGGCGCGGCCGGTGCTGGCGGCTTCCGTCGCGGTCTTCCGTGACGGCAAGGTGCTGCTGGCGACGCGCACCAAGCCCCCGGCCGACCAGCTCTGGTCGCTGCCGGGCGGCAAGGTCGAGGCCGGCGAGACGCTTGAGGAAGCGGCCCTGCGCGAGCTGGAGGAAGAGGTCGGCGTCAGCGCTCGCATCCTCGGCTTCAACCGCCATGTCGAGATCTT
This sequence comes from Allobosea sp. FG18, assembly GCF_057809495.1. NCBI lineage: Bacteria > Pseudomonadati > Pseudomonadota > Alphaproteobacteria > Hyphomicrobiales > Alloboseaceae > Allobosea > Allobosea sp. FG18. Next base: position 23,485 of record NZ_JBMDKB010000008.1, read on the forward strand.
TGGCCGCGACGGCAAGCGCGCCGTGACCCATCATTTCGTCGTCGCTTCCTTCGTCGGCGAATGGCTCTCGGGCGAGCCGCGCACGGGGCCGGAGGCCGGGGCGGTGATGTGGGCCGATCCGCTGAAGCTCGGCGGGCTCGCGACCACGCGCGAACTCGGCGACGTGCTGCGGCGCGCCCATCAGATTTTCACAGCGGGTGTGCCCGTATGAGATCCCGGCGTCGCCATCGGGCGCTCCTGATCGCCCTGCTCCTGATGCCGCTCACGGCGCAAGCGCAGCAGCGGCCCCAGCAGCCGGCCGCGAAGCCTCCCGCGGCCAAGCCGGCCGAGCAGCCCACGCCGGAACCGGCAGGCCCGCCCTATGAGCCGCAGCTCCTGCAATTATCCGAGATCATGGGCTCGCTCGCCTATCTCAGGACGCTTTGCGGCGGCCGGGAAGCGCAGGACTGGCGCGCCCGGATGGCGGCGCTGATCGAGGCCGAGGGCCGGACGCCACAGCGGCGAGACCGGTTAACCGCAGCCTTCAATCGCGGCTTCAAGGCCTATTCCCTGACGCATCGCTCCTGTACCGAGGCCAGCCAGGAAGCCTCCTCCCGCCTCGCGGCCGAGGGCGAGGTGCTCTCGCGGGCGCTCGCCGGGCGCTATGGCGGATAGGCAACAGCTGTTGCCGTAACGCGTCTTCCACCGGATTTTCCCGGTCGCGTTAACCTTTCTTAAAGGCCACGGTAGCGTGCCGCTCTGGCACGGCTTATGTCTTGAGCATCGCCCAAACGTCGCGATCCGGAGCAGAAGCGCCGCGATTCGCGCCAGACAGAAGGCTCAAGAGTCCCGTTTCGATGCCGATCCAGCCAGACGACACGATGCTCGACCCGAATCTCGCCGAGGACCATGGCGACGTCCGCCGCGTAGCTTATGGCTATGTCGAGGACGCCTTCGCCGAGGCGCAGCAGGACGGGCTCGATTCCGACGCCATGGCTCATGCCGCCCTGTTCGCGGCCCTGCGCACGCTGGTCGAGACCTATGGCGAGGATGCGACCGCGACCTTCGCCGAGACGCTGGCCGACAAGGTCCGCTGCGGCGCCTTCACCTGCGGCACCCGCCACTGAGCCGATGCCTCAGGGCGTCGCTGCCGGCTTCGCCCGCACAGCTTCGATGATCCGCAGGACGGCCGCGCTCTCGCCGAGAGGCATCTCCGCGCAAGCGACTTTTCCCGCACGAATCGCCGCCATCGCCGCTTCCGCCTGGAATTGAAGGCCGTTGCCGGCGAAGGCGTAGCCCTCGCTGACCCGCCCTGACCGAGGCATACGGTCTAGCAGGCGCGCCACGCCCCCCGCTCCGCGCTCATAGGCTGCCACTGCACGGCCGGCTTCGGCATACCAGCTCAATCGCTGGGCCTTCAGGAACGGCGCCTCGAAGATCACTCCGCCGCGCTCGCCCTCGACCAGCAGCCGGTTCGTGCCGTCCCGGTCGAAGCCGCAGGACAGCTCTGCGATCGCAGCCGGATAATCCAGCCGGAAACTGCTGCGCCGGTCGACACCGGTTCCGGCCGCAAGCCAGCTTCCGTCTACGGCCGTTGGCTCACCCAGCAGATGCAGCGTCAACGACAGCGGATAGACGCCGAGATCGAACGCTGCGCCGCCGCCCAGGGCGGGATCGAAGAAGCGGCTGCCCGGCTCCTCGGAATGGAGATAGGAGAGATCGGCACGGATGCGCCGGACCTTGCCGATGCGGCCCGCGGCGATCTGCTCGCGCGCCCGACGCACCGCCGGCAGGAAGCGGCTCCAGAGCGCCTCCATCGCGAAGACGCCATGCTCGCCTGCCGCCCGCGCGATCGCCTCGACATCGGCGCTTGCCAACGCGATCGGCTTCTCGATCAGGACGGGCTTGCCGGCGGCGATGGCTTTGAGCGCCTGCGCGGCATGGAGATGGTTGGGCGTCGCGATATAGACCGCCTCGATCGCCGGATCGGCGATGAAGGCGGCCTCGTCGTCATAGGCCCTCGCCTCGCCGAAACGCGCGGCGAAGCCCTGCGCCTTCTCCAGCGACCGTGAATGCACGGCCGCGACACGCGCCTGCGGCAACAGGCCGAGATCGGAAGCGAAGAGCCCGGCGATGGCGCCGGTGCCCATGATCCCCCAGCCGAATGGCTTGTCCTGCGCCAAGCGCCCCTCCCTCGCTGGCGACGAGCGATAACGGAGGGGCGTTAAGGCCGGGTGAGCGCGACGTCGTTTGCCCCGTCCGCGGTCCGCAAAAACACGCCGTCGTCCCGGGCTTGTCCCGGGATCCATCGAAAGGCGCTGCGCTCTACGATGGATCCCGGAGCTCCGCTGCGTTCCGTCCGGGATGACACCGTGGTTCCCAGCGAATCCGGCAGCCTCACACCGCCAGCGCGAAGCCGTCCTTGCGGTGGTCGGAGGCGCCGAACATCACGCCGCGCTTGTGGTCGACCCAGATCGCCTGACAGCCGCCGAGCGGCTCCTCGGACCAGACCACGTCATGGCCGCGCGCCTTCAGGTCGGCGGCGATGCTGGCGGGGATCGTCGTCTCCAGCGAGAGCTTGCCGTCATAGGCGAAGCTGCGCGGCGCATCCGAGGCCTGCTGCGGGTCGAAACCGCGGTCGAGGATGCCGGAGAGGAAATGGGCATGGCCGGTCGACTGGTACTGGCCGCCCATCACGCCGAACGGCATGATCGGCTTGCCGTCCTTGGCGAGCATGCCCGGAATGATCGTGTGGAACGGGCGCTTGCGCGGGGCGATGGCGTTGGGATGGCCCTCGATCAGGCGGAAGCCCGAGCCGCGGTTCTGCAGCATGACGCCGGCCTTCGCCGCGTAGATGCCGCTGCCGAAGGCGGAGAACAGCGAGTTGATGAAGGAGACCATGTTGCCCTGGCCGTCGACGACGCAGAGATAGATCGTGTCCTTGTGCAGGGGCATGTCGAAGACTTCGGGCGCCGCCGCCTTCTCCAGGCTGATCTGCTGGCGGATGCGGCCGACGAACTGGTCGGAGAGGAAGGCTTCCGTGTCGAAGGGGCTGACAGCCGGGTCGGCGACCAGCGCATCGCGCTGGCGGTAGGCGGCCTTGCTGGCCTCGGCGAGCAGATGGATGCGGTCGGCCTCGCCGAGCTTCCCGTCCTTCATGTCGAAGCCTTCGAGGATGCGCGCGATCAGCAGCGCCGCGATGCCCTGGCCGTTCGGCGGGCATTCCCAGAGGCGGTGGCCGCGATAATCGGCGCCGATCGGATCGACATAATCCGGCTTCGAGGCGGCGAAATCCTCGAGGCTGATCAGGCTGCCGGCCGCGTTCAGCACGGAGACCATGTCCTGAGCCAGCTCGCCCTCGTAGAAGGCCGAGCGGCCCTCGCGGGCGATGCGGCGCAGCATGTTGCCGAGCGCGGGATGGACCATCTTGTCACCGACGGCCGGGGGATTGCCGCCCGGCAGATAGACGGCATTGCCGAGGCCGTGCTTCTCGATGCGGCCACGCGCCTTGGCCCAGTCGAGCGCGACGCGCGGCGTCACCACGAAGCCTTCCTCGGCGGCGCGGATCGCGGGCGCGAAGATCTCGTCCAGGCTCTTGCTGCCATGGTCGGCGACAAGGCGGCACCAGGCGTCGATGGCGCCGGGCACCGTGACGGCGTGGGGCGAATCCGCCGCGATCGCGGTCATGCCCTGATCGAGGAACCAGCCGAGCTCGGCCTTGGCGGCCGAGCGGCCCGAGCCGTTGATCGCGACCATCTTGCCATTGGCCGGGGCATAGATCGCGAAGCAGTCGCCGCCGATACCGGTCATGTGCGGATCGACCACCGCCTGGACGGCGACGGCCGCTATTGCCGCGTCGATGGCGTTGCCGCCATTGCGCAGGATTTCGACTGCGGCCAACGTCGAGGCCGGATGCGAAGTCGCCGCCATGCCGCGATCGCCGACCGCAACCGGGCGGCCCGGCACCATGAAATCGCGAACGCCCCAGCTCATGCCCGTCTCCACCTCTGCGGCGCCATCGCTGCGCGGCACCTTGTTTCACCCAACGCTTTGGCGCGCCGGCCGGGGGCTTGGCAATCCCGCCCGACGCATGGCCGACGCCGGCTGCCCCTCGCCGCACGCAACTGTCGCGGTTGACATCCCGGCATGGAGGACTATCGCCGCGTCCGAAGGACGGGCCGGCCATGCAAGACTACATCCGCAAGATCATCGGGGCGCGCGTCTATGACGTTGCGATCGAAAGCCCGCTCGATCCGCTGCCGCGCCTGTCCGCCCGGCTCGGCGGCAGCGCGCTCCTCAAGCGCGAGGATCTGCAGCCCGTCTTCTCGTTCAAGCTGCGCGGCGCCTACAACAAGATCGCGGGTCTCTCCACGGTCGAGGCCGAGCGCGGCGTGATCTGCGCCTCCGCCGGCAATCATGCGCAGGGCGTGGCGCTGGCGGCAAAGAAGCTCGGCATCAAGGCGACCATCGTGATGCCGCGCACCACGCCGGACATCAAGGTTCAGGCGGTGCGCAGCCTCGGCGGGCGCGTCGTGCTGCATGGCGAGAGCTTCGACGAGGCCTACGGCCATGCCCGCAAGCTCGAAGCCGAGAAGGGTCTGACCTTCGTCCATCCCTATGACGACCCGGATGTCATCGCCGGCCAGGGCACGGTCGGCATGGAAATCCTGCGCCAGCATTCCGAGCCGATCGAGGCGATCTTCGTGCCGATCGGCGGCGGCGGGCTCGCGGCCGGCGTCGCGGTCTACGCCAAGTTCCTGCGGCCCGAGATCAAGGTGATCGGCGTCGAGCCGGAAGACGCCGCCTCCATGGCCGGCGCCATCGCGGCGGGCGAGCGCGTCGTGCTCGATCAGGTCGGGCTCTTCGCCGACGGCGTCGCGGTGCGGCAGGCCGGCGAGGAGACGTTCAGGCTCTGCCGCGAACTGCTCGACGAAGTCGTCACCGTCTCGACCGACGAGATCTGCGCGGCGGTGAAGGACATCTTCGAGGATACCCGCGCCATCGCCGAGCCTTCGGGCGCGGTCAGCCTCGCGGGCCTCAAGGCCTATGCGGTGCGCGAAGCGAAGCGCACCGGCGCGCTGATCGCGATCAACAGCGGCGCCAACATGAATTTCGACCGGCTGCGCCATATCGCCGAGCGGGCCGAGATCGGCGAGCATCGCGAGGCGTTGCTGGCGGTGACCATCCCGGAGAAGCCCGGCGCCTATCGTGCCTTCATCGAGTTGCTCGGCCGGCGCGCGATCACTGAATTCAACTACCGCTATTCCGATCCGAAAGCCGCGCGCATCTTCGTCGGCGTCCAGCTTTCGGAGGGCGATGCCGAGAAGCGCCAGATCATCGCGATGCTGTCCGAGCACGGCTATCCCGTACTCGACATGAGCGACAACGAGCTCGCCAAGCTGCATATCCGCTACATGGTAGGCGGCAAGGCGCCGGGGCTCGGCGACGAACTGATCTTCCGCTTCCAGTTTCCGGAGCGGCCGGGCGCACTGCTGAAGTTCCTCAACAGCCTCTCGGCCGACTGGAACATCTCGCTGTTCCACTACCGCAACCACGGCGCCGATTACGGCCGCATCCTCGCCGGCATCCAGATTCCGCCTGCCCAGCGCGGCCAGCTTGCCAAGCGGCTCGATGCGCTCGGCTATCCCTATTGGAGCGAGAGCGACAACCCGGCCTATCTCTCGTTCCTGGCGGAGATGCCGGCTCCGTGAATCCGCGTAGGATGGAAGCATGACGCTCGAACAGCTTCGCATCTTCGTCGCCGTCGCCGAGCGCGAGCACCTGACGCAGGGCGCCCGCGCCCTCAACCTCACGCAATCGGCGGTCAGTTCCGCGATCACGACGCTGGAGGCGCGCTACGCGACCAAGCTGTTCGACCGGATCGGCCGGCGGATCGCCCTGACCGAAGCCGGCAAGCTCTTCCTGATCGAGGCCCGCGCGGTACTGGCGCGGGCCGCGGCGGCGGAAGCCGTGCTCGCCGATCTCTCGGGCTTGGCGCGCGGCTCGCTCGCCCTGATGGCGAGTCAGACGGTTGCCAATTACTGGCTGCCGCCGCTGATCCAGCGCTTCCGCCGCGAGCACCCCGGCATCACCGTCTCGCTCGCGATCGGGAACACGGAGACGGTGAGTGCCGCCATCCGTGACGGCGTGGCCGATCTCGGCTTCATCGAAGGCGAGATCGACGACCCGGCTCTGGCCATGACGGCGGTGGATGAAGACGAACTCGTCATCGTCGTGCCGACCGGCCATCCCTGGACAAAGACCGTCCCCCCAGCCCAAGAGCTGTCGCAAGGTGCCTGGGTCCTGCGCGAAGCGGGCTCGGGGACGCGAGCGATGTTCGAGGCGGCACTGCCGGCATTCGGCCTCGCCGCGAACGATCTCACCGTAGCGCTGGAACTGCCGTCCAACGAGGCGATCTGCGCCGCCGTCGCCTCCGGCGCAGGCGCGACCGCGATCTCGCGGCTCGTCGCAGCCAATGCCATCGCCGCCGGGCGCCTCGCCACGGTGGCGCTGCCGCTGCCGAAGCGCCGCTTCCTCGCCTTGCGCCACAAGGAACGCTACCTCGCCAAAGCGGCGGCGGCGTTCCTCGCGCTCAGTCAGGCTGGCTGACGCTCAGGCCGCGGCGGCGGCGCCCGGCGCGGCGCGCATCAGCATGCCGAACAGATCACGGGAATCGTCGGGGTCGGCGATCAGGTCGAGATCGACATAGGTGCCGGCCTCGCGGATGCGCTCATAGACATAGCGCAGCGCCGAAAAATCCTCGATCGCGAAGCCGACCGAGTCGAACATGGTGATCTGGCTGTTATCAGTGCGACCCTGAGCCGTGCCAGCAATGACCTTCCAGAGCTCCTCGACCGGATGGTCGGCGTCGAGCTGCTGGATATCGCCCTCGATGCGGGTCTGCGGGGGATATTCGACGAAGATCGACGAGCGCAGCAGCACGTCGCGATGGATCTCGGTCTTGCCGGGGCAGTCGCCGCCGACCGCGTTGATATGGATGCCGGCGCCGACCATGTTGTCGGTCAAGATCGTCGCGTATTGCTTGTCGGCCGTGACGGTGGTGACGATCCCGGCACCCTCGACCGCTTCCATCGCGGTGGCGCAGCGGGTGATCCTGAAGCCGTGGCGCGCAAGATTGCGGGCGCATTTCTCGGTCGCGGCGGGATCGACATCGTAAAGGCGCAAGTTCTCGATACCGAGGATCGCGCGGAAGGCGAAAGCCTGGAACTCGGACTGCGCGCCATTGCCGATGATCGCCATGGTCGACGCGTTCTTCGGGGCGAGATGCTTCGCCGCCACCGCCGACATTGCCGCCGTGCGTAGCGCGGTCAGGATGGTCATCTCGGAGAGCAGGACGGGATAGCCGGTCGCGACATCCGAGAGCAGGCCGAAGGCCGTGACCGTCTGCAGGCCGGCCTTCATGTTCTTCGGGTGGCCGTTGACGTATTTGAAGCCGTAGAGCTTGCCGTCGCTGGTCGGCATCAGTTCGATCACGCCTTCGAGGCTATGCGAGGCGATGCGCGGGGTCTTGTCGAAGATTTCCCAGCGCCGGAAATCATCCTCGATGTAACCCGCGATCTCGGACAGCATCCGCTCGATACCGATCGCATGGACCAGCTTCATCATGTGGTCGACGCTGACGAAAGGCACGACGTTGAGCTGCTGAATCATGTTTCCCCGCGCTGTTCTCGTTGAAGGAGCGATTGTCCCTGTTTTCGGCGGCAGGCGATAGAAGCCAAAATGACCAGATCGGGACCAAGATTGATCGATATGGCAAAGTCATCTATCCATTTCGGACAATGGACGATCTCGACCGCAAGCTCATCACCCTGCTGCGCCATGACGGGCGCCGCAGCATCTCGGACCTCGCCGCCGATCTCGGCCTGACGCGGGCGACGGTGCGGGCGCGGCTGGAGAAGCTGGAGCAATCCGGCGAGATCATCGGCTTCACGGTGATCCTGCGCTCGGATGCGATCGACCTGCCCGTGCGCGGCATCACCATGATCGAGATCGCGGGCCAGGCGGCGGATTCGGTGATCGACGCGCTCTCCGGCTTCACCGAGGTCTCCAGCATCCACACCACCAACGGCAACTGGGACCTCGTGGTCGAGCTCGGCACCTCCGACCTGATCGCCTTCGACCAGGTGCTCCGCCGCATCCGCATGATCCCCGGCGTCACCAACAGCGAGACCAGCCTGCTGCTGGCGACGCCGCGCAGCGTCAAGGCGCGGCTCTGAGCGGACTCAACCTCCATCGTCGTCCCGGGCGTAGCGAAGCGTAGACCCGGGATCCATTCCGGAGCCTTTCCAAATGGGGTTCCGGAATGGATCCCGGATCGGCGCCGCTAACGCGGCTTGTCCGGGATGACGCCGAGGATCAGGCGAAAGTCGCCCCCACCACATGCCCACAAGAAGCGCCGCTGCATGGCGGCCATCCGCAAACGCGGCGCAGCGCCCCGTGACAGGCGCGCATCCGCCCCCTAACGTTGTGCTCCGTCGGATAAAGCGTTGGTGGCGGCCGGCGATGCATGATCGCGCAAGGCCGCCCGCTCGCGTCGGACACCCACAGTTCCCGCTCGGGGCATCGATATCCGGCCGCTTCCGGCAGGTTGTCCGCGCCCCCGAGCCAAGACTAAGGCAGGAGACCAGACCATGGCGCATGAGCTCGAATTCTACATCGACGGCCAGTGGGTGAAGCCGTCCGGCAATCGCACGCTCGGCGTGATCGATCCGTCGAACGAGGAGGTCTTCGCCACGATCGCGCTCGGCGAACAGGCCGATGTCGACAAGGCGGTCGCCGCCGCCCGCGCCGCCTTCCCGGCCTTCGCCGCGACCTCCAAGGCCGAGCGCCTGGCGCTGATGCGCCGCCTCGCCGAGGCCTACAAGAAGCGCTACGACGACATCGCCAACATCCTCTCGCGCGAGATGGGCGCGCCGAAGGAACTGGCCCACCGGGCGCAGGCCGCGAAGGGTACCGCCCATCTCGCCAAGATGATCGAGACCCTCGAGAACTTCGAGTTCGAGGAGCTGCGCGGCACCACACTCATCGCCAAGGAGCCGATCGGCGTCGTCGGCATGATCACGCCGTGGAACTGGCCGCTCAACCAGATCATGTGCAAGGTCGCGCCCGCGCTCGCCGCCGGCTGCACCATGGTGCTGAAACCCTCCGAGATCGCGCCGCTCAACGCCATCATCTTCGCCGAGGCGATGGAAGAGGCCGGCGTGCCGAAGGGCGTGTTCAACCTCGTCAACGGCGACGGCCCGACGGTCGGCGAGGCGATCTCGCGCCATCCGGGCGTCGACATGGTCTCCTTCACCGGCTCGACGCGCGCCGGCATCCTCGTCGCCAAGGCGGCGGCGGATACGGTCAAGCGCGTGCATCAGGAGCTCGGCGGCAAGTCGGCCAACATCATCCTGGACGATGCCGACCTGAAGAAGTCGGTGAAGCTCGGCGTCGAGAGCGTGATGCGCAACTCGGGCCAGTCCTGCAACGCGCCGACCCGGATGTTCGTGCCGGAGAAGCTGCATGAGGAAGCCCTCGCGATCGCCAAGCAGGTGGCCGAGCCGCTCAAGGTCGGCGCTCCCTCGGCGGACGGCGTCTTCCTCGGCCCGGTCGTCAGCGAGGCGCAGTACGAGAAGGTGCAGCGCCTGATCGAGGCCGGCATCAAGGAAGGCGCGACGCTGGTCACCGGCGGCGCCGGCCGTCCGGAAGGCCTGAACCGCGGCTATTATGTCCGCCCGACCGTGTTCGGCGGCGTCACCGACGAGATGACGATCGCCCGCGAGGAGATCTTCGGCCCCGTGCTGTCGATCCTGCCTTACAAGAGCGACGACGAAGTGGTCTCGCGCGCCAACGACACGCCCTATGGCCTGGCCGCCTATGTCCAGTCCGGCTCGCAGGAGCGCGCCCGCAAGGTCGCGGGCCAGATGCGCGCAGGCAATGTCTACATCAACTATCCGGCCTGGGACGCCGGCGCGCCCTTCGGTGGCTACAAGCAGTCCGGCAACGGCCGCGAATATGCCGATTTCGGCCTCGAGGAATTCCTCGAGATCAAGGGCACGGTCGGCTACGCCGCGGCCTGATCGGATAGACGCCTGACGACAACGAGGCCCGGTGGACGCGAAGCCACCGGGCCTTCATTTTATGTCCGTTTCAATCGATTGAGAGCTTGAGCCATGGTCAATCCGAACCGCTATGACGCGATGCGCTACAACCGCTGCGGCCGCAGCGGCTTGCAATTGCCCGCGCTCTCGCTCGGCCTCTGGCAGAATTTCGGCGAGACCGGGAGCCACGCGAACATGCGCGAGATCTGCCGCACGGCTTTCGATCTCGGCATCACTCATTTCGACCTCGCCAATAATTACGGGCCCCCGCCCGGCTCGGCCGAGACCGCTTTCGGCGAAATCCTCGGCCAGGATTTCGCCGGCTATCGCGACGAGCTCGTGATCTCGACGAAGGCCGGCTACCGGATGTGGCCCGGCCCCTATGGCGAATGGGGCAGCCGCAAATACCTGATCTCCAGCCTCGACCAGAGCCTGAAGCGGATGAAGCTCGACTATGTCGACATCTTCTATTCGCACCGCTTCGACCCGAACACGCCGCTGGAGGAGACGATGGGCGCGCTCGATTCCATCGTGCGCCAGGGCAAGGCGCTCTATGTCGGCCTGTCCTCCTACAACGCCAAGCGCACGCAGGAAGCGGTCGCGATCCTGCGCCGGCTCGGCACGCCCTGCCTGATCCACCAGCCGAGCTATTCGATGCTCAACCGCTGGATCGAGCAGGATGGCCTGCTCGACACGCTCGACGCGGAGGGCATCGGCTCGATCGTGTTCTCGCCGCTGGCGCAGGGCATGCTGACCGACAAGTACCTGAAAGGAGTGCCGGCCGGCAGCCGCGCCGACAAGAAGGCGCCCTCCTTCCGCGACGGCTTCCTCAGCGAGGCCAATCTCAAGAGCATCGCGGCGTTGAACGAGATCGCGGCGGCGCGTGGCCAGAGCCTCGCGCAGATGGCGATCGCCTGGGTGCTGCGCGGCGGGCGGGTTACTTCAGCGCTGATCGGCGCGAGCCGGCCGGAGCAGGTGACGGATTGCGTCGCGGCGCTGAAGAACCCGGAATTCGCGGCCGAGGAGCTTGCCGCGATCGACAAGCATGCCGTCGATGGCGGGATCAATATCTGGGCGGCTTCGGCGGAGCGGTAGACCGCTCCATCGCCGTCATTCCTCCTCCGGCACCACCGCGATCGGCAAGGCACTGGAACGCTTCACCTGCCCCAGCGCGAAGCTCGACTCGATCGAGGCGACGCCGTCGAGGCGGGTGAGCTTGTCCTTGAGGAAGCGCTCATAGGCCGGCAGATCGCGCACGACGATGCGCATGAGATAATCGCGCTGGCCGGTCATCAGGTAGCAATCGACCACCTCGGGCCAGCGCGCCACGGCCTGCGAGAAGCGGTCGAGCTCGTCCTCGCGCTGGCGCTCCAGCTTGATCGAGACGAAGACGCTGATCGGCAGGCCGACCTTGGTCTGGTCGATGATCGCGGCGTAGCCGGTGATGACCCCGGCCTCCTCCAGGATGCGGATCCGCCGCGCGCAGGGCGAGGCCGACAGGCCCACGCGCTCGGCCAGATCCTGCACCGAGAGGCGCGAATTGATCTGCAATTCCGCGATGATCTTGCGGTCGAGCGCATCGAGGCGCAGGCGTGCCATACCATGTCTCCGGTCCCGGCTGAGACCGCTCTATGACAGGAGAACAATCCCGCCACCACCGGCAGCTTCGCGAAGGCCGACGGCAGCGACGGCATGGCACTGGCGCTGAAAGCCCGGCCGCGCTATGCGATACCTACAATCCAACGAATGTATGGAAATCAATTTGGCGATGGCCGACAACGATGACGGGCTTCACTGGGCCGGCCGGCTCGATCCGGCAGCGGGGCCGCGCTACCTGCAGATCGTTACCCAGCTCGAACAGGCCGTCGCGAGCGGGCTGCTGCGGCCGGGCGATCGCCTCCCGCCGCAACGGCGACTGGCCGAGCATCTCGCGGTCGACCTGACCACGGTCACGCGCGCCTTCGGCGAGGCGCGCGAGCGCGGTTTGATCGATGCGGTGACCGGGCGCGGCTCCTTCATCTCGGCGCGGCAGGAGCAGGAGGGCCCGCCGCTCGATCTCAGCATGACGATCCCGCCGGCGCCGAAGGGCCTGCGGCTGGGCGAGCTGATGCAGCGCGGCATCGCCGAAATCCTGGCGCGCAGCGATGCCGACCAGTTGATGAACTATCATGGCGGCGCGGGTTCGCTGGCGGAGCGCGCGGCCGGGGCCGCATGGCTGTCGCCTCTGATGGGCGCGATCCCGCCGCAGCGCATTGCCGTGGTGCCGGGAGCGCAGACCGCGCTCAATGCCCTGCTCTCGCTATTGGCCCGGCCCGGCGACGCGGTCCTGATGGAGCCGCTGACCTATCCGGGCCTGATCGGTGCAGCGAGGCAGCGCGGGCTCGCCATCGCATCCGTGGCGACCGATGCCGATGGTCCATTGCCGGAGGCGCTCGACCAGGTTGCCGAGCGCTCCGGCGCACGGCTGTTCGCTTTGACGCCGACGCTGCAGAACCCGACATGCGTCACGGTTCCGAAAAGACGCCGGCAGGAACTCGTCGCCGTCGCACGCCAGCACGGCCTCATCCTGATCGAGGATGACCCCTACAGCTTGCTCGCCGGCGATGCGCCGGCTCCGCTGGCCGCGCTGGCGCCGGAACGGACCTGGCATGTCGCGACGCTGTCGAAGACGCTGACGCCTGGCTTGCGCACGGCCTTCGTCGTCATGCCGGAAGGAAGCGACAATGCGCCATTTCTCGCCGCGCTACGCGCAACGGCGCTGATGCCCGCGCCCCTGATGACGGCACTTGCAGCGCACTGGATCAGGATCGGCGCCGCCAAGGACTTGCTTGAGGGCGTGCGGCGCGAGGCGGCCGAGCGGCAGTCGCTGGCGCGGGGAATTCTGCCCGCCACGATGCAGAGCCACCCCCATGCCCTGCATGTCTGGCAGCCCCTCCCGCCGCATTGGAAGCGCGACAGCCTGATCGAGCGCGCCCGCCTGGCCGGGCTCGGCGTGATGGCCGCCGATGCGTTCAGCACGGGCGGCGCGGCGCCAGACGCGATCCGGATCGCGCTAGGCGCGATCCCTGAGCGAGCGCGATTGGCGGAAGCGCTCGGCCTGCTCGCCGGATTGATCCGCGACGGGCACTGAGCGCGCCGGGCCGCCTCAGTTCGAGACGACAGGCTTGTCCTGCGGCACCGGTCGGGCGAGCCGGCCTTCCTCGGCCTTGTGGAAATATTGCGAGGCGATCAGCCAGCCCTTGAGCGGCTGCAGGGGCGGGATGCAGGTCGCCAGGATCAGCGGCAATGTCGTGACCAGATGCACCCAGGTCGGCGGGTTGTAGTTCAGCTCCAGCCAGAGCGGGAAGGCCACCGCCGGAATGCAAAGGAACATCATCACGAAGAAGGCCGGGCCATCCGCGGGGTCGGCGAAGGCATAATCCAGGCCGCAATTCTCGCATTTCGGCTTCAGCTTCAGAAAGCCCTCGAACATCTTGCCCTGCCCGCAGCGCGGGCAGCGGGCGCGCAGGCCGGTCTGGAGCGGAGAGAGTGGCGGCCAGTGCTCGCCGGACATGGAATGTCTCCTCGGGACGGCGCCGTTCGTTCGGCGTCGCCCTTCAGATCGCGCCCGATGCAGACAATGTCAAGATTGTATGCATCTTAGCTGGCTGCCTGCGCGGATCGGTCGCGGGCAGCGCTCAGATATGCAGCGCGTGGCCGAGCGCCTTCATCGCCGCTTCCGGGAAGGCCTCGCCCAGCGTCGGATGGGCGTGGATCGTGCCGGCGATGTCCTGCAAGGTCGCACCCATCTCGATCGCGAGGCCGAAGGCTGCCGAGAGCTCCGAGACGCCCTGCCCCACCGCCTGGATGCCGAGCACCAGTTCGCTGCCGGCCTGCGCGACGACGCGGACGAAGCCGGCCTCGGCATGGCGGGTCATGGCGCGGCCATTCGCGGCGAAGGGGAACTGGCCGATCTTCAGCTCATGGCCGGCACGCTTGGCCTCGTCCGGCGAGAGGCCGACCGAGACGATCTCGGGATCGGTGAAGCAGATCGCCGCGATGCCGCGCTTGTCCCAGGCGCGCGGCAGGCCGGCGACGATCTCCGCCACCATTTCGCCCTGCGCCATGGCGCGATGCGCCAGCATCGGCTCGCCGGTGACGTCACCGATGGCATAGATGCCGCGCATCGCGGTCTCGCAACGCTCGCCGATGCGGATGAAGCGGCCATCCATGTCGAGCACGAGGTTTTCGAGCCCGAGGCCATCCGTGACCGGCTTGCGGCCGACCGTGACCAGGATCTTGTCGGCCGGCAGGCTGCGCTCCTTGCCGTCCGCCGTCTCAATGCGCAGGCCGTCGCCCTTGGGCGTCGGGCCGAGCGCCTTGGCTCCGGTCAGCACCTCGACGCCGAGCGCGGTCAGACGCTTGGAGATGGGGCCGGTCAGCTCCGCATCGTAGAGCGGCAGGATCTTGTCCTGCGCCTCGACGACCGTGACCTTGGCGCCGAGCTTGGCGAAAGCAGTGCCGAGTTCCAACCCGATATAGCCACCGCCGACCACGACGAGGCGCTTGGGAACCTCGGTCAGCGCCAGCGCGCCGGTCGAGGAGATCACGTTCCCGCCGAAGGGCAGGAAGGGCAGTTCGACAGGCGCCGAGCCGGTCGCGATGACGATCGCCTCGGCCTGGATCGTCTTCGGGCCGGTCTCGGTCTCGACGACCACGGTCTTGCCGTCGCGGAAGCGGGCCTTGCCATGGACGATCTTGACCTTGGCCTTGCGCAGCAGGCCGGCGACGCCGTTGTTGAGGCGCTGGACGATGCCGTCCTTCCAGACCACGGCCTGCTTCAGGTCGAGCTTCGGCTCGGCCGCGGTCAGGCCGAAGGGCGTCTTGCCGGCGGCAGCCTCGGCCGCCTTCTCGAATTCCTCAGCGACATGGATCATCGCCTTGGAGGGGATGCAGCCGACATTGAGGCAGGAACCGCCGAGCTTGGTGCTCTCGACGATGACGGTGTCGATGCCGAGCTGGCCGGCGCGGATGGCGCAGACATAGCCGCCGGGGCCGGCGCCGATGACGAGGAGCTTGCAGGTGATTTCGGTCATGGCACGCTCCTCAGATGTCCACGAAGAGCGTGGCCGGGTTCTCCAGCAGCTCCTTCAGCCGCTGCACGAAGACGGCGGCGTCCCAGCCATCGATGACGCGGTGGTCGAAGCTGGAGGAGAGGTTCATCATCTTGCGCGGCACGAAGGTGGTGCCGTCCCAGACCGGGCGCACAACCATTTTGTTGACGCCGACGATGGCGACTTCCGGATAATTGATCACCGGCGTCGTCGCGATGCCGCCGAGCGCACCGAGCGAGGTGATGGTGATGGTCGAGCCGGTCAGCTCGTCTCGCGTCGCGGTGCCGTCGCGGCCGCGCTCGGCGAGGCGGGCGAGCTCGATGCCGCAGCCCCAGAGGTCGCGCGCCTCGGCATGCTTGACCACCGGCACGATCAGGCCGGTCGGCGTCTGCGTGGCGATGCCGATATTGATCGCGGCATGCTGGCGCACGATGCCGGCCTCGTCGTCGTAGAGCGCGTTCAGCGCCGGCTGCTCGGCGAGCGCCTTGACCATGGCGCGCATCAGGAAGGGCAGCAGCGTCAGCTTCGGCCGCTCCGGCGTCGGCTTCTTGTTCAGCGTCGCGCGCAAATCCTCCAGCGGCGAGACGTTGATCTCCTCGACGATGGTGATGTGCGGGATGCGCGATTTCGACAGCGCCATCTTCTCGGCGATGCGGCGACGCAGGCCGACGACCTTGACCTCGGTGACGGCGCTCTGCTCGACAAGCCCACCGCCGCGCGCCGGCTCGGGGCCGCGCAACAGGAAGGCGTCGATATCCTGATGGGTGATACGGCCAGCGGGTCCGGTACCCTGGACCTGGCGCAGATCGACCCCGGCCTCGCGCGCCTTCAGGCGCACGGCCGGCGAAGCCAGCGGCTTCTCGCCCGGCGCACGGCGCTGGGCAGGAGCTGCGTCAGCGCGCACGGGCTTGGGAGCCGGCTGAGGCGGTGAGGCAGGCTTGGCCGCGGCAGCGGGTGCCGCGGGCTTGGCCGCCTTGGGCGGGGCCGGCGGCGCGGCTGGCTTGTCGGCCGGGGCTTCTTGCGCGCCCTCGTCCGCGACGGATTGCTCCGCCGCCGCGCCGCTCTCCCCTGCAACCTTCAACTTCACGATGGCCGAACCGATCGCGACGGTGTCACCGACCTCGGCGCCGACCCAGGTGACTTCGCCCTCGACCGGCGAGGGAATCTCCACCGTCGCCTTGTCGGTCATCACGGCGGCGAGCAGGTCGTCCTCGCGGACGATGTCGCCGACCTTGACGTGCCACTCGACGAGCTCGGCTTCCGCGATGCCCTCGCCGACATCCGGCAGCTTGATGATGCGCTCGGCCATCAGCGTGCCTCCATGATGTCGCGCAGCGCCTGTCCAAGGCGAGCGGGCCCGGGGAAATAGTCCCATTCCTGCGCATGCGGATAGGGCGTGTCCCAACCGGTGACGCGCATGACCGGCGCCTCCAGATGATAGAAGCAGTGCTCCTGCACCAGCGCCGTCAGCTCGCCGCCGAAGCCGGATGTGAGCGTCGCCTCATGCAGCACGATGCAGCGGCCGGTCTTCTGGACCGAGGCAACGATCGCCTCGAGATCGAGCGGGACGAGGGTGCGCAGGTCGATGACCTCGGCATCGATGCCGGTATCCTCGGCGGCGGCCAGCGCGACATGAACCATGGTGCCATAGGCGAGGATGGTGACGGCCGAGCCCTCGCGCCGCGTCACCGCCTTGCCGAGCGGCACGGTGTAATGGCCTTCCGGCACCTCGGAGAGCTCATGCTTCGACCAGGCCGTGACGGGCCGGTCGTGATGGCCGTCGAAGGGGCCGTTATAGAGCCGCTTCGGTTCGAGGAAGATCACCGGGTCGGGGTCCTCGATCGCCGCGATCAGCAGGCCCTTGGCGTCGTAGGGATTAGACGGAACGATCGTCTTCAGGCCGGAGACATGGGTGAAGAGCGCTTCCGGGCTCTGGCTATGGGTCTGGCCGCCGAAGATGCCGCCGCCGGTCGGCATGCGGATCACCATCGGGCAGGTGAAATCGCCGGCCGAACGGTAGCGCAGGCGGGCGGCCTCCGAGACGATCTGGTCATAGGCCGGGTACATGTAGTCGGCGAACTGGATCTCGATGCAGGGCTTGAGGCCGTAAGAGGCCATGCCGATCGCGGTGCCAACAATGCCGGCCTCGCTGATCGGCGCATCGAAGCAGCGGGACATCCCGTATTTCTGCTGCAAACCGTGAGTGCAGCGGAAGACGCCGCCGAAGAAGCCGACGTCCTCGCCGAAGACCACGACATCGTCATCGCGGCCCATGGAGACGTCCATGGCGGAGCGGATCGCCTCGATCATCGTCATCTTGGCCATGGCGTCAGACTCCGATCTGCTGGCGCTGGCGGCGCAGATGCGGCGGGAGTTCCGCATAGACGTCCTCGAAGATGTCGCGCGCCGAGGGCTTGCCCCCGGAATGCAGGGTGCCGAAGCTCTCGGCCTCCTTCTGCGCGGCGATGACGGTGGCGAGGATTTCGGCCTCTGCCTGCTTGTGGCGTTCCTCCGACCAGGCGCCGACCGCGATCAGGTGCTGCTTCAGCCGGATCAGCGGATCGCCAAGCGGCCAGTCGTCGGATTCGTGCTTGGGCCGGTAGGCGGACGGGTCGTCCGATGTGGAATGGGCACCGGCGCGATAGGTGACGTACTCGACCAGCGTCGGACCGAGATTGCGGCGGGCGCGCTCGACCGCCCATTGCGCGACGGCATAGACCGCGAGGTAGTCGTTGCCATCGACGCGCAAGGCCGGGATGCCGAAACCGAGCCCGCGCGCCGCGAAGGTGCCGGAGCCACCGCGCGCGATGCCCTGGAAGGTCGAGATCGCCCACTGGTTGTTGACGACGTTGAGGACGACCGGCGCCTTGTAGGTCGAGGCGAAGACGAGCGCCGCATGGAAATCCGATTCCGCCGTCGAGCCGTCACCGATCCAGGCGGCGGCGATGCGGGTGTCGTTCTTGATCGCCGAGGCCATCGCCCAGCCGACGGCCTGCACGTATTGGGTCGCGAGATTGCCCGAGATCGAGAAGAAGCCGTGCTCCTTGGAGGAGTACATCACCGGCAATTGCCGGCCCTTCATCGGGTCGCGCTCGTTCGAGTAGATCTGGCACATCATGTCGACGAGCGGATAGTCGTGCGCGATCAGCAGGCCGGCCTGGCGATAGGTCGGAAAGTTCATGTCGCCGGGCTGGAGCGCGATGCGGAAGGCGCAAGACACCGCCTCCTCGCCGGTGTGCTGCATGTAGAACGAGGTCTTGCCCTGGCGCTGCGCCATCTGCATGCGCCCGTCGAAGGTGCGCAGCGTCATCATGTGGCGCAGGCCGCGGATCAGGTCCTCATGCGAGAGATCGGGCACCCAAGGGCCGACCGCCTCGCCCTCGCGGTTGAGCACACGGATGATCGAATAGGCGAGGTCGCGGATATCCTTGGGATCGACATCGACCGGCGGCCGCGCCACCGAGCCCGCCTTCGGGATCACGACATGCGAGAAGTCGGGCTTCTCGCCCGGACGGCTCGCCGGTTTGGGGACATGGAACTGCAGTGGCTGGGTTGCTGCCGGCGCTTGGCCTGACTTGTCGCTGCTCATGAGCGCCTCCATCCCTGACGCCACCAGCATTTCGCCTTCGCGCGCATCCCGCAAGCGCCTGTGGCGCTCTTCAGAGATGCGGCAGGACGCACAGCCGGCCGGCGATCGTTCCCCTTGCAACCAACGCTAGCGGGGACGGTCCAGAGGTTCATTCCGAATTTGCGGGAAAGGGCGAAATCTGACAGAAGAAACTACCGCTATAGAATGAATTTTCAGAAGGATTTCCCGAAGAACAAAAAGAGCCAGAACGGTCCTGCTCTCGATCTGATCGATCGCAAGATTCTCGCTGCGTTGCGGGACGACGGGCGCCTGACCACGCAGGCACTGGCCGAAAAGGTGGGGCTTTCGCCATCTCCGTGCTGGACGCGGGTGAAGCGACTGGAGGAGTCCGGCGCGATCGAGAAATATGTCGCGCTGCTCGACCACAAGGCGCTCGGCTATAACAACGTCGTCTTCGTCGAGATCACACTCGACAAGCATGACGACAAGGTGCTCGACCAATGCGGCGAAGCGCTGAACCGGGCGCCGGAGGTGGTCGAGGCCCATCTGGTCACCGGCGAATACGATTATCTCGCCAAGGTCGTGGTCAGCGGCACCGACCATTACGAGCGCTTCCTGCGCGGAACGATCTACCGCATTCCGGGCGTACGCCAGACGCGGACGACCTTCGGGCTCAGGGCGCTGAAGCGGACGCTGTCGGTCGATCCGCTGAAAGTTGCGGGGTAAGCATTCAAACGCCGTCATGCTCGGGCTTGAGCCGAACATGACGGCCTTTATGAACGCTTCAGGCCAGCATCTCCCGCACCAGCGGCACGACCTTCTCGCCGTAGAGCCGGATGCACTCCATCGCCTTCTCATGCGCCAGCGGGCCGGCGCTGTACTTGAGCTGGAAGCGGGCGATGCCCAGCCCCTTGGCTGTCGCGGCGATCTTGCGGGCCACCGTCTCGGGCGAGCCGAGATAGAGCGAGCCGCGCGCGACCTCCTGCTCGAAATCCTCGCGGCTCATCGGCGGCCAGCCGCGCTCGGCGCCGATGCGGTCGCGGTTAGCCTTGAAGGCCGGGAAGAACTCCTCCTTGGCCTGCTCGTCGGTCGCCGCGACATAGCCGGGCGAGTGCACGCCGACCGGTTTGGCCGGCTTGCCGATCTGTCCATAGGCGCGGTGGTACAGATCCACGAACGGCTTGAAGCGCAGCGGGTCGCCGCCGATGATGGCGAGCATCATCGGCAGGTCGTAGCGCACTGCGCGGACCACCGATTCCGGACTGCCGCCGACACCGATCCAGGTCTTGAGCGGGCCGTTCTCGACCGACGGATAGACGAGCTGGTCCTTCAGCGGCGGGCGGATCGAGCCCTGCCAGGTCAAAGGCTCCTGCGGCAGCAGGCCGGCGAAGAGGTCGAGCTTCTCCTCGAACAGCTTCTCGTAGTCGCGCAGATCGAGCCCGAAGAGCGGGAAGGACTCGGTGAAGGAGCCCCGGCCGAGGATGACCTCGGCGCGCCCGTTCGAGAGCGCATCGACCGTCGAGAAGCGCTGGAAGACGCGGATCGGATCGTCCGAGCTCAACACGGTGACGGCGGAACCCAGCTTGATCCGGCTGGTGCGCGTGGCCATGCCCGCCAGCACCGTCTCCGGCGAAGAGACCGCAAAATCGGCGCGATGATGCTCACCGACACCAAAGAAGTCGATGCCGACCTGATCAGCCAGGACGGCTTCGTCGACCAGGTTGCGGATCACCTGCGCATGCGGCAGCGGCTTGCCGTCCGCCCCGTTGGTGACGTCGCCGAAGGTGTCGAGCCCGAATTCCAGTTCCTGTGCCATGATCATCCCGAGGCCGCGACGCGGCCCTCTGCCTGCCGGCCATCCCGGCCTGCGGGAGTTAGGGTCGGGATTGCCCTAGCGCAATTCTCCAGGCGTTGCCCCGCCAGCAACAGCCTGTTTGCAGGAATGCAACCGCCGCGCTTGCATCGCCCGCCCAAGCTGCCGATGCTCGGGCGCGCGGCACCATCTGCCGCCTCCGAGCCGACGCCATGATCATTCGCCAACTGGTCTATCTCGACGCGCTCGCCCGCGAAAAGCATTTCCGCCGCGCGGCCGAGGCCTGCCATGTCTCGCAGCCGACGCTCTCGGCCGCGATCGCGCAGATCGAGGAAGAGCTTGGCGTGCTGATCGTCGAGCGCGGACGGCGCTTCCAGGGCTTCACCAAGGAGGGCGAGGTCGTGCTCGCCCATGCCAGGCGCATCCTGGCCGAGGCCGAGGTGATGAAGGATTCGATCGCCGAACTGCGCGAGGGCGTCTCCGGCCGCATCCGGCTCGGCGCGATCCCGACCGCATTGCCGATGATCGCCCATATCACCGCGCCATTCTCGGATCGCTATCCGGCGGTGTCGCTGACCGTGCTCTCGCTGACCTCGCAGGAGATCCAGGAGGGCATCGACAATTTCGAGCTCGATGTGGGGCTGACCTATCTCGACAACGAACCGCTCGACCGGGTGATCTCGAAGCCGATCTATCAGGAAGCCTATGTGCTGCTGACGCGCGAGGACGGGCCGTTCGGCGATCGCGACACCATCACCTGGGTCGAGGCGGCCGAGCAGAAGCTCTGCCTGCTGACCAGCGACATGCAGAACCGGCGGATCATCGACGGCATCTTCCGCTCGGTCGGCACGGCGCCGCGCCCGGTCATCGAGACCAATTCGATCTTCAACCTGTGCTCCCATGCCGGCATCCAGGGCGTCGCCAGCATCGTCTCGCTGCAGTTGCTGGAGTTCTTCGGCGTGCCGCTCGGTACCCGGGCGCTGTCGCTGGTCGAGCCGGAAGCGCAGCGCACGATCGGGCTGATCGTGGCGGATCGGCAGCCGGTGGCGCCGCTCGCGCGCAACCTCCTGATGATGACGAAGCCAGTGACTGACGCCGGGCTGCCTCGGCGACCCATCATACGATAGCCTTCGCCTATCGTCGTAGAAGCGCCGCAGCATTGTGCAGCGCAAAATGGGCACTTCGTGCAACTTTCAGAGCAGCGCCAGCCGTTGCTGGAGGAATAGCGACCTCACATCGCGCGGATTGATAGCTGCAGACTATCATGCAGTTGAAAGAATCGATTTGAAATCATTCCAGTTTCGACCACCCTTCCCTTAACGAACGTCCGGCGAACCGGGCCTATGGAGGAAAGATGGCGGGTTATCCGGCCTGGGATCAGGACAGCGCACGCATGATCGTCGCCGGTTTGGCGCATCTCGAAGGCGCGACGCTGCCGATGCTGCACGCCCTTCAGGACGAGTTCGGCTATGTCGACCCGCAGGCCGTGCCTTTGATCGCGGACGTGTTGAACCTGTCGCGCGCCGAGGTTCATGGCGCGATCTCCTTCTATCATGACTTCAAGACCGCCCCGCAGCCGGCGCGCATTATCAAGCTCTGCCGGGCGGAGGCCTGCCAGGCACTGGGCTGCGAAAGCGTCGTCGCCCAGCTCGCCCACACGTATGGTATCGCCGTCGGCGATCACCATGCGGGCGACGCCATCGTCGAAACGGTGTATTGTCTTGGCAATTGCGCGCTCGGGCCGTCCGCCCTGGTCGATGGCGAATTGATCGGGCGCGTCGATGCCGCCCGCATCGCCGGGCTCTGCCAGCACGGAAAGGCGCATTCATGAGCGCCACCCCGGTTCGCATCTTCGTCCCCATCGACGCCGCCGCCCTCTCGGTCGGCGCGGAAGCCGTCGCGCAGGCCGTTGCCAGCGAAGCCATGGCGCGCGGACTTGCCGTCGAGATCATCCGCAACGGCTCGCGCGGCATGCTCTGGCTGGAACCGCTGGTCGAGGTCGAGACGACGGAGGGCCGCATCGCCTACGGGCCGGTCGCGGCCAAGGACGTACCCTCGCTCTTCGACGCCGGCCTCGTCTCGGGCGGAGCCCATCCCTTGCGCCTCGGCAAGACCGAGGAACTCGACTGGATGAAGCGCCAGCAGCGTCTCACCTTCGAGCGCGTCGGCATCACCGACCCGCTCTCCATCGCCGATTACCGGGCGCTCGGCGGCTTCAAGGGGCTGGAGAAGGCGCTGGCCCTGACCGGCGGCGAAATCGTCGAGGCGGTGAAGGCATCGGGCCTGCGCGGGCGCGGCGGCGCCGGCTTCCCGACTGGGATCAAGTGGAAGACGGTCCACGACGCCAAGGCGGAGCAGAAATACATCGTCTGCAATGCCGACGAGGGCGACAGCGGCACCTTCGCCGACCGCATGCTGTTCGAAGGCGACCCCTATCTCGTGATCGAGGGCATGACTATCGCAGCCGTCGCCGTTGGTGCGACACGCGGCTACATCTATCTGCGCTCGGAATACCCGCATGCCCATGGCACGCTGCAACGCGCGATCCTGAAGGCGGAAGCCGCCGGATTGATTGGCGCTTCGGTGCTGGGCTCGGAGCACGCCTTCCATCTCGAAGTCAGGCTCGGCGCCGGCGCCTATATCTGCGGCGAGGAGACCTCGCTGCTCGAAAGCCTCGAAGGCAAGCGCGCCGTCGTCCGGGCCAAGCCGCCGCTGCCGGCGCTGCAGGGGCTCTTCGGCAAGCCGACCGTCGTCAACAACGTGCTCTCCTTCGCCGCCGTACCCTGGATCATGGATCATGGCGCGCAGGCCTATGCGGATTACGGCATGGGTCGCTCGCGCGGCACGCTGCCGGTCCAGCTCGGCGGCAATGTCAAGCGCGGCGGGCTGATCGAGCTCGCCTTCGGTATCTCCTTGCGCGAGATCATCGAGGACATGGGCGGCGGCACGCTCTCGGGACGGCCGATCAGGGCCGTGCAGGTCGGTGGGCCGCTCGGCGCCTATCTGACCGCCGAACAGCTCGACGTGCAGATGGATTACGAGGCGCTCGCGGCCATGCGCGCGATGCTCGGCCATGGCGGCATCGTCGTGTTCGACGACAGCGTCGACATGGCCAAGCAGGCGCGCTTCGCCTTCGAATTCTGCGCCAAGGAAAGCTGCGGCAAGTGCACGCCCTGCCGCATCGGCGCGACGCGCGGCGTCGAGGTGATGGACCGCATCATGGCCGGTGCCGAGGTGCCGAAGAACATCGCCGTGCTGCGCGATCTCTCGAAGCTGATGACCGACGCCTCGCTCTGCGCGATGGGCGGGCTGACCCCGATGCCGGTGCTGAGCGCGCTCAATCATTTTCCCGAGGATTTCGACCGTCCTCCGCTGCCGCTGGCGGCCGAGTGAGGAGGCTGAGATGAGCCTGATCAAGGAAATCGACTACGGCACGCCGATCCGGCTCTCCGAGAAGACGGTGACGCTGAGCATCGACGGCCAGAGCGTCACGGTCCCGGCCGGCACCTCCGTGATGGCCGCCGCCATGAGCCTTGGCACCAAGATCCCCAAGCTCTGCGCTACCGACTCGCTCGAGCCCTTCGGCTCCTGCCGACTCTGCCTCGTCGAGATCGAGGGACGGCGCGGCACGCCGGCCTCCTGCACCACGCCGGCCGAAGAGGGGATGATTGTCCGCACCCAGTCGGAGAACCTGTCCGGCCTGCGCAAGGGCGTGATGGAGCTCTATATCTCCGACCATCCGCTGGACTGCCTGACCTGCTCGGCCAATGGCGATTGCGAATTGCAGGACATGGCCGGCGCCGTGGGCCTGCGCGAGGTGCGCTATGGCTACGAGGGCGAGAACCACGTCTTCGCCAAGGGGGCAGACGGGCTCGCCAACGAGAACTGGCTCGCGAAGGATACCTCGAACCCCTATTTCACCTACGACCCGTCGAAATGCATCGTCTGCAATCGCTGCGTTCGGGCCTGCGAGGAGGTGCAGGGCACCTTCGCGCTGACGATCACCGGCCGCGGGTTCGACTCGCGCGTCGCAGCGGGGCCGACCGATTTCCTCGGTTCCGAATGCGTCTCCTGCGGCGCCTGCGTGCAGGCCTGCCCGACAGCGACGCTGATGGAGAACAAGGTCATCGAGCACGGCCAGCCCGAGCATTCGGTGATCACGACCTGCGCCTATTGCGGCGTCGGCTGCTCGTTCAAGGCGGAGATGCAGGGCGACCGCGTCATCCGCATGGTGCCCTACAAGGACGGCAAGGCCAACGAGGGCCATAGCTGCGTGAAGGGCCGCTTCGCCTGGGGCTATGCGACCCACAAGGACCGCATGACCAAGCCGATGATCCGGGCGAAGATCACGGACCCGTGGCGCGAAGTGTCATGGGAAGAGGCGATCAACTACGCGGCTTCCGAGTTCAAGCGCATTCAGGCCAAGTACGGCCGTGAATCGGTCGGCGCGATCACCTCGTCGCGCTGCACCAACGAGGAGGTTTTCCTCGTCCAGAAGCTGGTGCGCGCCGCCTTCCGCAACAACAATGTCGATACCTGCGCCCGCGTCTGCCATTCGCCGACCGGCTATGGCCTCAGGACGACGCTCGGCACCTCGGCCGGCACGCAGGACTTCAAGTCCGTCGCCAAATCCGACGTCATCCTGATCATCGGCGCCAATCCGACCGATGGCCACCCGGTCTTCGCCTCGCGGATGAAGAAGCGCATCCGCGAGGGCGCCCGCCTGATCGTCGCCGACCCCCGCAAGATCGACATGGTGCAGTCGCCGCATATCAAGGCGGACTACCACCTGCCGCTGCGGCCCGGCACCAATGTCGCGCTGCTCAATGCGCTCAGCCATGTCGTCGTCACCGAAGGGCTGATCGACGAGGCCTATGTGCGCGAGCGCTGCGATCTCGGCGATTTCGAGCACTGGGCCCGCTTCGTCGCCCGCGAGGAGAATTCTCCGGAAGCGAGCGAGCCCTATACCGGCGTGCCGGCGGCGGATGTGCGCGCCGCGGCGCGGCTCTATGCCACCGGCGGCAATGGCGCGATCTATTACGGGCTTGGCGTCACCGAGCACAGCCAGGGCTCGACCACGGTGATGGCGATGGCGAACCTCGCCATGGCGACCGGCAATATCGGGCGCGACGGCGTCGGCATCAATCCGCTGCGCGGGCAGAACAATGTCCAGGGCTCCTGTGACATGGGTTCCTTCCCGCATGAATTCTCGGGCTATCGCCACGTCTCCGACGATTCGACCCGGCAGGTCTTCGAGATGCTATGGGGCGTACCGCTCGATCCCGAACAGGGCCTGCGCATCAACAACATGCTGGACGAGGCGGTCGAGGGCACGTTCAAGGGGCTCTATGTCCAGGGCGAGGACATCGCCCAGTCCGATCCCAACACCAAGCATGTCACGGCGGGCCTGGCCGCGATGGAATGCGTCGTCATTCAGGACATCTTCCTGAACGAGACGGCGAAATACGCCCATGTCTTCCTGCCCGGCGCCTCCTTCCTGGAAAAGGACGGCACCTTCACCAATGCCGAGCGGCGCATCAACCGCGTGCGACAGGTCATGGCGCCGCTCTCCGGGAAGGACGAGTGGCAGGTCACGATCGAGCTGGCGCGGGCGCTCGGCTACGAGATGGGCTACAGCCACCCCAGCGAGATCATGGACGAGATCGCGCGGCTGACGCCGAGCTTCGCCGGCGTCTCCTATGACAAGCTGGAGAAGCTCGGCTCCGTGCAGTGGCCCTGCAACGACAAGGCGCCGACCGGCACGCCCCTGATGCATGTCGACCGCTTCGTGCGCGGCAAGGGCAAGTTCATGATCACGGAATATGTCCCGACCGACGAGCGGACGGGGCCGCGCTTCCCGCTGCTGCTCACGACCGGCCGCATCCTCTCGCAATACAATGTCGGCGCGCAGACCCGGCGCACCGAGAATGGCGCCTGGCATGACGAGGACGTGCTGGAGATCCACCCCTTCGACGCCGAGAGCCGCGGGATCCGCGACGGCGACCTCGTCGCGCTCGCCAGCCGCTCGGGCGATATCGCGCTCCGGGCCGTGATTTCCGAGCGGATGCAGCCGGGCGTGGTCTACACCACCTTCCACCACGCCAAGACCGGCGCCAACGTCATCACCACCGACTATTCGGACTGGGCGACGAACTGCCCGGAATACAAGGTCACCGCTGTCGACGTCCGGCGCACCAACGCCTATTCCGCCTGGCAGGAGAAGAATTTCGAGGAGGACGTGACCTTGCGCCGGATCGCGGAGCGGCTGCCCGATGCCGCGGAATAATCCACCGGCCCAGCCGCCGGCCTCCGCCGCGGTCACGGCTGAGCCGCTGCGCTTCGGCGCCGCGCGGGATGACGCACGCGAGATCGAGGTCGCGGTCGAGACTCCCATCAACATCGTCTACGGCAACATGCCCTATGCGGTGATGATGGCGAGCCCGTCGGACCTGGAGGATTTCGTCACAGGCTTCAGCCTGACCGAGGGCATCGTGCGCGGCGCAGGCGAGATCCGCAGCATCGCCGTCGAGCCCAAGGACGAGGGTGTCATCGTCACGATCGAGCTTGCGCCCGGCCGCTTCCGCGAGCATCTGGCGCGGCGGCGCAATCTCTCGGGCCGGACCTCCTGCGGGCTCTGCGGTGTCGAGACCATCGAGGAAATCCCGATGGCCGATGCGGCGACGCGGGCTTCGCGCGCCATCTCCGCCGCGGCGATCGAGACAGCACTCGCCGCGCTCGACAAGCACCAGCCGCTGAACCAGCTCACCCGCGCCGTTCATGGCGCCGCATGGTGCGATGCCTCGGGCGCGATCCTGGCCGTGCGCGAGGATGTCGGCCGGCATAACGCCCTCGACAAGCTGATCGGCGCCCGCTTACGCGCCGGAGCAGATGCAAACGAGGGCTTCCTGCTCGTCACCAGCCGCGCCTCCTTCGAGATGGTCGAGAAGGCGGCGATCTTCGGCGCCGGCACGCTGGTCGCGATATCCGCGCCGACCTCGCTCGCGATCGAGCGGGCTCGGCATCTCGGCCTGACGCTCGCGGCGGTCGCGCGGCGCGACGGCTGCATCGTCTTCACCGGTGCGCTGGCGCCCGAATCCGAGACCATCGCCCGATGACGGAGGCCGGCCTGACCACCGATCACCACGCTGAAAACGTCGAGAAGCTCCGGCGCATGGCCGGGCAGATCGTCGATTTCTTCAAGGCCTATCCCGAGGCGGAAGCGGCCGCTTCCGTCGCCGACCACATCAATCAGTTCTGGACCGGACGCATGCGCGGGGATTTCCTCGCCGCTTTCGCCAACCGGCCCGAAGACCTCCCGCCCCTGCTGCGGCATGCCCTGCCGCAGATCAAGCCGGGGCGCGGAGGTTAGCAGCCAGACGCCGGCCCTGCCGGCGGCAAGAGATGACAACGAGCCGGGAGCCTACCCGGCCCGAACGGCGAAGCCATGGGGAAAGGAACCGGGGAATGAGTGTCGCAGACGATATCGGACAGATCGGGGGCGGGATCGGCCTGCTCGACCGTGAACGGACCATCGCCAAGCCGGGCTTCAACCGCTGGCTCGTGCCGCCGGCCGCGCTCTGCATCCATCTGTGCATCGGCATGGCCTATGGCTTCTCGGTGTTCTGGCTGCCGCTGAGCCAGGCGATCGGCATCACCAAGCCCGTCGCCTGCGCGGCGGATGTCGGGCTGATCGGTTCGCTGTTCACCACCGCCTGCGACTGGAAGGTCGCCGATCTCGGCTGGATGTACATCCTGTTCTTCGTGCTGCTCGGCTCCTCGGCCGCGATCTGGGGCGGCTGGCTCGAACGCGTCGGCCCGCGCAAGGCGGCCTTCGTCTCGACGCTGTGCTGGTGTGGCGGCTTGCTGATCTCGGCGTTCGGCGTCTACTCGCACCAGCTCTGGCTGATGTGGCTCGGCTCCGGCGTGATCGGCGGCATCGGCCTCGGCCTCGGCTATATCTCGCCGGTCTCGACCCTGGTGAAATGGTTCCCGGACCGGCGCGGCATGGCGACCGGCATGGCGATCATGGGCTTCGGCGGCGGCGCGATGATCGGCTCGCCGCTGGCGGACATGCTGATGAACACTTTCAAGACGCCCGCCTCGGTCGGCGTCTGGCAGACCTTCGTCGCGATGGCCGCGATCTATTTCGTCTTCATGATGGCCGGCACCTTCGGCTACCGCATCCCGCCGGCGAACTGGCGCCCCGAGGGCTGGACCCCGCCGGCGACCCAGAACAAGATGATCACCTCCGGTCATGTCCATCTGAAGGACGCGCACAAGACGCCGCAGTTCTGGCTGATCTGGTCGGCGCTGACCCTCAACGTCTCGGCCGGCATCGGCGTGCTCGGCATGGCCTCCCCGATGCTGCAGGAGATCTTCGCGGGCTCGCTGATCGGCAAGCCGGAGATCGGCTTCGCCGCGCTCGATGCCGCGCAGAAGACACAGATCGCCACGATCGCGGCGGCCTTCGTCGGCCTGCTCTCGCTGTTCAACATCGCGGGGCGCTTCTTCTGGGCCTCGCTCTCGGACAAGATCGGCCGCAAGCTGACCTATGCCACCTTCTTCGGGCTCGGCATCCTGCTCTATGCGCTCTCGCCCTGGGCAGCGCATGCCGGGTCGCTGGCGCTGTTCGTCGGCTTCTTCTGCATCATCCTGTCGATGTATGGCGGCGGCTTCGCGACGGTACCGGCCTATCTCGCGGATATGTTCGGCACGCAGTTCGTCGGCGCGATCCATGGCCGCCTGCTGACGGCGTGGTCGACCGCCGGCATCATCGGCCCGGTCGTGGTCAACTATATCCGCGAGGCGCAGATCAATGCCGGCGTGCCGCGCGCTCAGGTCTATGACCGCACCATGTATATCCTCGCCGGCATGCTGGTGCTCGGTTTCCTCTGCAACCTGCTGGTCCGCCCCGTCGCGGCCAAATGGTTCATGAAGGATGCCGAGGTCGCCGCGCTGCAGGCCCGGACGGCCAATGCCAGCGCGACCACGCATTACGGCTCCTACGGCATCGGCAAGGGCGGCTTCGACGGCACGGCGCTCCTCGCCTGGGCCGTGGTCGGCCTGCCGATCGCCTGGGGCGTCTGGATCACGCTGTCGAAGTCGCTGGCGCTGTTCCGCTAAGCAGCGATAATCGGACGACCAGAGGGCCCGCATCGAGCGATCGGTGCGGGCCTTCGTCTTGGAGGGCAGCGCTTAACCCGCTGCTCTATTTCAACGACAGGGCAACCGTGCCGGCGATCGGATCGGTGACGCCAAGCCCGCCGCCGAGATCGTCGAGCGTGTGACGGAAGCCGTTGAGCGTGGCGATCATCTGCGGGCGGGCCCCCGCCATCGCGTCCATGCTCTCCCATTCCGCGATGATGCAGTAGCGCCCCTCGCCGGCCGCGACGATGTTCGCATGCCGCAGGCCCGGCCAGTCGGCGGCGACATTGCGATGAGCGTCGAGAAAGGCGGTCTCCATTCCCGGCTTCACCTTGAAACGAACGGCATTGAATGCAGTCATGACAGCCTCCAGCGTTCGGAACGATGACCTTACGGCAATTCAGCGTTTCTGTCCTCGTCGCACTCATATGCCGATGAACCAGGCAGGCGCTGGGCCGTTGTCAAAAGGTAGCTTTCCGGAAGCAGGATAGCCCTCCGAAACCCGAACAGGAGACAGCATCATGGCGATCAACAAGACCGGCGCGGCCCATTGGGAAGGCGGCATCAAGGACGGCAAGGGCACGATCTCGACCGAGACCAAGGCGCTCGACGCGTATCCTTACGGCTTCGCCAGCCGCTTCGAGGGCAAGCCCGGCAGCAATCCCGAGGAGCTGATCGGCGCGGCACATGCCGCCTGCTTCACGATGGCTCTTTCGCTGATCCTTGGCGAGGCCAATCTCAAGGCCGACGCGCTCGACACCACGGCGCGGGTGACCCTCGACAAGCTCGATGACGGCTACGCGATCACCGCGATCCACCTGACGCTCAAGGGCAAGGTGCCCGGCGCCGACCAGGCGACTTTCGAGTCGCTGGCCGGCAAGGCCAAGGCCGGCTGCCCGGTCTCGAAGCTGTTCAAGGCGCCGATCACGCTGGAAGCGACGTTGGTCAGCTAACGCCTCAGGCGAAGTGGCAGGACACCTCGACACCACCCAGTTGCCGCAGCTCCGGCCGCTCGACGCGGCAGCGATCGGCTGCCTGCGCGCAGCGCGGGTTGAAGGTGCAGCCGGCTGGCGGGCTGATCGGACTCGGCACCTCGCCGGACATCGGCCGGCGCTCCCGGTTCGGACGCTCGACATCAGGGATCGTGTCGAGCAACAGGCGGGTATAAGGGTGCTGCGGTTTGGTGAAGACCTGCTCGGCCGGCCCCGCCTCGACGAAGCGGCCCAGATACATAATCGCGAGATCGTCCGACATATGCCGGACGACCGAGAGATTATGGCTGATGAAGAGATAGGTCAGCCCGAATTCCTTCTGCAGCCGGACCATCAGGTTGAGGATCTGCGCCTGCACGGAGACGTCGAGCGCCGAGGTCGGCTCGTCGCAGACGAGGAAATCGGCTTCGGTCGCGAGCGCACGCGCAATCGAGATGCGCTGACGCTGGCCGCCCGAGAAGGCATGCGGATAGCGGCTCGCATCGGTGCGCGAGAGGCCGACGGTTTCCAGGAGATCGCCGACGCGCTGCTGGATCGCGACCTCGTCGGCGCGCAGGCCCAACTCGCGGATCGGTTCGGCGATGATGTCGCCGACACGCCAGCGCGGGTTGAGCGAGGCATAGGGGTCCTGGAAGATCATCTGCACGCGCGGCGGACCGATCGTGCCGTCGGCGCGGCGGATGTCGCGGAAGCTGAGCTGGCCCTCTGTCGGCCGCTGCAGACCGACGACCATGCGAGCAAGCGTCGATTTCCCGCAGCCGGACTCGCCGACGATGCTGAAGGTGGTGCCGCGCCTGACCGTGAAGGAGACGTTCTCGACGGCGCGCAGGATGCGTCGCGGTTCCTTCGAGAACAGCCGTGACAGGGCCGGCGCCGAGACGTCGAAGCGGCAGCAGGCCGCCTCGACATCGAGGATGATGTCGTCACCCGCTGCCTTGGCGGGGGCGAGGGTCGAAGCCTGCTCAAGCATGGGCAGCCTCCTTCAGGGGGAAATGGCAGGCCGCGGCATGCCCGGAGAGGGGCAGGCCGGGCTTGTGCTTGCGGCAGAAATCCTCCGCCTTGCCGCAGCGCGGATTGAAGGCGCAGCCCGGCGGGATGGCGTTGAGGCGCGGCATGGCGCCATCGATCTGGTTGAGATGCTCGTGGCGCACATGGACGCTCGGGATCGAGGCCATCAGCCCGGCGGTGTAGGGGTGGCTCGGCCGGCGCGTCACCTCCTCGACCGGGCCGATCTCGACGATGCGGCCGGCATACATCACCGCGACGCGGTCGGCGGTCTCGGCGATGACGCCCATGTCGTGGGTGACCAGCATGATAGCCGTGCCGTGCTCGCGGCAGAGCCGCTTCAGCAAGGTGGTGATCTGGGCCTGGATCGAGACGTCGAGCGCCGTCGTCGGCTCGTCGGCGATGATCAGCGAGGGCTCGGCGCAGAGCGCGAGCGCGATGACGACGCGCTGGCGCATGCCGCCGGAGAACTGATGCGGGAAATGGTCGATCCGCGTCTCGGCGGCCGGGATGCCGACCTCCTTGAGCAGGTCGAGCGCGCGCTTGCGCGCTTCCGTCCGGCTGACCGGCAGATGGGTCAGGATGGTCTCGACGAGCTGGTCGCCGACCTTGAGCAGCGGGTGCAGCGAGGTCAGCGGGTCCTGGAAGATCGCGCCGATGCGCCGGCCGCGCAGCTTGCGCATCTGCTCCGCCGGCAGGTTGTCGATGCGCTGGCCGGCGAGGTGGATCTCGCCGCCCGCGATGCGGCCCGGCGGATCGAGCAGGCCGATCACCGCCGTGCCGGTGAGGGACTTGCCCGCCCCGGACTCGCCGACCATGCCGAGGATCTCGCCCGGCGCGATGTCGAAGGAGACGCCGTCCAGCGCGGTCAACGGGCCGTGGCGGCCATCGAAGACGATGCGCAGGTCGCGGACGGACAGGAGAGGCTGGGCGGCGGGTGCGGTCATGCAGAGGCCTCGCTGCGTTCGACGGCATAGCTCGACGAGAATATCTCGCTCATCGGCGGGTGGCCGAGCGTGCGCTCGGGATAGCGCGCCATCACGCCCTCGAACTGCTTCTGGGCGCGGGCATTGTCGGCGGCCTCGTCCTGGCCGGGGATCGCCCGGTTCTCCATGACGAAGCGGCCATCGATCACCACGGTCGCGAAATCGCGGCCATGGCCGGTCAGCATCATCGTCTGGATGGGGTCGATGACCTGCCCGCTATGCGGTCGGTCGAATTCGAAGACGGTGATATCGGCGCGCGAGCCCGGCTGGAGACGGCCGAGATCGGGCCGCTGCAGCGCATCGGCACCGCCGATGGTCGCGGCGTCGTAGTAATCTTCGGAGCGCACGGCACCGACATTGCCGGCCATGGTGCGGGCGAGGATCATGCCGGTCTGCATGTTCATCACCATGTCAGGCGGGCTCGTATCCGTGCCCATAGCGATGTTCAGGCCCATGGCGCGATAGCTGCCGAGATGGTTGATGGTGTTGCCGTGCCGGCCCGAGACCAGCGGGCAATGCACGATGCTGGCGCCGGAATCGCGGATGATCTCGAGATCTCGGCCGGGGCGGTCGATCAGGCGACTGCCGGAGACGACTGTGCCGTGCGGCAGCAGGCAGCGCTCGTTGAGGAAGCCGAGGCTCTCCAGCCATTCCGGCGGGCTCATGCCGTGCTGGGCAAGGACGAGATCGTACTCGATCTTCGACTGGCAGCAATGCAGCCGGACGGGGATGTCCAGATCGCGCGAGGCGGCCGCCGTGCGACGCAGAAGCTCGGCCGTCGAGGTCTCGATGCGGTCGGGCGCGAACATGGCGCGGATCAGCCCGCCGGCCTGTCCCTCATGACGCCTCGCGAAGTCGATCGCCGCATCGAGCTCGGCAAGGCCGCGCTCCTCCTCGTAATAGGTGACGACGCGCCCGTCGCTCTCGACCACCTGATTGCCGGTGCGATAGGCCGGGCCGAGATAGGCGCGCATGCCGAGATCGGCTGCGGCTTCCGCGGCATCCTCGAATTCCTGCACCGTCTCGCCCCAGGCGCGGTAGAACAGCGAGGCGATCGGCAGCGCCGTGGTGATGCCGTTGCGGATGAGCTGGGAGAAGGCATAGCGCTTCTGGAAGGCCAGTTCCTCGCGCGTGTACATCTCGTAGGGGCCGGCCTCGAGATAGCTGCGCGGCCAGACGCGGCCCTTCTTCCAGGCCGGCTGGTTGTCATAGCCAAGGATGGTGGTGTCGAGGTCGGAGAGCGCGTCGCAATCGACGAAGCCCGGCCCGATCAGGGCATGGCCGTAATCGATGCGACGTGCGACTTCGCCCGGAAAGCCATGGCCGACGAAGACGATCTCGCCGTTCTCGAACACGACCTCGCCGTTCTCGTAGAGACGATGGCGGCCGTCCTTATGGCCGACCACCCAGCGCGCGGTCATCAGGATGCGGCCTTCGGGCCGCTTCTTGGCTTGCAGGCTCACGGGGCAGTCCTCACGGAAACGCCGTCACGGGCGACGATCTTGCCGCGCTTGATCACGCGGCGCTTGGGCGAACGGGTCACGACGATATCGGTCAGGCTCTGGCCCGGCATGATCACGAGATCGGCGATCTTGCCCTCGGCGAGACCATAATCGGCGATCTCCATCACCTGGGCGCCGCCGGTCGTGCAGACATGCAGGCCGAGCTCAACCTCGTCGTCGCGGCGGAAATTGTTGCGCAGGCCGATGAACATGGCGCGCTCGACCATGTCGGCATTGCCATAGGGACCCCAGGTGTCGCGGATGCCGTCCGAGCCCGAGCAGACGCGGATGCCGGCATCGAGCAGCTTCTTGACGGCGGGCGCGGTGTTGCGGGCCGGTGCCGTCGTCATGATCGCGATGTCGAGTTCGGCGAGCTGCGGGATCACGGGATCGACCAGTTCCGGCGCGGTGCCCAGGCAGAAGGCATGGCTGACGGTGACCTTGCCCTTCATGCCGAGCGCGCGGGTGCGCTCGATGATCAGGTCGAGCGAGAACAAGCCCATTTCGCCGGGCTCGTGCAGGTGGATGTCGAGCGGGCGGCCATAGGTCTGGCAGAGCCCGAAGATCGCATCGAGATGGCCCTTGGGGTCGCGATCGATGGCGCAGGGGTCGAGGCCGCCGACGATCTCGCAGCCGGCCTTCATCGCCTCGTGCATCAGTTCCAGCGTGCCCGGACGGCGCAGCAAGCCCGATTGCGGGAAGGCGACGAGCTCGATGTCCATGATGTCCGCGTAATCCTCGCGGGTCTTCATGATGCCCTCGACGCCCCAGAGGCCGAGCTCGGTATCGACATCGACATGGCTGCGGGTATGGGTCGAGCCCATCATCGAGGACTGGACGGTCTGGCGCGCCGACTGCCGGGCCGGGTCGAGATCGAGGCGCTTCTTGCTCTCACGCTCGTTGTCGATCTTGTCGAGCAGCTTCGGGCCGACCTCGTTGACGTACCAGGTCATGCCCCAGAGGCTCTTGTCGAGATGGGCGTGCGCCTCGACCAGGCCGGGGATGGCGATATCGCCGCGGCCATCCTCGACCGTCGCACCCGCCGGGGCGGCGATGTCCTTCGCCATCCGGCTGATGCGGCCGTTCTCGATCAGGATATCGAGCGCCGGCCCGGCATTCGGCCTGACATTGCGGATCAGGAGGGAGGCAGTCATCGCAGGCGTATCCTCGCGGTTTCTTATGATGGTCAGCGCAGCTTCGGGTTCAGCGCGTCGCGCAGCCAGTCGCCGAGCAGGTTGACCGAGAGCACGATCAGGCCGAGCTGCAGCGAGGGGAAGACGACGAGCCACCAGGAGCCGGAGAACAGGTACTGGTTGCCGATGCGGATCAACGTGCCGAGCGAAGGCTGGGTGATCGGCATGCCGACGCCAAGGAAGGAGAGCGTCGCCTCCGAGAGGATGGCGAGGCCGAGACTGAGCGTGGCCGAGACCAGCACCGGCGTCATCGTGTTGGGCAGGATGTGGCGGCCCATGATCCGCACGGCGGGCACCTTGATGATGCGGGCGGCGAGCACGTATTCCTTCCGGCGCTCGACCATGGTCAGCGCGCGCACGGTGCGGGCGTACTGGACCCAGCTCGTCAGCGCGATCGAGAGCACCAGCACCACGGCAGAGAAGGGCTCGCGCAGGGCCGGCGGCAGCATCTCGCGGAAGATCGCCGAGACCAGGATCGCCATCAGCAGGGTCGGGATCGAGAGCACGGTGTCGCCAAGCCGCATCAGCAGATTGTCGACGCGCCCGCCATAGAAGCCGGCGGCAAGCCCGATCGAGACCCCGATCAGCATCGAGACCAGCACAGCCGCGAAGCCGATGATCAGCGAGATGCGCGAGCCGTAGAGAATGGCCGAGAGCACGTCGCGCCCTTGTGGGTCGGTGCCGAGCAGGAAAGGCCATTCGCCGTTTTCCTGCCAGATCGGCGGGATCTCGGCCTTATCGATGAAGACCTGGGCGAGATCGTAGGGGTTCTGCGGCGCGATCAGCGGGGCGAAGAGCGCGGTCAGGACGAGCAGCGCCAGCACCAGCGCCGAGAGCCAGGCCACCGGCGTGTGGCAGAAGCTCCAGCCGATATCGCTGTCGAGGAAGCGGCGCAGGCGGCCGGGTTTCTTTAGGGTGTCAGCGGGCATTTGCGCCTCCCGTCAGCGCGTCCTCGCGCAGGCGCGGATCGACCCAGGCATAGGTCAGGTCGACCAGCGTGTTGAGCGTGACGAAGATGAAGGAGACGACGATCAGATAGGCCGCCATCACCGGGATATCGACGAAGGTCACGGCCTGGACGAAGAGCATGCCCATGCCCGGCCACTGGAACACCGTCTCGGTGACCAGCGCGAAGGCGATGAGATTGCCGATCTGCAGGCCGGTGACGGTGATGACCGGCATCAGGCAGTTGCGCAGTGCGTGGCCGAAATGGACAGCGCGGGAGGGCAGGCCGCGCGCCCGGGCGAAGCGGATGAAGTCGGTGCGCATGGTCTCCAGCATCTCGGCCCGCACGAGGCGCATCACCAGCGTGATCTGGAAGAGCGAGAGCGTGATGCCGGGCAGGATCAGCGCCTTGCGGCCGGACGCGGTGAGCAGGCCCGTGCTCCACCAGCCGATCTGCACGACCTCGCCGCGCCCGAAGGCCGGCAGCCATTGCAGCGTCACCGAGAAGATCAGGATGAACAGGATACCGAGTGCGAAGCTCGGCAGGGAGACCCCAAGCACCGAGACGAATTGCAGGGTCTTGGCCAGGAAACTGTCTCGTCGGATCGCCGTGTAGACGCCCAGGGGAATACCGACCGCGAGCGACAGGAAGGTCGCGACCAGCACGAGCTCGAAAGTCGCCGGAAAGCGCTCCGAGATCAGCGTGAAGACGTCCTGCTGGTTGCGGTAGGAGATACCGAAATCGCCGCGCACGGCATTGCCGACGAAGGTCGCGTATTGCAGCACGAAGCCCTTGTCGAGGCCGAGGCGGACGCGCAATTCATCGCGCTGCTGCTGGCTCGCCTGCTCGTTCAGCATCAGCTCGACGGGGTCGCCGACGAAGCGGAAGATCAGGAAGGCGAGAAAGGCCACCGCCAGCATCACGCCAGCGGCGTTGAGCAGTCGCTTCAAGAGAAAAGCCGGCATGGGAACTCCTGCGTTCCGGCGTCATTCCCGGGCCTCGTCACGCGGAGACCCGGGAACTTCAGGAGAAGAGGCGCTGGTTTCCGAGATGGCCGGGGGTCAAGCCCCGGCCATGACGGCAGAACCGCTTCAGCCTCACTTCATCACGGTCAGCCAGAGCCGCGGCTTGTTGTCCGAGGCCTGCACCGTCGAGACGACCGTGTTGCGCATCGCCCAGGCCATCGGCTGCTGGTGCAGCGGAATGAAGAGCTGCTCCTGCTTGGCGATCTTGAGCGCCTCCTTCATCATCTCGATGCGCTTGGGCGTATCGAGCTCGACGCCGGCCTTGTCGATCAATGCGTCGATGCGCGGATCGCCCCAGTTACCCCAGTTGAAGACGCCGCTCGTGCCGTTCTTGGAGTGCAGCACCTGCACCAGCAGCGAGTAGGCGTCGATCATCGGCTCATTGGCCCAGCCGAAGG
Organism: Allobosea sp. FG18; assembly: GCF_057809495.1. NCBI lineage: Bacteria > Pseudomonadati > Pseudomonadota > Alphaproteobacteria > Hyphomicrobiales > Alloboseaceae > Allobosea > Allobosea sp. FG18. The sequence goes on from NZ_JBMDKB010000008.1 coordinate 61,253, forward strand.
AGATGACGTCGAAATCGCCCTTGACGCGCTTCGGCGTCTGCTGGCTGCGCGGCGCCATGCTGAGGTTCGGCTTCAGACCGGCGCGCGACCACATCGCCGCCACCGCCTGGCAGAACTCTTCCTCGTTGACGAGCGAGTCGCTCTGGCAGTTGATCTGGAACGAGAAGCCGTTGGGATAGCCGGCATCGGCCAGCAGCTTCTTGGCGCCGGGGAGGTCGAAGGGCAGGCGCTCGTCCTGCGAGGGCTCGTAACCAGGGATTGCCGGGGCGACGAGCGCGCCGGTGTTGCGCGACAGCCCGCGCATCGCGCGCTTCTGGACCGCGTCGATATCGATCGCGCGGTAGAGCGCCTCGCGGACACGGATGTCCTTGAAGGGGTTCTTGTCCTTGACGTCGCTCTCGATCAGCTTGTCGCCGAGATTGAGCGCGAAGAAGACCGAGCGCAATTCGTTGGTCTGCAGCACCTTGACGTCCGGCGAGGCGGAGAGGCGCGGCAGATCCTGAAGCGGGGCGACATTGGTGTAGTCGATCTCGCCGGAAAGCACCGCCGCGACGCGGGTCGAGGACGAGGTGATCGGCGTGAACTCGATCCGGTCGATGTTGTGCTTCGGCTTGTCCCACCAGTCCGGGTTCTTGACGAAGACGGTCTTGGCGTCGGCGCGGCGGCTCTCGACCTTGAACGGACCGGTGCCGTTGGCGTTGTCGGTGGCGTAGCCCTTCACGCCCTTGCCGGAATCGGTCGGAAGCAGCGAGTTGTTCGCCTCCATCCACTCCTTGTCGAAGATGAAGATGTTGGTGAGGTCGTTCAGGAGCAGCGGATAGGGGCCGTTGACCTCGAGCTCGATCGTGTAGTCGTCGATCTTCTTCGAGCTCTTATAGGCCGGCAGATTGCCCTTGAGCGGCGAGGTTTCGTGCGTGACGCGCGCCAGCGAGGCGATAACGTCATCGGCGGTGAAGGGGTTGCCGTTGTGGAACTTCACGCCCTGGCGCAATTTGAAGCGCCAGACGGTCGGCGAGACGGTCTCCCATGATTCCGCCAGGGCCGGCTCGATCTTGAGGTCGCCGGTATAGCGCACCAGCCCCTCATAAACATGGTTCAGCACAGCGAGCGTGAAGGTCTCGCCATAGGAATAGGGGTCGAGCGAGGCGATCTCGCGCGCCGCGCCCCATTTCAGCGTCTTGGCTTCAGCCGCGCCGGTGAGCGCAAAGGCGGCGACCGCCGCCAGCAACCAGGCCTTCTTCATCGACTTCTCCCCTTTTTGTCTCGGCGTGCCTGCGGCGCCGCCGAATCTCGATCGCTTTCTGCTGTCCCGTTATGCACCTGACGCTTTGCGCGCCATTGTCGTGTGCGATTATGAAGCATACTTGCATACGATATGATGATCGTATTGTATGCGATTATTGAACACAAGCGGAAACTGGCGTGGAGCCCGCTATCGTGACATTGAACCCCCCGGACACAGCCGTTCCAGCACGAGGGAAAGACACGATGGGCGAGAAGCGAACCCCGGTTCTGCGCGCCGAATCCGTCTACCGGGCACTGCGGCGGGCGATCATCGAGCAGGCGCTGAAGCCCGGCATGAAGCTGCCGGAGGATTCCATCGGCGAGCAGCTCGGCGTCAGCCGCACGCTGGTCCGCGAAGCTTTCGGACGGCTCGCCGTCGAGGGCCTCGTCGAGCTCAAGCCCAATCGCGGCGCCTCCGTCGCCTATCCCACGCTGGAAGAGGCGCGCGATGTGTTCGAGGTCCGGCGCGGCCTCGAGCGACTGGTGGCGGAGAGCCTCGCCGGCTGCATCACCTCCGTCCAGATCGCGGAGCTGGAAGCCCATGTCCGCCAGGAGGAGAAGGCGCATGAGCAGGACGGACCGGAATCGATCCGCCTCTCCGGCGAGTTCCACATCAAGCTCGCGAAGATGACCGGCAACGCGCTGCTGCTGCGCTATGTCCAGGAGGCCTCGTCGCGCTGCTCGCTGATCCTGGCGATCTATGGGCGCCCGCACTCGACCGAATGCGCCGTCTCCGAGCATCGCCAGTTGATCGATGCGCTGCGGGCCGGCGATGCCGCCCGGGCCGCCGACCTGATGGACCACCATCTGCGGGCCGTCGTCACCCGCGCGCTGCTGACCCCGCGGATCGAGCGCGATATCCGCGACGTGCTCGCGCCCTACGCCCTCAGCGAAGGACTGAATCCGTCCTGACCCCGTGACCGAGCATGGCAGCATGGGACAACCCGCTGCATCGCGCACAAAGATATGCATCAGACGCAGGCCAATTAGTCTTTGGTCTATTTGATCTGCGTCAAGAACATTGCGCCCCCTGCGCTCAAGCCATGGCGGGGGCGGGGCCGATGCGCCATCCTGCCACGAAGCGATCTCATCGGCCAAATCAAGACCGAGCGATCGGGGGCGGACGACCACTATTCCTGGGAGGATGGGGCCATGGACGAGATCATGCGCCGGCAGCGCAGCATTCGGCATCTCCATCCGCGAGGTGACGCATGACGGCCACCACCGAGATCACCGATTTCAGGGTCGAGACGCCGGACGGCGCCACGCTGCACGCCTTCAAGGAAGGCCACGGCCAGCCGCTGCTGCTCGTCAGCGGGCTCAGCGGCAGCGCCGCCTTCTGGAGCGACATCGCCGCGACCCTCTCGCGGTCCTTCCAGATCATCCGCTTCGACCAGCGCGGCATCGGCGCGAGCACGCGCGGCGAAGCGCCCTGCTCGATCGAGCTGCTGGCACAGGACAGCCTCGCCGTCCTCGATGCCGCCGGCATCTCGCGGGCCGTGGTGCTCGGCCATTCCACCGGCGGCTGCATCGCCCAGGCGATCGCCAAGCTTGCGCCCGGCCGGCTCGACGGCCTGATCCTGAGCGCGAGCTGGCTGAAATCCGGCCGCTATCTCAACGCCGTCTTCGGCGCCCGGCGCGCCATCCTGGGCTGCGACCCGCATGCCTACGCCGCCACGTCGGTACTGAGCGGCTACCAGCCGCGCTGGATCGAGGCGAACTGGCATGTCTACGACGCCGCGATCGAAGCCGCGCCCGTCAGCGAGCATGCCCGAACGGTGACGCGCGAGCGCCTCGACGCGCTGCTCGCCTTCGACGGAACCGCCGATATCGACTCGCTGCTGATGCCGGTCCTGGTCCTCGGCACGCGCGACGACATGGTCGTGCCGGTCTATCATCAGGAAGCGCTCGCCGCCGCCCTCCCCGGCTGCCGCCGCGCGATCATGGAAACCGGCGGGCATCTCTTCCCGATCTCCCGGCCGGACGCCTTTACCGCGACCGTGGCGGAATGGATCGGCGAGCTGTGACAGGCGCGCCGGCGCGTCGAAATGGCTCATGCCACCGCCACGCGACTCGGCGCTAAGTTGAGAATGCCTCCAAGTCGAAAGACGTGATCATGCGAGCCATTCTCTCCAGCCTTGTTCTCCTCCTCCCCTTCCTCGCCCAGCCCGCTGCGGCGCAGGATGCCTCCGCCGGCGAACGCTCCTTTGCCAAATGCCGCGCCTGCCACCAGATCGGCGAAGGCGCGCGCAATCTGGTCGGCCCCGAGCTCAACGGCCTGATCGGCCGGCATTCCGGCGCGGTCGAGGGCTATAGCTACTCCGCCGCCAACAAGAATTCCGGCCTGACCTGGGACGAGGCGACCTTCGCCGAGTACATCAAGGACCCGAAGGCCAAGATCCCAGGCACCAAGATGATCTTCGCCGGCATCAAGAGCGAGAAGGAGATCAAGGACCTGACCGCCTTCCTCAAGCAGTTCGACAAGGACGGCAAGAAGTCCTGAGGCCGCCTGCGGCATCGGCAAACTTGGTCATCGGCGGCGGCCTGTCGTATCTCTCCCCGTCTGATCGACGAAGGAGAGCTTGATGGCCGCCCCCGCGCCCCGGACGAAACCCCTTTCCGCCCTGCGGGACTTCCTCCATGGCGAAGCAGCCGGCGGCATCGTCCTGATGGCGGTCGCGGCGCTTGCCCTCGTCGTCGCCAATTCGCCGGCCGCCCCGCTCTATTTCGGCGTGCTGAAGAGCTATGTGCTCGGGCTCTCGGTCCTGCACTGGATCAACGATGCGCTGATGGCGGTGTTCTTCCTGCTCGTCGGCCTCGAGATCAAGCGCGAGATGCTGGACGGACAGCTCTCGACATGGGCGCGCCGGGCGCTGCCCGGCTTCGCTGCGCTCGGCGGCATGATCGCGCCGGCGCTGGTCTATGTCGGCTTCAATCTCGGCTCGCCGGAAACGCTGCGCGGCTGGGCGATCCCCGCCGCCACCGACATCGCCTTCGCGCTCGGCGTCCTCTCGCTCTTGGGCTCGCGCGTGCCGGCCTCGCTCAAGGTCTTCCTGACGGCGCTGGCCATCCTCGACGATCTGGGCGCGGTGATCATCATCGCGATCTTCTACACCGCCGAACTCTCCGGCCTGCATCTCGGGCTCGCCGCGGCGACGCTCGCCGCGCTGATTGCGCTCAATCGCTTCGGCGTGATGCGGCTCGCTCCCTACTGCTTTCTCGGCGCAGCGCTCTGGTACTTCACCCTCAAATCCGGCGTGCATGCGACCTTGGCCGGTGTCGCGCTGGCACTGACCATCCCGCTCACGCCCTCGCCCGCGAAACCCGACAGCGCCTCCTCGCCGCTGCACCGGCTGGAGCACGGCCTGCACCCTTGGGTCGCCTTCCTGATCATCCCGATCTTCGGCTTCGCCAATGCCGGCGTCTCCTTCGCCGGGCTCGGGCTGGCGACGCTCAGTCAGGCCGTGCCGCTCGGCATCATGCTCGGGCTGTTCCTCGGCAAGCAGATCGGCGTCTTCGGCTTCGGCTGGCTGGCGATCCGGGCCGGGCTCGCCGACCTGCCGGCGAAAGCCTCCTGGGCGCAGTTCTACGGCATCGCCCTGCTCTGCGGCATCGGCTTCACCATGAGCCTGTTCATCGGGCTGCTCGCCTTCCCCGCCTCGGAAGCCCTGCAGGACCAGACCAAGATCGGCGTGCTCGCGGGATCGCTGCTTTCCGGCGTCTGCGGCTGGCTGCTGCTGAGGCTGGCGCAACCGGAGGCTGTCCTTAACCAAGGCATGCACGAATCGAAAGGCTGATGCGATTCTGCGGAACGCCTCTTCCATTTTTCCGGATCGATGCAATATTTATTCGCTCCGGCGAACATCTGTGATTCGAGGCCGGACGAATGTGCAGCCGCTCGATCGCCTATGGCGATCCAGCTCTTTGGTTATGGCATCGGGTTTCTCCGAAAAGTGCATTCCACTTTTCGGCCCGATGCCGAGGGAGCGTCCAGCGCCGATGAAGAAGGCCAAGCGGAAACCGGGGGAGAAGCGGTCGCAGATCGCCGCCATGCCGATCCGCCACGCCGCCGACGGCTCGACCGAGATTCTGCTCGTCACCTCCCGCACCACGCGCCGCTGGATCGTGCCCAAGGGCTGGCCGATGAAGGGCCTGAAGGACCGCGACGCCGCCGCGCGCGAGGCCTATGAGGAGGCCGGCGTCGTCGGCCGCGTCAGCGAGAAGCCGGCCGGGCGCTACACCTACTGGAAGCGGATGAGCGACCATTTCGCGCTCTGCGAGGTCAAGCTCTACCTGCTGGAGGTCGAGAGGCAGCTCGACAGCTGGGCCGAGCAGCACCAGCGCGACCTGCACTGGTTCAAGCTGGCGGATGCCGCCGACATCGTCGACGAGCCCGAGCTCAGCACCGCGATCCGCAAGCTCGACACGCAGCTCGCCGTCGCGGCCTGACTGTTCGTCTCAGAGATCGTCGAAGGGCGTGCGGCCGTCGACCGCCATCATGCGCTCGCAAGCGATCCGATCGGCATCGGCCGGGCTCGCGCCGGCGCTCCGGGCGGTGATCACCAGCCGGACATATTGCTTGAGATCTTCGGGCATCGTCACGAAGAAGGCGCTCAGGCAGAGCGACGGCCGCTCGTTGCCGCAGCTGTTCTGGCGCTGGCAGCCCTTGCGCGGGCAGAACGCCCAGATCTGCAGCCGGTCCACCAGGCTGCGATATTCCCGGACCCGCCGGGCCTCGTAATCCGCCTGTCACTGCGCCTGCTCCGGCGTCTGCCAGTTCAGCCTCGCCATGATCCGCTCCTGCAACGCGCGCCTGCGCGAAAGCTCATAGGTCTTTGGCCGCCCGGCTCGCGCGCGGGCGTTCGTGGATGACGAGGGGCAGCGGAGCGCCGCGAGGCGCGGGGTATCGGCCGCTTCCCTTGAGCCAGGACGCGGCGCGGATGGATTGAGCCACCATCCGCACGCCCCGTGGCGCTCCGCTTGTCGGCGTTCTTGAAAACTGCGGGCCGCGCTTCCGTTGGGCGGAGCGTCGATCGCGGACGGACAGGGCGTGCCAGCTTCCCTCAGCGGGTCGTCGCACGCCTGCCGCCTCACAACCGCCGCACCGCCTCTCCTAGCGAGGCTCCTCGCGCAGGGGCCGTAGTACCCCCAGGGCGGTTCCCGCAGCCTCCCGAGTCCGGGGTGCAAACCCGGCCGCAGGGCGCCGCCCTCATCCCGCCATGCAGCATGCCTCCGGATGGCCGCCCCTCGGGATGAGGTGAGCCGAGAATAGGCATGGGTCGCATGGGCGGGGATTAGTTTTCATCGGCGACATCGGCATGGCATAAGCCCCGCATGCGAATCCGCCCCGAACAGCCCGCCGATTCCGACGCCATCCGCACCCTGACCACGGAGGCCTTCGCGACGGCGCCGCATAGCAGCGGCACCGAAGCGGCGATCGTCGATGCCCTACGCGCGGCCGGGGCGCTGACGCTCTCGCTCGTCGCCGTCGAAGACGGGGAGATCGTCGGCCATGTCGCCTTCTCGCCGGTAACGATCGACGGGGCGGAGCGCGATTGGTTCGGGCTCGGGCCGGTCTCGGTACAGCCGGGCCGGCAGCGCGGCGGCATCGGCTCGGGGCTGATCCGCGAAGGCCTGCGGCGCCTGCGCGAAATGGGCGCCGGTGGCTGCGTCCTGCTCGGCGACCCCACCTATTACGGCCGCTTCGGCTTCGCCAACGATCCGGCACTCGTGCTGGCGGGCGTGCCGCCGGAATACTTCATGCGCCTCGGTTTCGGCGCGGAGCTGCCGGCCGGCACGGTGCGCTATCACGCGGCTTTCGACGGGGCCTGAGGCTCAGACCGCCCAGAACTCCCGTGCGCCCGGCGGCAGCTTGGCCAGCGCGCGCTCGAAGGCTTGCGGCTCGACATGCCGGCGCAGCGCCCGGGCGACATCGGCGATGCCGCTTTCGGGCAGGATGCTGTGGTCGCCGCGAAACGCCATCGCCTCCCGCGCCAGCGTCGCGCGGTCGGCGAAGGGCCTTGTCGGCTGGCCGAGGTCCCAGTCCTGCAGGACCATAGCCGCGAGCAGCGGTGGCAGCGCGTCGGCGAAGGCGAGCCCTTCGGCCGGCGTCAGGCGCGCCCGGAAGGTGACGAGCACGGCCAGCACCGACTGCCAGGTCTGATGCGTGGTGGCATGGCCCAGCTCATCGCGCGCATCGAGCAGGAAGCGTTCGAGATCGCGCGAGGCGTGGACGAAGGTGGACGGGACGGTCATGGCGGCGAGGATAGGCGATGGCACCTCCGCCGTCATGGTCAGGTTTGTTCCAACCATCCGCGTTTTACCGTGGCTGTACGAGCCATCCCCAACAAGGGCTGCCGAAGAAGCAAAAGTGCCGACTCGACTCAAGACCGAGTTAGGCAGAATATCTAGTCTGCGTTTGGTCGAATCACCTTCTCTCGCGCTTGCCAACAACGGGGGGCAAGCCCCGGAAAGGAGGTGATATTGATGGCTACACGCAAAATTGGTCGTAACGCGAGTTCCGGCAAGTTCACGTCGGTGAAAACCGCCACGAACAAGCCGAAAACGCACGTTGTTGAAACGATCAAGCCCTCGAAGAAGTAACATTCTTCTTGGCGGAGCGGCGGCGAGTCACAACCTCGTCGCCGCTTTCATCAAACCCCACCATGATTAAATAAAGGCTTAATGCCTCACCGCCCTTGCTGTGCTTCGATCTTCGCCTCGGCGATCCGCAACTCCAGCTTTTGTCATTAGCCTGCTTTGTCGTTACTAACGACCAAGGCGAGGGAGGGCTCCGACTCCGCTCGTTTTTTGATCATTTCCGCAGCCATCGCCGACATCGCCACCTTGGAGGCAGCTAACAGTATGTCAGCATCCGTCGCCGTCAAATCGGCCCTGAGATGGCTCAACGGATTTCGCTCATAATCCTTGAGGTGCTTAATGTGGCCTATGGTTTTGGCATCCGGCTCTTTTGCACCTTTGATTTTTTCAAGACCCGCCAAGAGTATACCCCAACTCTCTGTCCCATCATCTGCTGAATCAGTCAGCGACCTATAATATGCTCTCAGCATTGCCTCTGCGGCGCGGCAGCAATGATACCCCGAAGCCGTAAAAAGCCCGAACGCATAACAACGTCCAGCGGATCTATACTCTGAAAGCGCTTGCTCACCAAAAACTTGTTTTAAATCAATTTGAAACGTGTCATCCGCTCTATCGACTAAATCACCCAGATCATAAGTGCCCCTTTTGGGAACCAGATAGGTAGCAGCTCGCTGCATTTCAGTTTGAAATACCGTCTCAAACGCCTCAATTGCGTTCTTAAGATTCCAAAGCTCCCAACTAGCAATTACTGTTTCCGGCGCAGAACCAAAACTTACGTTCCCATCAGAATTCCTAAAATACTTAAGCCCCAACGCATTGATTTCAGATCGCAATTTCTCCGCAGCAGGACGGCAGAAATCCAACCTTACAGGGCCATCTACAGACAGAAGCTCATCTATTGCCCTACCAGAGTTCCATAGTGGCAGAAAAAAATCGCCGACCGTCGTGTCGGCTCTGGTAGCAGTGATAAGGGGATGTAACTCTGAACCAATTACATAGAGTCTATAGAGGTCAATTCTATCCACGCTTTGGCGCCCCTGCGTTAGCAGTGAAGGGGAGTTTCTAGCATACTATTTGCAAAAACCGGAATGCTAGCCTGCGTGGCTCATGTTGATCCGTCACAGCCGCCATTCAAGGGCATAGTTCTGTTCTAAGAACTTCTCCTTCTCCGCCTCTCCCCCGCCCCCTTCGGCCGCGACTCTGGCACCGGGCCCATCTCATCCAGGGTCGGCTTCCGCACCCGTGAGGTGCCGGTCAGCAACGGGTTCGGCTTCTCGCCGGCTTTCGGCTTGCCCTCGCCGCCGCCCCAGTTATGCGGGCCCATGTCCTCGTCGGTGGGTTTGCGGGCGCGGGTCGGCGGCAGATTGGCGCTGGAGCCGTAAGACCGCTCGCCCTTGTACTTGCCGGCGGAGGCCTCGACATCGCCCTGCCGGGCGAGCGGATCGTCCGCGATCGCCAGCTCCGTCGCCTGCAGGCGCTTGATCTCGTCGCGCAGGCGGGCCGCCGTCTCGAATTCGAGATCGGCCGCGGCCTCGCGCATGCGCTTCTCGAGATCGGCGATCGCGGCCTTGAGGTTGTGGCCCGAGGCCGGCGCCACCAGCCCCTTGTCGACCGTGACATGGTCGCGCTCATAGACCGAGCCGAGGATGTCGCCGATATTCTTCTTCACCGTCTGCGGCGTGATGCCGTTCGCCTCGTTATAGGCGACCTGCTTCTCGCGGCGGCGATTGGTCTCCGCCATCGCCCGCTCCATCGAGCCGGTGACGTGGTCGGCATAGAGGATGACCTTGCCGTCGACGTTGCGGGCGGCGCGGCCGATGGTCTGGATCAGCGAGGTTTCGGAGCGGAGGAAGCCCTCCTTGTCGGCGTCCAAGATGGCGACGAAGCCGCATTCGGGGATGTCGAGACCCTCGCGCAGCAGGTTGATGCCGACCAGCACGTCGAAGGCGCCGAGGCGCAGGTCTCTGAGGATCTCGATGCGCTCGATCGTGTCGATATCCGAGTGCATGTAGCGCACGCGCACGCCGTTCTCGTGCAGATATTCGGTCAGGTCCTCGGCCATGCGCTTGGTCAGCACGGTGACCAGCGTGCGGTAGCCACGCTCGGTGACCTCCTTGACCTCGTCCAGCAGGTCCGCGACCTGATGCTTGGCCGGGCGGATCTCGACCGGCGGGTCGATCAGGCCGGTCGGACGAATGACCTGCTCGGTGAAGACGCCGCCGGTCTGGTCCATCTCCCAGCCGCCGGGCGTGGCCGAGACATGCACCGACTGCGGCCGCATCGCGTCCCACTCCTCGAAGCGCAGCGGCCGGTTGTCCATGCAGGAGGGCAGGCGGAAGCCGTATTCGGCCAGCGTCGCCTTGCGGCGGAAGTCGCCCCGGTACATGCCGCCGATCTGCGGCACGGTGACATGGCTCTCGTCGGTGAAGACCAGCGCGTTGTCGGGCAGGTATTCGAACAGCGTCGGCGGCGGCTCGCCCGGCTTGCGGCCGGTGAGATAGCGCGAGTAGTTCTCGATGCCGTTGCAGGAGCCGGTGGCCTCGATCATCTCGATGTCGAAGGTGCAGCGCTGGTCGAGCCTTTGCGCCTCCAGGAAGCGGCCCATGCGGTTGAGCTCGTCGAGGCGGGCCTTGAGCTCCTCCTTGATCGACTTCACCGCCTGGGTCAGCGTCGGGCGCGGCGTGGTGTAGTGCGAATTGCCGTAGACCTTGATGAATTCGAGCTCGCCGGTCTTCTGGCCGGTCAGCGGGTCGAACTCGGCGATCGACTCGACCTCGTCGCCGAACAGGCCGATGCGCCAGGCGCGGTCCTCATAGTGCGCCGGGTAGAGCTCGATCACGTCGCCGCGCACCCGGAAGGTGCCGCGCGCGAAGTCGTGCTGGGTGCGCTTGTACTGGAGCGCGACGAGATCGGCGATGAGCTGGCGCTGCTCGATGCGCTCGCCGAGCTTGATCGAGAAGGTCATCGCCGTATAGGTCTCGACCGAGCCGATACCGTAGATGCAGGAGACCGAGGCGACGATGATCACGTCGTCGCGTTCGAGCAGGGAGCGCGTCGCCGAGTGGCGCATGCGGTCGATCTGCTCGTTGATCGAGGATTCCTTCTCGATATAGGTGTCCGAGCGCGGGACGTACGCCTCCGGCTGGTAATAGTCGTAATAGGAGACGAAGTACTCGACCGCGTTGTCGGGGAAGAAGCTCTTGAACTCCCCGTAAAGCTGCGCCGCCAGCGTCTTGTTGGGCGCGAGGATCAGCGCCGGGCGCTGCGTCTCCTCGATCACTTTCGCCATGGTGAAGGTCTTGCCCGAGCCGGTGACGCCGAGCAGCACCTGGTCGCGCTCCTGCCGGCGGATGCCGTCGACGAGGTCGGCGATCGCGGTCGGCTGGTCGCCCGAGGGGGAGAAATCCGACTTCATCGTGAAGGCGATGCCGCCTTCGGATTTCTCGGGTCGCTCCGGCCTATGCGGCGTCCAGGGCTTGCCGGGCTGGATGAAGGGGCTGCCGGTCTCCAGCAGATGCTGCAGCGAGCTCGCCGTCGCGGCGGCCGCGCCCTCGGCGCCGATGAAGGCCGAGTCCGCCTTCTTGGAGAGCTTGCGCTTGGGCCTCTCCTCGCCGCCGGGCCGTTCCAGCGCGTAATCCGTCTTCGCCTCGTAGCCGGCCTGCGGCCTGTCGCTGAAGCCCGAGGCGCCGCCCGGCACCGCCGTGCCGCGGTTGATCGCCGGGTTCAGCAGGTCGGCGAGATAGCCTTCGAGCGGCTTCAGCTCGGGCTTGGTCGCCTTGGAATTCGGCGTGCGGGCCGAAGAGGGCTTCTTCGCCGCCTTGGGCTTGGTCGCGGTGGTGTCGGAGCTTTTCGGCATGGCCGCAATATGGGGCGGAACGCGCGATGATGCGAGGGGGTGCAGCGCATCGCGGGGCTGATTGGTGACAGGAGTTGACAGGAACAGATAATGCAACTTTTAATTGTATTATCGAGATGACAACAACCTGAGGAGACGGACCATGTCGGGGGGCGGGTCCGAGGCCGAGGCGGCGGCGGTCGAGGCTTTCATTGCGCGCTGGCGCCTCTCGGAAGGGGCGGAGCGGGCCGCCTATGCGCAGTTCCTCAGCGAGTTCTGCCGATTGATCGGCGTCGAGCCACCGCAGCCGCCGACCAGCGATTCCGATGCCGTCACCTATCGCTTCGAATATCCCGTGCGCTTTCCGGATGGACAGGGCGGACACAGCACCGGCCGCATCGACCTCTACCGGAAAGGCGCCTTCGTCCTCGAAGCCAAGCAGAGCCGCCTGAAGGGACAGGCCAAGGAGGTGCTGCCGGCGCAAGGCGCCCTGCCTTTCACGGAGCCAACCGGACCGCGCGGCCGGCGCGGAGCCGATCGTGCCTGGGACGTGCTGATGCTCAACGCCAGGCGCCAGGCGGAGGACTATGCCAAGGCATTGCCAGCGAGCCATGGCTGGCCGCCCTTCCTGATCGTCTGCGATGTCGGGCATTGCTTCGAGTTCTATGCCGACTTCACCGGGCAAGGTAAGAACTACGTCCAGTTTCCCGATCGGCAGAGCTATCGCGTCTATCTCGACGACCTGCGCGATCCGGCGCTGCGTCGGCGCCTGGCAGCGATCTGGACCGAGCCACTGGCGCTCGACCCCGCCCGCCATGCGGCGCGCGTCACCCGTGCCATCGCCGGGCGGCTTGCCGCCGTCTCCCGGGTGCTGGAGCGCGAGCACGACCCGGAAGAGGTCGCGCTCTTCCTGATGCGCTGCCTGTTCACGATGTTCGCCGAGGATGTCGGGCTGATCCGCAAGGACGCCTTCAAGACCCTGCTGCGCGAATGCCGCGATGCGCCGGATTCCTTCCTGCCGCTGGTCTCCGAGCTGTGGCAGGCGATGGACAAGGGCGAGTACTCGACCTCCGTGCGCGAGCGGATGAAGCGCTTCAACGGCAAGCTCTACGAGGATGCGCAGGTCTTCCCGCTCGGGCGGGAGGAAATCGGTGAATTGCTGGCCGCCGCCGAGCACGACTGGAAGGAGGTCGAGCCCGCGATCTTCGGCACGCTGCTGGAGCAGGCGCTCGATCCTCAGGAGCGGGCCCGCCTCGGCGCGCATTACACGCCGCGCGCCTATGTCGAGCGGCTGGTCGTCGAGACGGTGATCGGCCCACTGCGCGAAGACTGGCGCGCGGTTCTCGGCGCCGCGCAGCAGGCCCGCGACGGCGGCGATGCCCGGAAGGCCCTGACGCTGGTCGAGGATTTCCACGAAACGCTCTGCACCACGCGGATTCTCGATCCGGCCTGCGGGACGGGGAATTTCCTGCACGTCTCACAAGAGCTCATGAAAAAGCTGGAGGGAGAGGTGCTCGATGCCGCCGGCGAGCTCGGCCGCAACGAGGAACTCTCCGGCTTCGCGGCGCATCAGGTCGGGCCGCATCAGTTCCTCGGCCTGGAGACCAACCGCCGGGCCGTGGCCATCGCCGATCTCGTGCTCTGGATCGGCCATCTGCAATGGCATTTCCGCACCCGCCCACACGCCCCGCGCGAGCCGATCCTCGAGAAGCTCGACCATATCTACAAGCGGGACGCGGTGCTTGATTGGGACGGCTGTCCGGTTCCGGGGTGGCGCGACGGCCATGAGGCCCTGCCGAATCCGCGCCGGCCAGACTGGCCCGAAGCCGAGTTCATCATCGGAAACCCGCCCTTCATCGGCGGCAAGGACCTACGCGCCCGGCTCGGGTCCACCTATGTCGAGGCGCTCTGGGCGGCGCATCCGCAGATGAACGAGAGCGCCGATCTCGTGATGTACTGGTGGGACCATGCGGCCGAACTGCTGACGCAGCCGGGCACGCGTCTGCGCCGCTTCGGCTTCGTCACCACGAACTCGATCACCCAGCTCTTCCAGCGCCGGACGGTCGAGCGGCATCTGGCCGGCAAGCGGCCGCTCTCGATCGTCATGGCAGTTCCCGACCATCCCTGGACGAAGGCCGGGCGGGACAGCGCCGCCGTCCGGATCGCGATGACAGTCGCGCGGGCTGGATCCCATGACGGCAAGCTCTGCTCGGTCCTGTCCGAAACCGGGCTCGACACCGACCAGCCCCAGATCGAACTCGGCGTCAGCGAGGGACGGATTAATTCGGATCTGACGATAGGCGTGGACATGACCCAGGCTGCGCCTTTGCGGAGCAATCACGGACTGTGCTCGCCCGGCGTGAAGCTGCACGGCGCGGGCTTCATTGTGACGCCTGCCGAGGCACGGGCTCTCGGCCTCGGCCTCCGGAAGGGCTTGGAAGATCATGTCCGCGACTATCGCAACGGGCGTGATCTGACGGCGCGCTCGCGTGACGTCATGGTGATCGATCTGTTCGGGCTTGCTGCGGAAGAGGTTCGGGAACGATTCCCGGAAGTCTATCAGTACCTCAAACGGACGGTGAAGGAGGAAAAGGACGGCAACGGAAAACTCATCGGCCGGGATGCAAACCGGCGCGAAAGCTACCGCGAACTCTGGTGGGTTTTCGGCGAACCGCGCCGCGAGCTGCGCCCCGCCCTCGCACCCCTCCAGCGCTATATCGCCACGGTCGAGACGGCGAAGCACCGTGTCTTCCAGTTCCTCGACGCCTCGATCCTGCCGGACAACATGCTGGTCGCCGTAGCGCTGTCCGACGCCTTCCATCTGGGCGTGCTGTCATCGCGTATCCACGTCGTCTGGGCGCTGCGCGCGGGCGGCTGGCTCGGCGTCGGGAACGATCCGCGCTACTCGAAATCGCGCTGCTTCGATCCCTTCCCCTTCCCCGATGCAACCGAACATCAAAAGGAGGCCATCCGCCTCGCGGCGGAGGCACTAGACGCCATACGCAAGCAGGTCTTGCTGGAACACCCCGGCCTGACACTGACCAAGCTTTACAATGTGCGCGAGGCGCTCCTTGCCGGATACGCGCTAAAGGCTACCGAAGTGGATGTACGCGACCGCGGTTTAGTGATGATCATCGACGAACATCACGAAGCGCTCGATGCCGCCGTCGCCGCCGCCTATGGCTGGCCGGTCGATCTCGACGAGGAAGAGGTTCTGGCCCGGCTCGTCGCCCTCAACCGGCAGCGCGTTCAGGAGGAAACGCAGGGCCTGATCCGCTGGCTGCGGCCGGACTATCAGCGCCCGCGCTTCGGCACGCCCGGTCGCATGGGTGACCAGCTCGAAGCGAGCTTGCCGATCGCGGTGGCAGCGAGCAAGCCGGCCTTCCCGAGCGATGCCGTGGGCCGTGTCGCAGCCGTGCTTGCGACGCTGGCCGGAACACCCGCGCCGATCGATGCAGCGACAATCGCGAGGCAGTTCCGCCAGGGTCTCAGGGTGGAGCGGGCGATCCGCGACATCCTGATCTCCCTGGCGCGCGTCGGTGAAATCTCTACGCTCGACGGCGGTCACAGCTTCGCGCGCCGGCTGCTTGCGAGTGGTTGAGGAAAGCGGCGCCGCATCAACTCGACGGCCCAGACCGTCGACGAGAAGGAGCCTGCGGACCGAGCAGGAGCAACTCCGGTGCTCTAGGGCCGCGCCAGCCATGCCTCGATGCCGGCGGCCGCGGCCACGCCGGTCGCGAAGCTGGCCTGCAACAGGTAGCCGCCCGTCGGGGCTTCCCAATCGAGCATCTCGCCGGCGACGAAGATGCCCGGCAGACGCTTGAGCATGAAGCCTGCATCAACCTCGTCACGCGCGATGCCGCCGGCCGTCGAGATGGCGCGCGCGATCGGCATCGATGTTTCAAGTCGCAGCGCCGCCGCCTTGATCAGGATCGCCAACGCATCTGGCGCGTCGGGGAGCTTCCCGCCAGAGGCATCCCGCAGCAGAGCGATCGCGACGGGGGAAAGCCCTCCCGCCTTGCGCAGATGATTGCTCAAAGTCTCGCCCTTGCGCCGCCTCGTCAGGCGGGCGGCAAGCTCCGGCGCCGCGAGATCGGGCCGCAGATCGACCTCTATCGTAGCCGCGCCGTGGCGCTCGATCGCCTCGCGGATCGACGCCGACAGCGCATAGATCGCGCCGCCCTCGATGCCGGCGGCGTCGATCATCGCCTCGCCAGCAGCTTGCTCGCCCGCGCAACGGATGACGATGCGCTTCAAGGGCTGGCCGACGAAGCGCTCCTTCATCTGCGGCGACCAGGCGACCGTGAAGCCGCCATTGGCGGGGCGGAGAGACGACACCGAGACGCCGCGCGCAGCGAGGAACGGCGCCCAGCCGCCATCGGAACCGAGCCGCGGCCAGCTCGCGCCGCCGAGCGCCAGCAGCGTGGCATCCGGGCGGACCGTCTCGGTTTCGTCGGCGACGAGGCGGAATGTCAGGGCGCCATCGGCATCCCAGCCGGTCCAGAGCCGGCCCGCGGAGAGCTTCACACCCAGCGTGCCGAGCCGGCCGAGCCAGGCCCGCAGCAGCGGAGAGGCCTTCATCGCGCGGGGGAAGACGCGACCGCTGGAGCCGATGAAAGTCTCCGCGCCAAGTTCATCGGCCCAGTTGCGCAGCGCCTGCGGTGGAAAGGCGCGCAAGGCCGGCTCCAGCCAGTCGCTCGCCTCGCGATAGCGGCGAAGGAAGGTGTCGAACGGCTCGGAATGTGTGAGGTTCAGGCCGCCGCGGCCGGCGAGCAGGAACTTGCGGGCCGGCGAGGCCATGCGCTCGTAGACCGTGACGCGATGCCCGGCGCCTGCCAGTCGCTCGGCGGCGATCAGCCCCGCAGGGCCGGCACCGATGATGGCGATGTTGCGTATCGGCTTTTCCACCGCAGCCCTGTCTCGTCTAGGCGCGTCATCCCGGGCGCAGCGAAGCGAAGACCCGGGATCCATGCCTGAACCTTTTTCGGAAACGTTCCGGCATGGAGCCGGATCGGCGCCGCTGGCGCGGCTTGTCCGGGATGACGGCGTGTTTCCGTTCGAAGACTGACCGCTTTAGACTGGTGCCCTCGTCGCGAAAAGCCCTGCAACGGACAAAGCCTTCATGCCGACCCTCGCCGCCTATATCGGCGCCGCCCTCTTCGAGATCGCCGGCTGCTTCGCCTTCTGGGGCTGGCTTCGGCTCGGCAAGCCGGTCTGGTGGCTGCTGCCGGGCTTCGTCTCGCTCGGATTGTTCGCCTGGCTGCTGACGCTGGTCGAGAGCGCCGCGGCGGGCCGCGCCTTCGCAGCCTATGGCGGGATCTATATCGCCGCCTCGCTCGGCTGGCTCTGGGCGGTCGAAGGGGTGAGGCCCGACCGCTGGGACCTGACCGGCGGCGCCATCTGCCTCGCCGGCGCCGCGATCATCCTGGCGACGCCGCGCTGAGAATCGCCCTTAGCCGCCCGAATGCGGGGCCGGAATCAGCACCGACGGCATCTCGCGCTGCTCGGCGGCGGCCTTCGTGTCGCGCAGGCGGCTCTCGCGCAGTTCGTTGGCGCTCTCCAGGATCGGATAGGCGATCGAGACGATATGGCCGTGGATGCGCTTCAGGTCGCGGATGATGTCGAGATGGATCGCGCTGGTCTCGATCGATTCCGGCCGGCCGGAGCGCAGGCGCTGGAAATGGCTGTCGGTGGCGCGACGCTCGGCATCGCGCATCGCCGCCTTGTCGGCGAAGAGCTGGCGGGCGAGCACGATGTCGCGCGTCGCGAAGACGTTGAGCGCCAGTGCCAGCGCCGAAGCGACGCGATGGTGGAAATCGCGGATTTCGGCCAGCCCCTCCGGCGAGAAGGCGTAGCGCTTGCGGATCTTCTTCTCGGCGAGCTCGCGCAGGTTCTTGTCGATGATGTCGCCGATATGCTCGAGATTGGTGATCAGGGTGATGATCTCGAACAGGCGCCGGCTCTCCTCTTCGGAGAGCTCGTTGCGGGAGACCTTGACCAGATAGAGCTTGATCGACTCGTGGATCGTGTCGACGCCGTCATCGGCCTGGGCGATGGCACGCGAGAGCTTGAGCTCGTCCTTCTCCAGCAGCGTCATGGTATCGCGCAGCATGCCCTCGACGCGGTCGCCGAGGCGCAGGGCCTCGCGCATCGCGCCGGCGAGCGCCTCGGTCGGGCTGTCGAGCGCGTTCGGGTCGAGATAGCGCGGGGTCACCGCCTCCGCCTTGTCCTCCTTGCCGGGCATGAAGCGCTCGACCAACGCCGAGATCGGCCCCACGAAAGGCAGGAAGACCAGGGCACCGACAACGTTCAGCAGGACGTGGAACTCGATCGCGAGCCTGGCCTCGGACGAGGAGAAGCCGATGAGCCAGGTCGAGAGCGGGCCGACGAAGGGCAGCACGGCGAGCGCCAGGATCAGGCGCGTCAGCAGGTTGCCGACGGCGGCGCGACGCTGGGCGGCAGGCGCGCCGAGCTGGTCGAGCACCGGGATCACGGCATTGCCGAGATTGGCGCCGATAACCAGCGTCAGCGCCGTCGCCGGCGGGAACAGGCCGGAGGCCGCGAAAGTGGCGACGAGCAGGATGATCGCGATCGAGGAATGCACGAGCCAGGTCGCGGCGATGGCGGCGAGGATGCCGAGCAGCGGCTCCGAGCCCATGGCGGCGAGCACGACGCGGAAGGTCGGCGACTGCGCCAGCGGGGCCGCAGCGGTATTCAGCTCGATCAGCGAGAGCAGGATCAGGCCGATACCGACCAGCACGCGGCCGATATTGCGCGGGCGCTCCATCGCCTCGCTGGAGAGATACATGGCGACGCCGATGGCGACGCAGAGCCCCCAGAGCCAGCCCAGATCCATCGAGATCACGAAGGCGGCGAGCGCCGTGCCGAGATTGGCGCCGAGCAGCACGGCGAGCGCCATGGCCGGCACGATCAGGGCCTGACCGGCGAAGGAGGAGACGAGCAGCGTCGTCGCCGTCGAGCTCTGCAGCACCATGGTGACAGTGACGCCGCTGCCGAAAGCAGCGAAGCGGTTACGCGTGAAACTCTGCAGCGCCTGCCTGAGCTGGGAGCCGAAAGCACGCATCGCGCCGGTTCGCACCAGCCTGACCGCCCAGATCAGCAGCGCGACGCCGCCGGCGAGATGGATCAGGATATTGGTTGCGCTCTCGCCCGTGGCCATTTTCGTGCGGTCTTTCCCCGATTCAGGTGACGATCTTCGGCTGAATCTATCAATTTTTGATTAGCCAACTCAACAGAAATACGCGCTGAAAGTGCTGATAATTGGGCAGCACGCCCAGCTTTACGGTCCGATAAACGGAAGCGTGTCGATTCCGGCGCCGATCAGGCCGGCGGAATCAGCGTCACGCCCGACTTGGCGAAAGAAACCGAGACCGGGCTGCCGGGCTCCAGCATCTCGCGCCCGCCATATTGCACGACGAAGAGCTCGCCGACCTCGGTCTCGACCATGATGTCGAGGTGATTGCCGAGATAGGCGCATTTGCGGATCGTACCGGGCAGCGAGCCACCCTGCCCCGGCTCGCCCAGCAGCAGCGCCTCCGGCCGGATCGCGACCTTGGCCGGGCCTGCGCCGAGCCCACGCGCCGGCAAGCTGACCGTGGCGGAGCCGATCGCGACATCGGCGCGGCCATCCGCCACCGCCTTCACGATGACGTCGACCAGATTGGCATCGCCGATGAAGTCGGCGACGAAGGCGTTCGAAGGCTGCTCGTAGAGGTCGCGCGGCGCGCCTTCCTGCGCGATCCGAGCGTTCGACATCACGATGATGCGGTCGGAGACGGCGAGCGCCTCCTCCTGGTCGTGGGTGACATAGGCCACGGTCAGGTTGAGATCCTGCTGCAATTCGCGGATTTCCTCACGGACGCGGCGGCGGAGTTTCGCGTCGAGATTGGAGAGCGGCTCGTCGAAGAGCAGCACCTGCGGCTCCAGCACCAGCGCGCGGGCGACCGCGACGCGCTGCTGCTGGCCGCCCGAGAGCTCGGACGGATAGCGGTTCTCGAAGCCCTTCAGGCCGACCAGCGCCAGCTTCTCCAGCGCCATCTGCTTGGCCTCGTCCTTGCCGACGCCCTTCACGGTCGGGCCATAGGCGGCATTGTCGAGCACGCTCATATGCGGGAAGAGCGCGTAGGACTGGAACACCATGGAGACGTCGCGATCGGCGGCCGAAAGCTTGGTCACGTCCTTGCCGCCGATCAGGATCTGTCCGTCGCTAGCGATCTCCAGACCCGCGATCATGCGCAGGGTCGTGGTCTTGCCGCAGCCGGACGGGCCGAGCAGGGTCACGAGCTTGCCGGCCTCGATGGTGAAATTGATGTTGTCGACCGCGGTCACCGCGCCATAGCGCATGGAGACGTTGCGGAATTCGACGGAAGCGGGTCCGGCCTTGGCCATCTCTCTGTGAATCCTTATCCGATCGCGGGAGCGGGCGCCGGGGCCGTCACGGTGGTGGCGCTGGCGCGGCGGCCGAGCTTGCGCTCGCCGACGGTGAACTGGATGAGCGCGATGCCGAGCGCCATGAAGACGATCAGCACCGAGGAATAGGCGATGGCGAGGCCGAATTCGCCGGCCTCGACGCGCCCGACGATATAGGCGGTGGAGAGGTTATACTCGGCCGAGACCAGGAAGATCACGGCGCTGACCGCCGTCATCGAGCGCACGAAGGAGTAGACCAGCGCCGAGACCAAAGCAGGCTTGAGCAGCGGCAGCACCACGCGCCAGAGCGTGGTGAAGCTGCGGGCGCGCAGCGTGGTCGAAGCCTCGTCCAGGCTCTTGTCGATCTGCGACAGGCCGGCAATGCCGGAGCGCACGCCGACCGGCATGTTGCGGAAGACGAAGGCGATGACGAGGATCAGGCCGGTGCCGGTGATCTCCACCGGCGGCACGTTGAAGGCGAGGATATAGGCGACGCCGAGCACCGTGCCGGGAATGGCGAAGGAGAGCATCGTCGCGAATTCGAGCCCGGCCCGGCCGCGGAAGCGCTGGCGTGTCAGCAGATAGGCGGTGAGCAGGCCGATCACCGCCGTCAATGGCGCCGAGATCGCCGCCACCTTCACCGTGGTGAAGAAGGACGACCAGGCCGAGCCCTGGAAATAGATGCCGTTGCTGAAATCGATGGCGAAGCCGGTGATGTAGTGCTGCAGGGTCGGCGTGTAGTCGCGGCCCATGTTGCGGACGAAGCCGCCGACAAGGATGACGACGTAGATCACCAGCGTCAGCGCGACCCAGGGCACGATCACCGCAGTCGAGAGCCAGGTGATGCGGCGCGGCAGCGGCGTCGGCAGGCCGGCATCGCCCTTGCCCGTGACCGTCGTGTAGGATTTGCCGCCGAGCCAGCGCTGCTGCACCCAGAAGGCGCCGAGCGTGAAGGCGAGCAGCACGATGGCGAGCACCGCCGCCTGCCCCTGATTGTAGGAGGCGCCGACCACCGCGAAGAAGATCTTGGTCGAGAGCACCTCGAAATTGCCGCCGAGCACCAGCGGATTGCCGAAATCGGCCATGCTCTCGACGAAGCCGAGCAGGAAGGCATTGGCAATGCCGGGCTTCAGCAATGGCCAGGTCACGGTGCGGAAGGTCTGCCAGCGCTTGGCGCCGAGCGTCTGCGAGGCTTCCTCGAGGCTGGGCGAAATGCCCTGCACGACACCGATCAAGACGAGGAAGGCGATCGGCGCGAAGGCCAGCACCTGCGCCAGCAGCACGCCGGGAAGGCCGTAGAGCCAGCGCGAGCGCGGAATGTCGAACCACTCGTAGAGAACGGTCGAGACGGCGCCGGCGCGGCCGAAGAGCAGGATCAGCGCAAGGCCAATGACGAAGGGCGGGGTGATGATCGGCAGCACCGTCAGCGCCCGCATGATGCGCTTGCCGGGCATGCCGGTGCGCAGGATCAGCAGGGCGCAGGCAAGACCGAGCAAGGTGGTGATGACGCCGCAGAGCACGGCGAGGATCAGCGTGTTCCAGGCAACGCCGCAATTGACGTTGGCGCTGAGGCAGCCCAGCCCCCAGATCGAGGAATCGAGGAAGCGTTCGATAAAGGCCGAGGGCGCGAAGGCGCCGCTCTGGTCGACCAGCGCGCTTTTCAGGATGATCGCGACCGGGAAGAAGATGAAGATGCCGATCAGCAGGACGACGAGGCCGATCGTCGAGACCGTGAAGAGATCGCCGCGGCAGACGCCGCGATAGGCCAGGCCATGGCAGAGCAGGAAGAGCAGCGACAGAAGCGTGAAGAAGGCGCCGCCGCCGATGCCGCGCTGGGAGGCGCCGGCGCCGCCGAGCAGGGCAGCAAGCCAGGAGATACCCTGGTCCTTCAGGACGATCGAGAAGGCCTGGGCGAAGAACAGGACCATGCCGAGAAGACCGGCCCAGAGCAGCACGGTCGCCGTGCGCTGGCGGTCGGCGCTGCCCCAGAATACGGTCGCGACTGCCAGCGCGACGCCGATCGGCAGAAGCCAGGGCGTCTGGCCGGAAAGGGCGAGCGCCAGCGCGCTGCCGGCCTTGCCGAACGGATATTCGCCGAGCCAGCCCCAGTCCGTCAGGCTCATGCCCTCGACGAGATACCAGGGCATCAGCGCATAGCCGAGCCAGCCGATCAGCAGCACGAGTCTCGTCGCTGGCGCCATGGTTGCCCTGCCCTCACATTTCCCGTCGGCCCGAACCGGTTGTCCCGGCTTTCACGGCACAGCCCTTGTCTTGCACCCGAACCTCCAGCGTCATCCCGGACGCAGCGAAGCGGAGATCCGGGATCCATGCCGGAGCGCATCCGGCGGAGGTTCAGGCATGGATCCCGGGTCAAGCCCGGGATGACGGCGTGTTTCCGGAATTACCTGGAAACACGCCGGAGAGACGAGCCCTACTTCGGCAGCGCCTTGACTTCCTTGTCCCACTTGGCGAGCAGGCGAGTACGCTCGGCCGAGGAGCCGTATTTCACGAAGTCGTAGTTGATCAGCTTCATCTGATCCATTTTCGGCGACTGCGCCGGGACCGGCGAAGCCTTGTTCGACGGCACCTGATAGGACTTCGCGGGAGCAGCGAGCGCCTGCGCGGCCGGGGTCAGGGCCCAGTCGTAGAACTTCTTGGCGTTCTCCAGATTGCGCGCGCCCTTGACGATCGACATCGAGCCGATCTCGTAGCCCGTGCCCTCGCAAGGCGCGACCGGCTTGATCGGGTCGCCCTGCACGGCGAAGACCACCGCGTCATGGATGAAGACGATGCCGACGGCGGTCTCGCCGAGGCTCGCGGCCTTGGCCGGGGCAGCGCCCGACTTGGTGTACTGGCTGACGTTCTTGTGCAGGGCCTTGAGATACTCGAAGCCCTTGTCCTCACCCATCAACTGCACGACGGTCGCGAGCAGGTTGTAGGCGGTACCGGAGGAGTTCGGGTCGGCGACCTGGACGTCGTCCTTCAGCTTGGGATTGAGCAGGTCGGCCCAGCATTTCGGCTCGGGGATGCCTTTCGCCTTGATCTGCTCGGTGTTGAAGCCGAAACCGAGCGCGCCGGCATAGATGCCGACCGAGCGATGCTTGGCGGCCTTCCACTGGTCGAGCGCCCAGCTATGCAGCTCCCTGTTCTTCGGCGATTCATAGTCCTGGGTGAGCCCCTCCTCCGCCGCCTGGAGATGCGGATCGCCCGTGCCGCCCCACCAGATGTCGCCGCGCGGATTGGAGGATTCAGCCTTGAGCTGGGCATAGATCTCGCCTGCCGACTTGCGGGTCATCGCGACCTTGATGCCGGTCTCCTTCTCGAAGGCGTTCGACATGGCGCGGCACCATTCCTCCTGGACGCCGCAATACATGACGAGCGAGCCCTGAGCCCGGGCCGGAGTGGCGGCGAAGGCCGCGGTGGCAAGCGCGGCGAAGAGCCCCGCCTTGAGCCAGGATTTCGTGTGCATATGAACCTCCCTGTTCGGATCTTTCGTTTCTTGCCGTTTGAGACGAAGCTGAGATGAATTTTTGCGAAAGATCAATGCAATATCGCGCTGGCTAAAGGATTCCGGTGATCTCCTGCAGCGGCCCGGTGAGACCCGGCGTGCAGCACAGCACCGGATTGCCCTTCGCGATCCCTTCGCCGGCGAAGAAGTCGTTGATATGGGCGCCCGCCTCGCTGGCGATGGCGATGCCGGCAGCGACGTCCCAGGCGTTGATGTGAAGCTCGGCATAGGCATCGCTCGAGCCATTGGCGACATGGCAGAGGCCGAGCGTGCCCGAGCCGCCGCGCTTCATCGCCGCGCCCGCCGTGTAGCCGCGCTCGATCACCTTGAGGTAGTTCTGCGCGGGAATGCGGGTCGACCAGCCAAGCTCGACCGAAGCGCGCGCGATATCGGCTGCGCCGGAGACCTTGATCGGGTCGCCGTTCAGGGTCGCGCCAGCGCCGCGCCGCGCGGCATAGACCTCGCCGAGAGCCGGCGCCGCCACGACGCCGATCTCCGGCCTGCGGTTCACCAGGAAGCCGATGGAGATGCACCAGTTGCGGTCGCCATGGGCGAAATTCGCAGTGCCGTCGATCGGATCGAGAATCCAGACCGCATCGGAAGCCTGGCCGCCGCCCTCCTCGCCGATGACGGTATCGCTCGGGAAAAGCTCCGAGAGCCGGCGACGCAGGAAGTCCTCGACCTTGCCGTCGGCGACGGTCAGCCAATCCTGCGCACCCTTCATGGTGATGCCGAGCGACTCGCGCTTGCTGAAGTAACCCAGCGCCAGATGGCTCGCCTCGGTCGCGAGCCCGAGAGCCGCGTAATAGCGCAGGTCGCGCTCCGCCGGAGTCATCACTTGGCTCCCAGGTCGACGCGGACGGGCTTGCCGGTCTGCGCGGATTCGGTGGCGGCATCGGCGAGAATCTGGGCCTTCAACCCGTCGAGCCCGGTCGGCGAGGCCGCGGCCTTGCCATTGCAGGCGGCGATGAAGGCGTCGAGCTCGGCGCGGTAGGCGGCGGCATAGCGCTCCAGGAAGAAATTCTGCACGGGATCGGCGCGGAAGCCCTGCCCGGTCGCGATCTCGACCGTCGTCTCGTGGATATTGCCGGCGCGCAGCATGCCCTTCGAGCCATGGACCTCGATGCGCTGGTCGTAGCCATAGGTGGCGCGGCGCGAGTTCGAGATCTGGGCGATCCGGCCGGAAGCCGTCTTCATGACGACCGCGGCGGTATCGACGTCGCCGGCCTCGCCGATCGCCTTGTCGACAAGAGCGGAGCCGAGCGCGAAGACCTCGACCGGCTCCTCGGCCAGAAGGAAGCGCGCTATGTCGAAATCATGGATCATCATGTCGCGGAAGAGCCCGCCCGAGCGCTTGACGTAATCGACCGGCGGCGGCGAGGGATCGCGCGAGATCACCGTGACGATCTCGATCGCGCCGGCCTCGCCCGCGCGCAGACGCTTTTCCAGCGCGGCGAAATTGGGATCGAAGCGGCGGTTGAAGCCGATCATCAATGGCTTGCCGGACTTCTCGACCGTGGCAAGGCAGCGGCGGATGCGGGCGGCGTCGAGATCGACCGGCTTCTCGCAGAACACGGCCTTGCCGGCGGAGACGGCCTGCTCGATCAGGTCGGCATGGGTATCGGTCGGCGTGCAGATCAGCACGGCGTCGATCGCGGCATCCGCGAGGATCGCCTCGATCGTCGTCGCCTTCGCACCGGTCGCGGCTGCGAGCGAGGCGGCGGCCTCCGGCATCGCGTCGGTGACGGCGACCAGCTCGGCATCGCCGCGCGCGGCGACGTTCAGCCCATGGATGCGCCCGATCCGGCCGGCGCCCAGCAATCCGATCTTCATGGTCTTGGTCATTTCCGTCGTCGCGTCTCGTCAAGCAGTGTCGTGGCCTTGCGCCGCCGTGACATCCGGCGGCTAGTCGTGCGCGCCCAGAATGGTCTGGTCGAAATCGATGTTGGAGCCGGTCATCAGCCCGGATTCCGCGGAGGCGAGATAGGCGACCGCCTTGGCCACTTCGCTGGGATCGATCAGGCGCCCGAAAGGCTGGGAGGCGTTGGCCTCCTCCAGCCAGCCATCCTTGGCATCGTGGCGCAGCTTCATGATCGCATCCTCGCCCGGCGTCGCCATCCAGCCGATATTGAGGCCGTTGACGCGGATGCGGTGTTTCAGCAGCCCGTAGGCGGCATTCCTGGTCAGCGCGGCCAGAGCCGCCTTCGAGACGCTGTAGGCGGAGAGGAAGGGCTGGCCGCCATGGGCCGACATCGACTGGATGTTGACGACGGCGCCGGGGATATCCTGCCGGCGCATCAGGCTAGCGGCATCCTGGATCAGGAAGAAGGGCGCGCGCAGGTTGACCGCCATGATGCGCTCGTAGAGCGCGGGCGAGGTGTCGAAGATCGTGCCGCGATCGGTATCGCCGGCGGCGTTCACGAGAATGTCGAGATGGCCGAAAGCCTGCTCCGCCGCCGGCACGACCTGCCGGACCGCATCGAGATCGGCGAGATCGACCTGGTGGAAACGGGCATCGCAGCCAGCCGCGCGCAGACTTTCCGCCACGGCCTCGCCGCGCGTCGCGTTACGGCCGGTCAGGAGAAGCCCATGCGCGCCTCGTTCGGCGAACTCACGAGCGATCGCCTCGCCCAGACCTTGGCTGCCGCCGGTGACGATGGCAACCTTGCCGTGGAGATCACGGCTGAACGAACCGGCTTGCGACAACGACCCGCCTCCCGAAGCGAAACGGCAGGAATTTTTTAGACCTCCCGCGAGTTGGAATAAACATTCCATTCTTGGCACGGTCGAGTCAAGACGAGCCGATCGCCCGCCCACCGCGGCCGATGCTCACGGCGCCGAGCTACCGGGTACTGCGACTAAGCGTCGTTTATGACGCGGCGTGACCGCGCGGACCGAGCAACTCCGCCTATCCTCCGTTTCGTGGAGGTCGACAGCATTCTCAACGGAAAGAAAACTGTCGTCTTCATCCGACAACCGGCATAATGTTGCGCCTCTGAAATGAAATACGGCACATTCATGCAATGATCGCCGTTCGAAAACCCGGCCCGCGCGACAGACGCGCATCTGCCCTGCGCTGCACAGTTGACGCTTTCGTTGGCACATGCCTTGCTGGGCCATCAACGAGAACACGGTGCGAAGGCGCCGGGGATAAATTTTGTTTAAAGGTGGAGGCACTTCGATGAAAGAGCAGGAAATCCGCGGCCTGGTCGCGGATGTGAAGGAAGGCACGCTGTCGCGACGCTCCTTCATGCAGAGAATGGCGGCCGTCGGCATCGCCGCGCCGCTCGCAACCCAGATCCTGATCTGGAACGACGTCGCGCTGGCGAATGCCACGCTGCAATACAAGCCGACCAAGGCCGGCGGCGGCGGCCCGCTGAAGATGCTGCTCTGGCAGGCTCCGACCCTGCTGAACCCGCACTTCGCCTCGGGCACCAAGGACCAGATCGCCTCGCGCATCTTCTACGAGCCGCTCGCCGGCTGGGACAAGGAAGGCAACCTGATCCCGCAGCTCGCTGCCGAAGTCCCGACCAAGGCCAATGGCGGCCTGTCGGCTGACGGCAAGGTCGTGACCTGGAAGATCAAGCAGGGCGTGAAATGGCATGACGGCAAGCCGCTGACGGCCGATGACGTCGTCTTCACCTGGGAATATGCCGCCGATCCGGCGACCGCCGCCTACACGACCGGTTCCTACAAGGACATCAAGGTCGAGAAGGTCGACGATCACACCGTCAAGGTGATCTTCCAGGAAGCCACGCCGTTCTGGGCCGATCCCTATGTCGGCGTCGCCGGCATGATCATCCCGAAGCACCTTTTCGGCGAGTACAAGGGCGCGAAGTCGCGCGAGGCCCCGGCCAACCTGAAGCCCGTCGGCACCGGCCCCTACAAGTTCGCCGACTTCAAGCCGGGCGACATCCTGACCGGTACCCGCAACGAGGACTACCACGTCAAGGTCCAGCCGCATTTCGACACGATCGAGGTGAAGGGCGGCGGTGACGCGGTCTCGGCGGCTCGCGCCGTCCTCCAGACCGGCGAATACGATTATGCCTGGAACCTGCAGGTCGAGGACGAGGTCCTCAAGCGCATGGAGACCGGCGGCCGCGGCAAGATCAGCGCCGTGGCTTCGGGCGACATCGAGTTCATCATCCTGAACACAACCGATCCGTGGACCGAGGTCGACGGCGAACGCTCGAGCATCAAGACCAAGCACCCGACCCTGACGGACCCGGCCGTGCGCCAGGCGATCAACCTGCTGATCGACCGCGACTCGGTTCAGAAGTTCATCTATGGCCGCGGCGGCATCGCGACGGCGAGCTTCGTCAACGAACCCAAGCAGTTCAAGTCGACCAAGCTCAAATACGAGTTCAACATCGACAAGGCCAACAAGATCCTCGACGACGCCGGCTGGAAGAAGGGTTCCGACGGCATCCGCGAAAAGGACGGCAAGAAGCTCAAATACGTCTTCCAGACCTCGATCAACGCCCCGCGCCAGAAGACCCAGGCCATCATCAAGCAGGCCTGCCAGCGCGCCGGCATCGACCTCGAGCTGAAGTCGGTAACCGCTTCGGTGTTCTTCTCGTCGGACGTCGCCAACCCCGACACCTACACCAAGCTGTACGTGGACATGGAGATGTACACGACGACGCAGCCGCAGCCCGATCCGGAGCGCTTCCTCAACCAGTTCGTCTCCTGGGAGATCGCCAACAAGGAGAACAAGTGGCTGGGCCGCAACGTCTCGCGCTACTCCGACCCGGAAGCGGACAAGGCCTACAAGGCCGCCCAGAAGGAACTCGACCCGGCCAAGCGCGCCGCGCTGCTGATCAAGGTCAACGAGATCTTCTGCGAGGCCAACGTCATCCTGCCGCTGCTGTCGCGCACCCGCGTCGCCGCCTCGCTGAACAACCTGTCGCATGACCACAGCGGCTGGGACGTTGATAGCTGGAACATCGCGGCCTGGTATCGTAGCTAAGTCCCCGATTCTCCCTCGCGGCAGCTCCCGCTGCCGTGGGGGCGACAAACGCGCCGGCCCGCCCCCGCGGCTCCCAAAGCAGCGAGGGCGGGCCGACCGTCATCAACACCAGTCCGCGGCCCTGCCGCGCGTACAGAGACTATTTCATGGCGACATATCTCATCAGGCGGCTGCTCATCGCCATTCCCAGCCTGCTTGGCATCAGTATCATCCTGTTCACGATCCTGGCGCTCGCGCCGGGCGACCCGTTCTCGGAAATGGCGACGAATCCGAACGTCCCGCCCGAGGTGCGCGAGGCGCTGCGCGCCAGCTTCGGTCTCAACGACCCGATCATGGTGCGCTACCTGCGCTGGCTCTCGAACATGGCGCAGGGTGACTGGGGCTTCTCCTTCGCCAGCCGCATCAATGTCGACCAGCTGATCCTGCAGCGGGTCCCGACCACGCTCTTCGTCGTCGGCTCCTCGCAGATCCTGGCGCTGTGCGTCGCCCTGCCTGTCGGCATCTACGCGGCGACGCGGCCCTATTCGGTCTTCGACCAGATCGCCAACACGCTCGCCTTCGTCGGCTTCTCGCTGCCGACCTTCTTTACCGGCCTGCTCTTCATCCTGATCTTCTCGGTCTCGCTCGACTGGTTCCCCTTCGTCTACCGCTCCGACATCGCGGCGACGGGCTGGCGCTGGTACTGGGAGATGTTCCGCCAGGCGATCATGCCGATCATGGTGCTCGGCCTGTTCCAGGCAGCCTCCTATACGCGCTATGTCCGCTCGGCCGTGCTCGACGTCATCCGGCTCGACTACGTCACGACGGCGCGCGCCAAGGGCCTCAGCGAGCGCAAGGTCACGCTCCGGCACATCACGCGCAACGCGCTGATCCCGGTCGTGACCCTGGTCGCGCTGCAGATGCCGGCCGTGTTCGGCGGCGCCATCGTCACCGAGCAAATCTTCCGTATTCCGGGTATCGGATCGCTGTTGATCGACGCGATCCTGGCTAACGACACCCCGGTGATCATGGCAGTGACTTTCGTCTTCTCCTGCCTGGTCGTTCTGTTCAATCTCATCGCGGACCTTCTTTATGGCTGGCTCGACCCTCGCATCTCCTTCGGCTAATCCGGCCGGAGGCGCCGTCGCGGCCAATGTCTCGGTCTCGCCGGCACGTGACACATGGCGGCGCTTCCGCCGCCACCGCCTGGCCATGGCGAGCACCGTCGTGCTCGGCCTGCTCGTGCTGGGCGTCATCGTCGGCCCCTGGCTGTGGCCGGTCGCGATCAACGACATCGACTTCTCGGCGCAGCTCCAGGGCCCGTCCTGGGCGCATCCGTTCGGGACCGACGATCTCGGCCAGGATATCCTGGCGCGCATGATGTATGGCGGACGGATCTCGCTCGCCGTCGGCCTCGCGGCGATGGTGGTGGCGACGATCGTCGGCGTCCTGATCGGCGCATTGGCCGGCATGTCGCGCAAATATGCCGACCCGATCCTGATGTGGGTGACGGACCTGTTCCTATCGCTGCCGCAACTGCCGCTGCTGCTGCTGATCATCTACCTGTTCCGCGAGCAGCTCAAAGCCCTGTTCGGCGTCGAGGGCGGCGTCTTCGTGCTGATCGTCATCGTCATCGGCGGCCTGCGCTGGATGCCGGTGGCCCGCCTGGTGCGCGCGCAGTTCCTGTCGCTGCGCGAGAAGGAATTCGTCGAAGCGGCCCGCGCCCAGGGCGCGACCAAGATGCGCCAGATGATGCGGCACATCCTGCCCAACGCGCTCGGGCCGGTCATCGTCGCCTCGACGATCGAGGTGTCCTCGGCGATCATCGCCGAATCGACGCTCTCCTTCCTCGGCCTCGGCTTCCCGCCGGACATCCCGACCTGGGGTCGCCTGCTGTTCGACGCCAAGGACCAGCTCGACACCGCCCCGCACTGGGCGCTGTTCCCAGGCGCGGCGATCTTCCTTACCGTGCTCTCGATCAACTTCATCGGCGACGGCCTGCGCGATGCGCTCGACCCGCGTCGCGTCATCTGATCCCAGGGAAGGGCTAGACATGACCTCACCGATCCTGACCGTCTCGAACCTCACGACCTCCTTCCGGGTCGAAGGCCAGTGGAAGTCGGTCGTCCGCAACATCTCCTTCGACATCAAGCCGAAGGAGACGCTCGCGGTCGTCGGCGAATCCGGCTCCGGCAAGAGCGTGACCGCGCTGTCGATCATGCGCCTGACCCCGCCGCAGTCGAGCAAGATCGAAGGCTCGATCAAGCTCAACGGCAAGGAGCTGCTGACGCTGCCGGATTCCGAGATGCGGCATATCCGCGGCAACGAGATCGCGATGATCTTCCAGGAGCCGATGACCTCGCTCAACCCGGTGCTGACCATCGGCTTCCAGATCGCGGAAGCGCTGATCCTGCACCGCGGCCTGTCGCGTTCGGAAGCCGAGGCCGAGACCGTGCGCCTGCTGGAGAAGGTGCGCATCCCCGCCGCCAAGTCCCGCTTCCATGAATATCCGCACCGCTTCTCGGGCGGCATGCGCCAGCGCGTGATGATCGCGATGGCGCTGGCCTGCAAGCCGAAGCTGCTGATCGCCGACGAGCCGACCACCGCGCTCGACGTGACCATCCAGGCGCAGACGCTGGAGCTGATCAAGACGCTGCAGGAGGAGGAAGGCATGTCCGTCCTCTTCATCACCCACGACATGGGCGTCGTCGCCGAGATCGCCGACCGTACGGTCGTGATGTACAACGGCGACGAGGTCGAGACCGGTGCGACCGAGGACATCTTCCGCAACCCGAAGAAGCCCTACACCAAGGCGCTGATCTCGGCGGTGCCGCGCCTCGGCTCGATGATCGGCAAGGAGCGCCCGATGCGCTTCCCGGTGGTCGACCGCAATACCGGCGAATCCGACGTGCCGGTCGAGGTTCCCGACACCGTCAAGGCGGCCGAGCGCCCCGTGCTCGAAGTCGCCGGCCTGACGACGCGCTTCGAGATCCGCGGCGGCCTGCTCTCCTCGGTTCGCGGCCGCGTGCACGCGGTCGAGAACGTCTCCTTCAGCCTGAAGGCCGGCGAGACATTGGCGCTGGTCGGCGAATCCGGCTGCGGCAAGTCGACGACCGGCCGCTCGGTGATGCGCCTGATCGAGCCGCTCGCGGGCTCGGTGCTGCTCGACGGCGTCGACGTCCTGAAGCTCAGCCAGAACGAGCTGCGCGAGCAGCGCAAGCGGATGCAGATGATCTTCCAGGATCCGTTCGCCTCGCTCAACCCGCGCATGAATGTCGGCACCGCCGTCGCCGAGCCGTTGCTGATCAACAACCTCGCCAGCCGCTCGGAAGCACGCGACAAGGTCGCCGACCTCCTGAAGCGCGTCGGCCTGTCGCCGGACATGGCCAACCGCTTCCCGCACGAGTTCTCGGGCGGCCAGCGCCAGCGCATCTGCATCGCGCGTGCGCTCGCGGTCGAGCCGCGGCTGATCGTGGCGGACGAGGCGGTCTCGGCGCTCGACGTCTCGGTGAAGGCGCAGGTGGTCAACCTGATGCTCGACCTGCAGGCCCGCATGGGGCTGGGCTATCTCTTCATCTCGCACGACATGGCGGTGGTGGAGCGCGTCAGCCATCGCGTCGCGGTGATGTATCTCGGCGAAATCGTCGAGATCGGCCCGCGCGAGTCGATCTTCCAGAACCCGCAGCACCCCTACACCAAGCGGCTGCTCGCGGCGGTGCCGATCGCCGATCCAGCCCGACGCCTGCAGAAGCGCCCGGTTTCGAACGACGAGATCAAGAGCCCGGTCCGTCCGGCCGACTATGTGCCGCCGGTGCGCCAGTACCGCGAGGTCTCGCCGGGCCATGCCGTGATGATCTGGGGCGAGGAATGGGAGAAGAAGGACCCGGCCGCGATCGCAGCCTGAGCCTTCTGGAGACCTGAAACGTTCAGCCCGCGGCGCGAGCCGCGGGCTTTTTTGATCGGGCCGGGCGGAAAGCCTGCCGGGTTCGAAAGCGGAGCGGCGCTTCTCCACGGGCGGTGACGCTCATTGCGCAATCCGGCCGGTTTCAGTCCGCATCTCGACGGGCCGAAGCCACTGCGCCGCGACCTGCCTGACGGCCCGGGTCATGACATCGAGCAGTTGCGTGTTCAGCCGCGTGCGTTGCCAGTTCAACGGTACGGCGATCCGATATGGCGGCTGCAGCTCGACGAGGCGGCCTTGCGCGAACAGCGGCGCGGCCATGCTGATCGGCGCCATCGACCAGCCCAGCCCGGCCAGCGTCAGTTCGAGCATCCCATGCGTCGAGGGAGTCCAATGCGTCGGCGGCAAGACGATCTCGCCGCAGGCTTCCCGCATCCAGCGGAACTGCAGTTCGTCGCGCCGATCGAAGCGCAGCATCGGAGCAGACCGCAGATTCCGGACAGCGACCCCATTGGCGAAATGCTCGGCATGGAAGGCGGGGCTTGCAACGGCAGCATAGTCCAAGGCGCCCAGCGGATGGGTCTTGCAGCCGGCCACAGGGGCCAGATCGGCGCTGACTGCAGCCATGACCTCGCCGGTCCGCAGCCTTTCGGCCGTATGCGCTTCGTCGTCCAGCACCAGTTCGAGCAGCGCGCCACTGGCTGCCGTGAACTGCGCGGCGGCGTACGGGAACCATGTGGCGAGGCTGTCGGAATTGACCGCGACCCGCAGGGTCGGCTTTTCATCCCTCTGTCCGGCCAAGCCCTCCAGCTCGCCCGAGATATCGGCCTCCAACAGCCTGACGCGCTCAAGATGGGCGCAGAGCTTCGCGCCGATGGGGGTCGCAAGGCACGGCGCCCCTCGCGTCAACAACGCAACCCCAAGACGCTCCTCCAACCCTTTCACACGCTGAGAGACCGCCGACGGCGTGACCCCGAGGACAGCTGCAGCCTTGTCGAAACTGCCTTCACGCAGGACCGCCGCCACGGAAGCGAGCGCCAGATAGTCGAGCATTAGCTATCCTAATTCTGCCTTAGGTATTTTAGTTAGACTACGCTCTTCCGCTGCCGCATCAAGCGGCCATGGACACGGCTTTCCTCCCCGCCCTCTTCAAGGGCTTCATGCTTTCGGCCGGCTTGATCATGGCCATCGGCGCACAAAACATGTTCGTGCTCAGGCAAGGGCTCAAGCGCGAGCATGTCTGGCCGATCGTGATGTTCTGTGCGGCAGCCGACGCCATGCTGATCGTCGCCGGCGTCAACGGGCTGGGTGCATTGCTCTCGGCAGTGCCCGGCCTTTCGACGGCGCTGAGCCTCGGCGGAGCGGCCTTCCTGACCTGGTACGGCTACGGCGCGCTGCGTCGCTCCATGACCCCGGCGAGCCTGATCGTCGATCGCCAGGCCGGCCTCTCTCTGACAGCCGCCCTCGCCAGCACGGCCGCCTTCACGTTTCTCAACCCTCATGTCTATATCGACACGGTCATGCTGATGGGCACGATCGGGACCAGCCTGCCGGTGAATGAGCGGCCATGGTTCGTGCTGGGGGCTGCCTCGGCCAGTTTCGCCTGGTTTGCATCGCTCGGCTTCGGAGCCCGCTTTCTGGCTCCGCTCTTCGCGCAACCGATCACCTGGCGGATGCTCGATCTGCTCATCGCCCTGATGATGGTGGCCTTGGCCGTCAGCCTCCTCCGGGACGCCTTGATCGGCTGATCCAGCCTGCACGCGCTGCCCGCGATAAGGCGGAAGCGGAAATGCCTCAGGCGTAAGCGACCCAGCCTCGAAAAGCGAAGCCGACGTAGAAGAGACTGACGCCGCTGAAGCCCGCCTCGCGCAGCAATTGTTCGTCGGCGCCGGGAGAGAGGATCGGCAGGCGCTCGGCGATTCCCGCGCGCGCGGCATTTGCCTGCGCGGGATCGATCCCCGACGTGATCGAGAAGGCAGCAGAACGCGACAGCCACAGCTCAAGCTCGCCTTCGGGAATGCTGTAATGGGCGGCGACGAAGGGAGCGCCGGGCTTCAAGCGACGCCGCACCTGTTCGAGGGTGCGCAACCGCTCTTCGGGCTCGATGAAATGAAGGGTCAGGATGCAGGTTGCGCCATCGAACGGGCCTTCCGGCGCGCTATGGACGAAACCCTCGTGAAACCGCGTCCGACCAGCGTGATCGCCGAGGGTGGTCCGAGCAAGGTCGAGCATTGCAGCGGCGGGATCGACCCCGACGAACGACCACCTGGGCTGTCCTTCGGAAAACAGCTTGAGTTCAAGGCCGCCACCAGCACCGACAACTAACATATGGGCGTCTGCCGGAGCGCGTTCCGCGAGGAGGAGCATGGCCATCCGCTGCATGTCAGCATAGCCCGGCACCATGCGAGGCGGGTTCTCAGCATAGCGGGCAACAGCTTGCGGGTCGGAGAATGCAGCCATAGCAATGCTATACCGTAACGCATTCCGCGCCGTATAGGCCTGTCCAGGGTCTCCAGCAGACAATGGACGCGCCTGGCATCAGAGCAGCCGTCTCGCGACACCGAGAAACTTATCGTGGAATCCCGCGGCAGGGCACTGGACCGTTCGATCAAATCGAATAGAGCGATCGAAACAATGCGATAGACAGCATAAACCTTCTCCGACTAGGTCGAGGGAGAAGAAGGTTCTCCTATGACCACGCATTCCTCCACTCCGTTGCCCGCCCCCTCCAGCTCGCTCTTGCGGAGCGCAGGGCGCATTCTGCCGGGCCTCGCCCTCTGCGCCGGCATCAGCGCGCTTGCCTTCGCGCTGGAGCATCTCGAAGCCTTCGCCACGGGCCGCGCCTGGCTCGAAGCGCTGGTGCTGGCGATCCTGATCGGCACCGTTATCCGCACCGTCTGGACACCTTCCGACCTCTGGCGCCCGGGCATCGCCTTCTCGGCGAAGATGGTTCTGGAAATCGCCATCGTGCTGCTCGGCGCATCCTTGAACGTGGCGATGATCATCGCCGCCGGGCCGGCATTGCTCGCCGGAATCGCGGCGGTGGTGGCGCTCGCGCTCGTCGCCAGCTTCCTGCTCGGCCGGGCGCTCGGTCTGCCGAAGCGCATGGCCGTCCTCGTCGCCTGCGGCAACTCGATCTGCGGCAACTCCGCCATCGCCGCCGTCGCGCCGGTAATCGGCGCAGACGGCAAGGACGTCGCCGCCTCCATCGCCTTCACTGCGGTTCTGGGTGTGCTGGTCGTGCTCGGGCTGCCGCTCCTCGTCCCGCTGCTCAGCCTGAGCGAAACCCAGTATGGCGTGCTCGCGGGGCTGACCGTCTATGCCGTCCCGCAGGTCCTCGCCGCGACCGCGCCCGTTGCGGCGGCGAGCGTCCAGATCGGCACCCTCGTCAAGCTCGTCCGCGTCCTCATGCTGGGGCCCGTCGTGCTTGCTCTCTCCATCCTGGGGCATCGGCTGCGGGAGGATACGGACGCGCCCGGCACGGCTGGCGCCAAGCCGGCGTCGCGGCGCGTGGCTGTGAACAAGCTCGTTCCCTGGTTCATCATCGCCTTCCTGGGCATGGCGGCGCTGCGCAGCCATGGCGTCATCCCGGAGGTCGCACTCGCCCCCATCGCCAAGACCGCGACCATCTTCACCATCATCTCGATGGCGGCGCTCGGCCTGGGCGTCGATGTCCGTGTGGTAGCCAGAGCCGGCGGGCGCGTCACGGCCGCCGTCACCCTGTCCCTGATCGCCCTGGCGGCCGTCAGTCTCGGCCTCATCCGCCTGCTCGGCATCAGCTGAATCGCGGGCATTCCGCAGCAATCGGCCCGCGGCAGAAGCCGCGGGCCTTTTTGTTGCAACTGAGAATAGGCTGTCGGGCGGCAAGCCCCCCCAAGAACAGGGGCAACCGCCTTCCTGACGGTGTCAGGCCGCCAGGCGAGCGCGCGTGCGCAGGATCATCAACGCCGCCTCGGCGGCCTCGCGCCCCTTGGTGACGAAATGCGCCCGGTAGATATCGCCGTGATGCGCGCCCTCGCGATAATGATGCGGGGTGAGCGAGACCGAGAGCACCGGCACGCCCGAGTCCAGGCCCGCTCGCATCAGGCCATCGACCACGGCCTGCGCCACGAATTCGTGGCGGTAGATGCCACCATCGACGACCAGGGCCGCGGCAGCGACAGCGGCATAGCGGCCGGTCATTGCGAGGTCGCGAGCCAGCAAAGGCATCTCGAAAGCACCGGGCACGTCGAAGACATCGACCTGATCGGCGGGAATGACCTCACAAAAGCCCTTGAGCGCCTGATCGACGATATCGGCGTGCCAGGCGGCTTTGATGAAGGCGTAACGGGCGAGTGTCATGGTGATCTCCTTTCGCGACAGACACGTCACCCAAGGCGATCACGAGCCGACGCCGCGCAGGATTGCGCGGACGGCGGACACGTTCTCTTTCATCCGGACTGTGACCGTCGGCTCAGGCCTCGCACCTGATCTGCTGACCCCTCCGCACGGAGGGCGCTCGCGGGCTCGCGGCCAAGACCGCATACCGCCGGTGGGGAATTCCGCCCCGCCCTGAGAACGCGATCACGATAGACGCTTCGCGAAGCGCGCGACAAGGATAGGACATGCGCTGGCGAGCAAGACTGCCATGCGCGCAATGCTCGTTGCGCGCGGCCTGCTCCTCTACGCCCGCGCTCAGTCGGGAATGCGTTCCCAATCCTTCAACCAGGGTGCGGCCGAAGCATCGCTCGGCGCACGCCAGTCGCCCCGCGGCGAGAGCGAGCCGCCGGAGGAGACCTTCGGGCCGTTCGGCACGGCCGAGCGCTTGAACTGGCTGGTCTCGAAGAAGCGGCGGATGAAGACGCCGAGCCAGCGCTTGATCACGGCTAAGTCGTAGGCGACGCGCTTGCCCACCTCCATGTTCGGCGGCCAGTCCCCGGCCGAAGCGTCGCGCCAGGCGTGTTCGGAGAGGAAGGCGATCTTGCTGGGCCTAAAGCCGTAGCGGGTCGTGTAGAACAGGTTGAAATCCTGCAGCGCGTAGGGGCCGACGAAATCCTCGGTCTTCTGGGCCGGCTTGTCGCCGTCGCCGGGCACCAGCTCGGGCGAGATCTCGGTGGCAAGGATGTCGAGCATCACGTCCGACGCCTCGGCGCCGAAACGGCCGGATTGGGCGACCCAGCGGATCAGGTGCTGGATCAGCGTCTTCGGCACCGAGCCGTTGACGTTGTAATGCGACATGTGATCGCCGACGCCATAGGTGCACCAGCCGAGCGCCAGCTCCGAGAGATCGCCGGTACCCATCACCAGGCCATTGTGCCGGTTGGCTAGACGGAAGAGCACCGAGGTGCGCGCACCCGCCTGCACATTCTCGAACGTAATGTCGTAGACGGGCTCGCCCTTGGCGAAGGGATGGCCGATATCGACCAGCATCTGCCGGCAGGCCGGCGTCATGTCGATTTCCTGCGCACTGACGCCGAGCGCCCGCATCAGACGCCAGGCATTGTCCTTGGTGTCCTTGCTCGTCGCGAAGGCCGGCAGCGTATAGGCGAGAATGTTCTCGCGGGGCAGGCCGAGCGCGTCGAAGGTATGGGCTGCGACGATCAGGGCCTGCGTCGAATCGAGGCCACCGGAGACACCGATCACCACCTTGTCGAGCCGCGTGCTCTCCAGCCGCTTGCGCAGGCCGTGCGACTGGATGTTGTAGGCCTCGAAGCAGAGCTCGTTCAGCCTTGCGTCGTCATTGGGTACGAAGGGGAAGCGCTCAACCTCGCGGGCCAGCCCGAGATCGCTGTCGCGGTCCGGCTCCAGCGCGAACTCGATGCGGCGGAAGCCGAGCCGGTCGCGGTTGAGATCGGCGCTGTCGCCGAAGGTGTTCTGGCGGATGCGGTCCATCGCCAGCCGCTCGAGATCGATATCGGCGAGGATGAGCTGCGGCTCGGTGGCGAAGCGCTCGGCCTCGGCCAGCAGCGCGCCGTTCTCGTAGATCATCGCCTGCCCGTCCCAGGCGAGATCGGTGGTCGATTCACCCGTACCCGCGGCGGAATAGGCGTAAGCCGCGATACAGCGCCCTGAATGGGCCTTGCAGAGCGCATGGCGCCAGTCGGACTTGCCGATCGTGACGTTGGAGGCCGAGAGGTTGAGCAGCAGCGTCGCGCCGGCGAGCGCGGCGTAGGACGAGGGCGGGATCGGCGTCCAGACGTCCTCGCAGATTTCCATATGGACGGCGAGATCGGGGATGTCGGTCGCCGTCAGCAGGATATCCGTGCCGAACGGAACCTCCTGCCCGCAGAGATCGATATAGAGCGCGCCGGCCCGCTCGCCGGAGGCGAACTGGCGGCGCTCGTAGAATTCGCGATAGTTCGGCAGATAGGTCTTGGGGACGGCTGCGAGGATGCGGCCGCGATGGACCGCGACGGCGCAGTTGAACAGCCGCCCCTCGACCCGCAAGGGCGCACCGACCACGGCGATGCAGCGCAGGCTCCGGGTCTCGGCAACAAGCTTCGCGAGAGCGTCCTTCACCGCATCGAGCAAGGCGTTCTGCTGCAGCAGGTCGTCGATCGCATAGGCGCTGACACCGAGCTCCGGGAACAGGCAGAGCGAGGCGCCGCCTTCGTCCGCGCGCTGCAGCATCGCGATGGTCTCAGCCATGTTGAAGGCCGGGTCAGCAACCTTGAGCCGCGGCGCGGCGCAGGCGATCCGGACAAGGCCGTGAGCGTGGATGTTGCGGAAACTCATGCAGACCTCTCGAAGCGCCCCGGCCCGGCGCAGCGGCGAGCAAGGGACACGTGATCATATGCCGTCCGGCGCCCGACAGACATGCCTCGCCCGGAGCAACACTGCATATATGAAGCGTCTTCGTTCTTCAGCAGGGAACCGTTCAGAATCGCATGCGTATCTTCCGTGCTGAAGGAGTCATAGCCATGCGATCATTCCTGCGGAACGTTGCCCTGGCCGTATTCGCGCTCGGGGCATCTCAAGCCAATGCCCTGCCGATCACCGCGATGCAGGTCGATGCCGGCATCACGCAGGTCCAGCTCCAGTGCACGGCCGCAAGCTGCATCGATCCGCGCACCGGCGTCTATACGCAGTCGACTTGCGACCGCTACGGCTGCCGGCCGATCAGCGGACCGGTCGGCCGGATCGGCGGACCAGCCTACGGCGCTCCGCCGCCGCAACAATGGGGCGGTGGCGGCTATGGAGGCGGAGGCTACGGTGGTGGTGGCTATGGCAGAGGCGGTTTCGACTGCAACGCGAGCCGCTGCATCGATGGAAACGGCCGCGTCTGGGAAAGCACCTGCAATCGCCGCGGCTGCCGGCCTCTCAGGCCCGCTCGCGGCCAGCGCTGGTAGATCGCGCCCTGCCCGACCCGATTGGGTCGGGCACCATTCACCTGCCGGCACCGACCGGGTTGCGGGTCGCACCAAAGCTCTCGACCGTCCCTGAGCGCCGCAGCGCCTGCGCCAAATTTGCAGGAGCGCTCACTTCGCTTCGATGCGCTGAGTATGGCCGCTGGTTGACATCCTTCTAAGGCGGCGGCAAAGCCAGCGATATCCTTGCTTGCCGCATCCAGCACGCCTTCCCACGCAGAAAGCTGATCATGTCTTCATCGCCGACGCCGTCCGTTTCTGACAGGCCCGCGAATCTGAGCGATCAACTCGCGCGTATCGTCGAGAAAGACTATCGGATCGGCATCATCGGGCTCGGTTATGTCGGCATCCCACTCGCGCTGACCGCCTGCAAGGCCAGTTTCCCGGTCGTCGGTTTCGATATCGACGCCAAGCGCGTCGCGCAGATCAACCGCGGCGAGAGCTTCATCAAACATATCCCGACCGAGGCCATCGCCGCCGCGATCAAGGCAGAGCGCTTCCGCGCCACCACCGATTTCGACGAGCTGCGCGACGTCGACGCCATCATCATCGCGGTGCCGACGCCGCTGACCAAGCATCGCGAACCCGATCTCAGCTATGTCGAGGCGACAGCGCGCGCGATCGCACCGCGCCTGCGCAAGGGCCATCTCGTCGTGCTGGAATCGACGACCTGGCCCGGCACGACCGACGAGATCATGCGCCCGATCTTCGAGAAGACCGGCCTGAAGAGCGGCGTCGATTTCTACCTCGCTTTCTCGCCCGAGCGCGAGGATCCCGGCAATCCGGATTTCGGCACCTCGACCATCCCGAAGGTCGTCGGCGGCGATGGTGCCGACGCGCTGAAGCTGGCCAACGCGGTCTACAGCGCACTCGTGGTCAAGACCGTGCCGGTCTCCTCCTCGGCGACGGCCGAGGCCGTGAAGCTGACCGAGAACATCTTCCGCGCCGTCAACATCGCGCTCGTGAACGAGCTCAAGGTGATCTACGGCAAGATGGGCATCGATGTCTGGGAGGTGATCGACGCCGCCAAGACCAAGCCCTTCGGCTTCATGCCGTTCTATCCGGGCCCCGGCCTCGGCGGGCACTGCATCCCGATCGACCCGTTCTACCTGACCTGGAAGGCGCGCGAGTTCGACGTCACCACGCGCTTCATCGAGCTCGCCGGGCAGATCAACACGGCCATGCCGCATTGGCTGGTCGACCGCGTCGCCGAGGCGCTCGACCGCCAGCAGGGCCGCGGCCTGAGCAAGGCGAAGATCCTGGTGATGGGCATCGCCTACAAGAAGAACATCGACGACATGCGCGAGAGCCCCTCGCTGCGCCTGATCGAATTGCTCGAGGAGCGCGGCGCCAAGGCCGACTATCACGACCCGCATGTGCCAGTGATCCCGCCGACCCGCGAGCATGCCAACCTGACCGGCCGCGCCTCGGTCGCGCTTTCGCCCGAGACGATCAAGGGCTATGACGCCATCCTGATCGCGACGGACCATGACGCGGTCGACTACAAGGCGCTCGTCGCTGCGGCCCGCCTCGTCGTCGACACGCGCAATGCCTGCGCCAAGGCCGGCCTGACCGGCGACACTATCGTCAAGGCCTGAGCCGAGACGCCCGGGAAACGCCAGAGACCACATCATGACGTCATTCGCACTGATCGGTGCCGCCGGCTATATCGCGCCGCGCCATATGAAGGCCATCAAGGCCGTCGGCGGCGACCTCAAGGTCGCCTTCG
This sequence comes from Allobosea sp. FG18, assembly GCF_057809495.1. Taxonomy (NCBI): domain Bacteria; kingdom Pseudomonadati; phylum Pseudomonadota; class Alphaproteobacteria; order Hyphomicrobiales; family Alloboseaceae; genus Allobosea; species Allobosea sp. FG18. Next base: position 102,834 of record NZ_JBMDKB010000008.1, read on the forward strand.
ATCCCAACGATTCCGTCGGAATCATCGACAGCCACTTTCCGCAAGCGCATTTCTTCACCGAATTCGAGCGCTTCGACCGCCATGTCGACAAGCTGCGCCGCCGCGACGAACGCATCGACTATGTCTCGATCTGCTCGCCGAACTACCTGCACGACGCCCATATCCGCTTCGGCCTGCGCGCCGGCAGCGACGTGATCTGCGAGAAGCCGCTCGTCCTCAATCCCTGGAATATCGACGGGCTGATCGAGATCGAGCGCGACTCGGGCCGCAAGGTCAACACCATCCTGCAATTGCGCCTGCATCCAGCGATCCAGGCGCTGAAGGAGCGTGTCGCCGCCTCCAACAAGCGCCATTCCGTCGACCTGACCTACATCACCTCGCGCGGGCGCTGGTACCACGCCTCCTGGAAGGGCGACGATGCCAAGTCCGGTGGCGTCGCCACCAATATCGGCGTCCATTTCTTCGACATGCTCGCCTATGTCTTCGGGCCGCTGCAGTCGCAGACCGCGAATCTGCGCGAGGGCGAGCGCGCCGGCGGCCTGCTCTCCTACGAGAAGGCCGATGTGCGCTGGTTCCTCTCGGTTGATGCCAACGACCTGCCCGACAGCGTCAAGGGCCAGAAGACGACCTATCGCTCGATCACCATGGACGGCGAGGAGGTCGAGTTCTCCGACGGCTTCACCGACCTTCATACCCGCAGCTACGAGGAAATCCTGGCCGGCAAGGGCTATGGCCTCGAGGATGTCCGCTTCTCGATCGAGGTGGTCTCGCAGTTCCGCAACGCGCCGGTCGTGACCGCGGGCGAGACGCATCCCTTCGTCGCCAAGTACCTCAAGGGCTGAATCATGGCCGGCGCGTCGCAGATGCGGGAAGACCCGCGCTTTCCCGGCGCGCTCGTCCATGAAAGCGCCTATGTCGACGAGGGCGCGACGCTCGGCACCGGCACGAAAATCTGGCACTTCGTGCATGTGCTCGGCCAGACCACGATCGGCCGCGACTGCGTGCTCGGCCAGAACGTCATGGCCGGACCACGGGTGACCATCGGCGACGGCTGCAAGATCCAGAACAATGTCGCGCTCTATGACGGCGTCGAGCTGGAGGCGGACGTGTTCTGCGGCCCCTCCTGCGTCTTCACCAATGTCAACAACCCGCGCGCCTTCATGAACCGCAAGGCCGAGTTCCGCCGCACGCTGGTGAAGCGCGGCGCGAGCATCGGGGCGAACGCGACCATCGTCTGCGGGCACACGCTCGGGGCGTATTGCTTCATTGCCGCCGGCGCGGTGGTGACCAGGGACGTGCCGGACTATGCTCTGATGGCTGGCGTGCCGGCGCGCCGGATCGGCTGGATGAGCAAGGCCGGCGAGAGACTCGGGCCGGACCTGACCTGTCCGCTGACCGGAACACGCTACCGGGAAACCAGCCCGGAGCATCTGGAGGAGATGGCCTGATGAGCGAGCGTCCCGTGATCGAATTCATCGACCTCAAGGCCCAGCGCCAGCATATCGGCAAGGCCATGGACGAGGCGATCCTCAAGGTCGTCCATGACGGCAACTACATCCTTGGCCAGCAGGTCCAGCAGTTCGAGACCGAGCTCGCCGCCTTCTGCGGGGCCAAGCACGCGATCGGCGTCGCCAACGGCACGGACGCGCTGATCCTCGTTCTTGAAGCGCTCGGCATCGGCCCCGGCGATGCCGTGATCTGCCCGAGCTTCACCTTCGCGGCGACCGCCGAGGTCGTGGCCTGGATGGGCGCAACGCCCGTCTTCGCCGAAATCGACGAAGCGACCTACAATATCGATCCGAAGAGCCTCGGTGCCGCCCTCGAAACCGCGAAGCAGCACAAGCTGAACCCGCGCGCGCTGATCAGCGTCGACCTGTTCGGCCAGGCCTGCGACTACGAGCCGATCGAAGCCTTCTGCAAGCAGAACGGCCTCGCGCTGATCTCGGATTCGGCACAGGGCTACGGCGCCCGCTACAAGGGCCGGGTCGCCGGCGCGATCGGTGATTTCGCAACCACCAGCTTCTTCCCGGCCAAGCCGCTCGGCTGCTATGGCGACGGCGGCGCCATTCTCACCGACAACGACGAGCAAGCCGCGCTGTTGATGTCGCTGCGTTTCCACGGCAAGGGCTCTTACAAGTACGACAATGTCCGCGTCGGCGTGAATTCGCGGCTCGACACCATCCAGGCCGCCGTGCTGATCGAGAAGCTCAAGGTCTATGCCGAGGAGATCGAGAAGCGGCAGGTCGTGGCGCAGCGCTACACCGCGGCGCTCAAGGACCTCGTCGTGACGCCGCATGTCATGGCCGATTGCGTCTCGACCTGGGCCCAGTACACGATCCGTGTCGCAGCCGACCGGCGCGACGCCTTCCAGGCAGCGCTGAAGGCCAAGGGCGTACCGACCACGGTCTATTATCCGAAGCCCCTGCATCAGCAGACCGCCTACAAGCACTACCCCGTGGCCGGAAACGGCCTGCCGATCTCCGAGCGCGTCGCGCAGGAGGTCGTGGCGCTGCCGATGCACCCTTACCTCGACGAAGAGACGCAGGACTACATCATCGCAGCGGTGCGCGAGGCTCTGGCCGCACCGGTGGCCGCGGTGGCATGAGCCGGCCCTTGCGGCTGGCTTATCTCTCGCTGGAAACGCCGAGGCCGGGACAAGCTTCGCAAACCCATATCGACGAGATCATCTCCGGCCTTAAGGCCAGCGGCTGGCAGGTCGAGCTGTTCGCCACGCGCAGCGGCGGCGCGAGCACGCGTTCCTCATTCCTGCGCCGACTGCTCGATTATGGCCGGGTGCAAGCCAAGCTGGGCTTGCGGCTGCGTGAATTCGACGCCGTCTTCATCCGCTCGCATTTCATGGCATTGCCCCTGGTCCTGTGGGCGCTCCGGCGCAAGATCCCGGTGGTTCAGGAGATCAACGGCACCCCGGCGGATATCGGTGTGACCTATCGCTTCCTGAAGCCGCTCTCGCCCCTCTTTTCCTGGCTCTATCGCACACAGTACCGACAGGCCGCGCATCTGCTCGCGGTCACACCCGGGCTTGCTGACTGGGCCAAGACCTTCTCCGGGCATAGCCGGGTCAGCCTCGTCTCGAACGGCGCCAATACCGAGCTCTTCAGGCCGGGCGGCCCAGCCAGCCCCGTCGAGGGGCAATATGTCGTCTTCGTCGGCGGGCTGGTCGCCTGGCACGGCATCGGCACCATGCTGGCAGCCCTGAAGGAACCGGACTGGCCCGCCGATCTGCGGCTTGTCATCGTCGGCGACGGCATCGAGCGCGGCAAGGTCGAGCAAGCCCTTTCCGATCCCCGGCTCGCCTGGCTCGGCCGGCAGCCCTACGACGCTATTCCTGCGCTCGTGCGCGGCGCCCTGGCGTCGCTTTGCGTCATCGAGAACCAGGATGGCCGCTCCGCTTCGGGCGTGGCGCCTCTGAAGCTGTTCGAGGCCATGGCGTGCGGCGTTCCCGTCATCGCCAGCGACCTGCCCTTCCAGGCCGAGCTCGTCCGCGAGGCCAATGCCGGACTGATCGTGCCGCCGGCTGCCGCGCCGGCCATCGCATCAGCCGTGAAGACCCTCGCCGACGCCCCTGAGAAAGCCCGGTTGCTGGGCCGCAACGGCGCCGCCTATGTCGCCCGTGAAGCGAGCTGGCACCATCGCGGCCAGGAGATCGATCGCATTCTGCGATCGGTCATCTCACGATAAACCGCGAGCGTGATTTCGGCCGCTCCGCAAGGTGGATTTCTTGAGATATCGGCAAACTTCGACGGGTGCTCTGCAGTTCGGGATTGTATTGCGCCAAGGACCTGATAGCGCCAACCGGCTTTGCTCAAGAATCTCAAAACAGTGAACCGAGGGAACGGCCGCGCCGACATGACTGCCCTCGCCCCCTTGCCGGCGCTTGTCCTCGAACGGACCCGGCCGCAGCCATGACACGAATCGCACTCGTCTGCGTTTCGCCTCTGCAGCACGACTCGCGCGTGCTGCGTCATGCGGGGCTGCTCGCCGGCGCCGGCTATGACGTCCGCATCTTCGCGCAAGCGCCCTTGCCTGAAGTGCCCCCGGCCCCCGTCACGGTCATCCCCGGCCCGGGTAGCGATACACGTGTCCGCCTCGGCATGGTGCTCCGTCAGGCACCAGCTTCGCTCGTCCCGGCCAGTGCGGACCTCCTCTACTGGCTTTCACCAAGCCGGCTGTCGGCACGCAGGAACCTGCTCCGCTTCAAGCCCGATCTCGTCATCGCCAATGACTGGCGGGCACTGCCCCTCGCCTTTGCGGCCAAGCACGGCTGCGGGGCCCGCATCATCTACGACAGTCACGAATTTGCTCCGGAGGAATTCGCCGATAGCTGGCGCTGGCGCGTTCTCGCCCGGCAGCATGTCGTCAGGATCGAGGATCGCTATATCCGCGAGGCCGATGCGGTCGCGACCGTGAGCGACGGCATCGCCGATGCGCTCGCCGAGCGCTATGGCCTGACGCGACCAACCGTGATCTCCAACACGCCCACCTGGCAAGAGACCGCTTTCCGTCCCACCGGGCGGTCCATTACCGTGCTCTATCACGGCGCTGTCGTCCCCCGACGCGGCCTCGAGACCTTGATCGAGAGCGTCCCGCTCTGGCCGGACGCATTCCGGCTGGTGATCCGCGGGCCGGCCCAGGGCGGCTTCGACCAGCATCTGCATAGCCTCGCCGCGCCGTTCCGCGACCGTATCGCGCTGGAGCCGCCGGTCCCGGCCGATCGGCTGGTATCCGCAGCCGCACAAGCCGATATCGGCATCTTCCTCCTGTCGAACAGCACCACACATGCGCGGTTCGCCATGCCGAACAAGATCTTCGAGTACATGCAGGCGGGCCTGATGGTGATCAGCAGCGACCTGCCCGAGATCCGCAAGGTGGTTGAAACCGCGGGCTGCGGGCTCCTGCTTCCTCAGGACACGCCGCAGGCGATCGCCGCCTGCCTTGCCAGCCTCGACCACGCCCGTATCGACGCCAGCAAGCAGGCTGCCCTTCTCCGGGCCCGGGAGCTCAATTTCGCGGGGGAAGGTGCCAAGCTACTCGCGCTCGTGGCTCAGTTCGCCCTCGCCGAAAACTCCTGACAGCTTTGCCTCGAAGTCATCGCGGCGCGTCGTGCCCCGCGCGACCGGCCGACATCGTCACCCGCTCGATCGCCTTGAACAGGCGATCCGATTCTGCCTCCCAGTTCAACAGCTTGGCGGCTTCGAGAGAGCGTCTCTTGCAAGCGTCGATGTCGACGCGCGTGAAGCTATTGATCGCAACGGCGATCGCTTGCGGCGTAGCCTCGGGTATCGACCGGCCGAGATCGTGCTGACTCAGCAACGCCGTCATCTCCGGCAGGTCGGATACACATAGCGCAAGCCCGGCCATGGTATATTCGAAGAACTTGTTCGGCAGGACGTGAAGATTCTGCTTCGAATGGCCGGGCAGCGCAAACAGGCCGACATCGAAGCTGGAAGCCTCTTTCACCAAGTCGATCATCGGCACGGGCGGCGCCAATGTCACCCTGGCGTCAAGACCCGCCGCCCTGATCAGCCCAGCCAGCTTCTGGATATATTCAGCCGGCCCGGGCCCGCGGATCGTCAGATGAAATTCGGGGCGCCAGAATGCGACGCTCTCGATGCAAGCTTCGAGACCACGGCCGACATTGACCACGCCGTGATAGAGAACGCGAATCTGCTCGCCGCATGGCCGAAATGGATGCGCTTCGTAACACGGCATATTGCGAATTAGCAGCGGCTTTTCCGGCAAGGCGTAAAGCCCATGCAGGCGGTCGGCGATACCCTGCGACACGCAACTGGCAACGGCGGAGCCCGCGAAGCCCTCTCGTTCGATCGCAGCGATGACCGGACGCTGGACCAGCCGCCAGACGAGACGTTGAGCATATTCATCGACCGCCAGTTCATGCGTATCGTACGCATAGGGCACGCCCTGTTCGGCCGCGAGCCGGCGAGCAATGGGCAGCGCCGTCCAGTCGTTGGCGAGCCAGATATCGACCTTTTCCGGCCGCGCCACTTGGTAGAGCTGGCCGAACCCCTCGTTCAACCGCCAATAGGCGCGGCCCGCATGCTCTTGGACGACGTAAACCAGAGCGACGTCCTTCAGGCGCTTCGCCCGCCGCAGCACTGGCGCAATCGCACGCCCGTAGACCCTGGTCAACGCCTTGGGAAACCAGCGAGGCCGCGCCCGCGGCAGCGGGTTCAATGGACGGCCTGCTGCGCGGCCGACACCGTTCTCGCCGGCAAGGTGGCTCGCGGGACTGTCGGCTTCGATCACCAGGCACGGCCAGTCCGGTGGCCGCGAACGGGCTTCCGGCAGGCCGACCGCAATTACGTCCCATCCGCGCGAATGGAAAAGATCGCCTTGGCGACGAACGCGCGGGTCGTCCGGAATCGCCGAGAAGCAGATCAGTCCGATGCGCGGCCGGCGCGCCGGCGAAATGGCCATGTTCGAGGAATCTTTCAAAAGAGACGTTCGTCGGCGAAAGTCGCCGGACCGAAGCCTGCCTACCACGTCAATCGCCGCTCAACGGCTATGATCCATTCGTCTTCTTCACGAGAGCCGGCGCCCACTTCTCTCGAACAATATTCTAGCGACCGCCCAGGCGCATATGGACCGCCTTTCTGATGGCCGCAGGAAGGAGCTTCCAAAACAAGAGAACGAGCTTCGTATGCGGCCGCAGCCGCTCATCTGCCGGGTAAAGCGAGACGCGATTGATGAATGCCATCGCATCGACTGCACCATACCGGGCTCGCATTGGTAACGCTCGCCACAATCGCCTCAGTCCCCGCCGTATTGATCGAGCCCCTCTTCTATCCTTCGGAGACGGGTTCGCACAATCGAACAGAAGTGCTTGCACCGCCGCTCTGGCAAAAGCCGGCTGGATGATTTGATTGGAAACCACCTTGGGCGCGCCCTGAGCCGGCCATGCAGCTACTGGCAATTGGTCTGCAAATGCAGCCGCGATCGGAATTGAATAGAGGCGCGCCCGTCGCCGGGGAGCGGTTCGTTGGTCCAGGTAAGCATCCACGCCATGAACAAATGCCGCATATGAATATCGATCGGTGGCGATGACGTCTCGATAAGCCCGATCCGTCATACCTCGCAAAAACTCGTCATCCCGCAGCTTTTCAACAATATCATCGAAATTTGAATAATCGGCCTTCAACGGAAGATAATGGACATCTGGCTTCACAACGCCTGAATATTCACCTTCAAAAAGCACAAGGGCAGTACGAAGCCTGATCGACTCGAATATTTTTGGAGAAACTTGGTTCATGCGAACCTCACCCTCGCGCCCTTGAAGGAAGCGCTGAGCGAAATCCTTATACGGCATATCCTTGTTCGCCAGAGCTGCGATGCGCAAAGATCCGTCGTGATCAAAGATGTTCGCGCCGCTCTCCGTTCCGAGCGTGGCTCGCGCCGAGCCCAGAAAGCGATACCAATCGTCGCCATAAATGCGCTTGGCGTCATCGACTTCCACGTCGACAGGCAATCCGCGCTCTGCCGAGAGCCGCTTCACCTCTACGCCAATCTGATATTTCTGCTGCCCAAGATCACCGTAATGATAAGGCAGCATGCGACCGCGATAAGCGATAAGCGTCTTTCGTTCTGCCAATGGCAGGGCAAAGTCGTCTATTTGAGGGTCTTCGGGAACATATCCTGTTAAGGTCGGCACGAAATCGACCATTGGAAAGCGGGATCGAGGATAGACTTTTTCAATTTCGTCCATCGGCACGTTTGTAAACACCGCGTCCACGCCGAGCCGTTCGATCCAGGCCCGCGCCGTTTCGGTGCCTTCGTATTCATCCTGCGCGAACAGGAGCTTCGGCCCGTCGTAGCGCGCGATAACCGACGCCATGGGATCGAGGATATGATCCAGAATCGAAACCCTGACCGAATAGTGGATCAGCACGGCATCGAAAGGGGAAAAATCCAAACCATCCGTGTCGACATGTCCTGTGATCGGCATCATAAAAACATCATGCCGCGAATACTTCTGGAAGGCTTCCAGATGCTCGAATATCGTTTTGACGTGGGTTGAGCCATCATCGTACAGAACGAGAATGTTGAGGCGAATCTTCTTACGTGACCTCAACGCAACCGCGTCGACAACCGTCCTGCTGAGCTCAGCGAAACGCCCGTCATAAGACTGCCTATCGCCGGCATCGCGGCGGATTTCGAGATATGCCGGCTCTGATCTTGTCGGTGCCAGCTCTCGCAGCTTCTGAGCGAATTCAACCGCCGTTTCGGCAATGCTAAAAAGCTGCGGCTCGTTTTCGAGCGCATCGATCGGAACGCTGACGACAGGAAGCCCGCAAGCAACGTATTCGTAGGCTTTCAAAGGCAGCGACTGCCGGATCAAGGGACCTTTCAGGAACGGAATCAGGCCAACCGTTGCGCTCTTGGCGAGCTCCGCAATCTGCTTGGGAGACAGTTCTCCCTTATATTCGACATTTGGTAGAGCAGAGAGAACGCTCCATTGCGGTCCGGCATCTTTGATGTGCCCGCAATACCAAAAGCGCCATTCTGGCATCTGCTGCGCCAACTCGATCACAAGCGGGTAATCGAGCCTGGCATTGATGCCGCCTTGGTAAAGAGCGATGTTGCCGGCTGAGGCATCGTGCTCGGCCGCGCCACTATCCCGCCAAAAAGCGAAGTCGCAGCCATTGGCCAACGTGATCGCCCTGCCGGAGTATTGGGAGAGATCGCGATAGGTTCGGGTCAAGGCTTTCGACACGCCAACCACGAGGTCGACGCGAGAAAGAACCCGCAAGAGCGGCGCGCGTACGGAACGGTCCGAAACCGCCCATTGGTCGTCGTCCAACAGGTAATTTTCTGTCGCGTGATAGACCGCATATCGGGCGTTCGATCGTGCGATATAGTTTTCAAAGAAGACGTTATAAATCCACAATAACGGTCGCCGGACGCCACGTTCATTGAGTGCAGCCGCCAAACCCGCGGCCGCTTTCGGCGTGTAGTGGGGGGGTGCGTGGACGATCGTCACATTGGGATGGTCGGAGGCCTCGAAGGAAACCTCTGTGCCGACAGCATCCGGCTGTACGAAGAAGACCGGGAGCACGCGCGCAAATCGGGAAGCGTAATGGAAACGGTTGCTTCGCGGCTCGGTCCTCCAATCCGACCAGGTCAACATCACGACCGCATCGAACAGCGATGCGAGTGAGGGTTCGTCGTGATCTAACATTGGCGCTCAGCTAGAATCAGGGCATCCCACGCATGGAAGCGTAGTGCGCTGCGACGTCGGCCGTAATAGTGGGACGAAATGCGGCTTTGCCGATGCCGATAATGGAAATTGTGGGGACCGTGCGCCCAATAGAAAGGTTTTGCAAACCTTCCGGCTGGGATGCAGCGGCGTAGACACACCGCAACTTGCAAAGTTCTTCTTCGACGGCGGCCATGTTGTTCGCCTCTATGCCTTTCTGATCGGCGGGTTCGTCTAGCATGTACGCGCGGTCGCGTCAGCACGAATGAGCCTCAGGTGCCCATTTTGATCGGTGCCCGATTTGTAAGGCAATTTTATGCGGTTGCCCGCGCCTGTTACAGAGAAGGCTCGCGGCAGTATCGCACCCGGCTCGACCGAACCGCGCAAGCGGACAAGATGCAGCCGCTCGCGCTGCGGCGAGTGCAATTCCGCCGTTCTCCGAATCGCGAAAGCGCTCTAGACACGTGAAGCAGTGGAAGGCCGGCAGCGGAACGATCATGATTCAGGTTTTCACCGTCCTCGGTGCCCGGCCGCAGTTCATCAAGGCCGCACCCGTCAGCCGCGCGATCGCCCAGATGGGGTTGACCGAAACCATCGCCCATACCGGCCAACACTTCGATGCCTTGATGTCGGATGTCTTCTTCGAAGAGCTGTCAATCCCGAAGCCTGCTTATCATCTTGAGATCAACAGCCTCGGCCATGGCGCCATGACCGGCAGAATGCTGGAGAAGCTCGAAGGGGCCATGCTGGCCGAGAATCCCGATATCGTGCTCGTTTACGGCGACACCAATTCGACCGTGGCTGGGGCCTTGGCCGCAGCAAAGCTGCACATTCCGGTGGCGCATGTCGAGGCTGGTCTGCGCTCTTTCAATCGGCAGATGCCGGAGGAAATTAACCGCGTCGTCACCGATCACGTCAGTACCCTGCTCTTCTGTCCGACGCAGACCGCCGTTCACAACCTGACGCAGGAAGGCATCGTTGCCGGTGTCCACGCAACCGGTGATGTCATGTTCGACACGACAATCGCTGCGATCGAACGGGCGAGAGGGCGCTCTACCATCCTGACCGATCTCGCAATCCAGCCCAAACGCTATGCCGTGGCGACGGTTCATCGAGCCGAGAATACCGACGATCCAGCTCGCTTTGCCCGTGTCGTTGCCTGGCTGGAAGATGCGGCTCGCTCCATTCCCATCATCATGCCGGTCCACCCGCGCACCCGGAAACTGCTGACGCAACGCGGAGTGGTACCTGCCGGGCTGAGGTTGATCGACCCGATCGGCTATCTCGACATGGCGTGGCTGGTGAACCAGTCCGCGGCCGTATTCACGGATTCGGGCGGCCTGCAGAAAGAAGCCTATTTTCATCGCGTGCCCTGTGTCACGCTACGCGACGAGACGGAATGGGTCGAAACGATCGATGCCGGCTGGAACCGCCTCTGGACCGCTTCAGACTATGCGCCGCGGCGCGACATCCCCGACTATGGCGACGGCCGATCGGCGATCACGATCGCGGAGATCCTGAAAGCGGCCCTCTGAGACACCGCAGCTTTCAGGGAAGTCTGCAGTGTCTCACCCGCGAGTCGTCGCGACGCTCAGGCTGTCCGCCGACAATAGGCGATCAGATACAGTCGGCCGTCATGCCCCGCGAAGAACTCCGTGAACAGCGGCGCTGCCTTGGCGAGCGCATTCAGCTGCATCGCCTTGTCATCATCATAAGGGTCGATCAGAATCGAGCGCGGCGTCGGCTCGGCTTCAGTCGGGACCGTGATATCCCAATGATCGCCGGTGGCCGGAACGTGAAGCAGGTCGAAGGCAGCCGGCCCGGCCTGTTCGATCCGCTCGAGCTGCAATCCCGGCAAGCGCTCCATCAGGCGGCTCAGCGCTTCCGCCCCGAACAGGGAAACATGGAAGGGCGGCACTGCGTTCGGTGACGAGCCCTGCGAAATCTCGGCGTTCAGCCGGGTAAACTGCGGTACGACCGTCACCAGCCAGCCGCCCGGCCGCACGAGCTCGGCATAGCTCGCCAGAAATGCCGCAGGATCCGGAATGTGCTCCAGGACAGCGACGGACGACACAACGTCGAACAGCAGTCCCTGCGCCCGTAGCATCTCGGGATTGCCGTCGAGCACCTCCAGATCAAACAGGCTCTTGGCGATCGCGCCCGACTCGCGGTTGAGCTCGTTCAACGCCACCGTCCAGTGAGGACGCTTGCTCTTGACCAGCGCTGCGAAGGCACCAAGCCCACCACCGACATCGAGCCATCGGCCCGAGGGGATATCCCCGCTCACCTGTTCGACGATCTGCTCGAGTACGTCGGCCGGTGCGGAAAACGGCGTCATCTTGCCGCCCTGCCTCAGCAGCGGCAGTTCGAAGAGCTGGCGCGTACGCGTGTAATAGGCGCCAGAATACAATTCGGCGAGGACATGATCGGGCGGAAACGGATCGACGCAGACAAAGCCGCACGCTGCGCAGCGCGCATGGTTGAAGCCATATTTCTTGAAGAGCGGCGCAAGCGCATGCGATCCGCAGGCAGGGCAGTCCTGATGGCGAGGCCATGCATCCGGGTAGCCACCGCGCCCGATGCAGACAGCCTCGATCTCCTCCCGCAAGGTCTTGTAGCTCACGCCGGGCGGTGTGAGCTCAAGCGAGAGGGGCCTGTTGGCCGAAACCGCCTTCTCTAGGGTCCGGCCGCCGGCATCCCCTGCGGCCGGTGTAGCCTCGTACGAGACGCTCGCGTCCAGGAAGATCGGCGCGCCGATATCCATGCCGGCGTCGTCGACACTGAAGATGTAATGGAAGTGGCGGTATTCATAGAATTCCCAGCTTCCCGGTGTATTGGGCAGGAGTCCCAGCGACAGGAAATACTCACCCTTGCGGAAAGGCACCGCTGGAAAGTGCAGCGTCACGATCCCGCTGCGGCCGGCCTTCTTGCGATCCGCGGCATCAGCGTAGCTTTCGCGGGTTTCGGTCGGCCTGATATTCTGCGTGAAGAACTGGGCGACCGGCGCAAGATCGTGACGCCCGTTCACAGCGACCGCAACGCCCAGCGTCGTCTCGGGCAGGTCTCCCTCGACGCGATAGCGAATACGGAGCGAAAAGGGTTTCAGGAGCGTCAGGCGCGTGCTCGATGCTCCTGCGGCATCGAACATCTCGACACCCTCGATGAACACCGGTCCGCGACGAAACACCTGTTTCGTCGCGCCACTCCCCGCTACGATCTCCTTAATCGTATTCGGCTCACCCGTTTCCAGCCCCATTTCCGCTTTCGCGGCGGCAGTCAGGTCGTCCTCGACCGTATCGAGCCAGCCCGCCGAATCGGCCTGCTCATGTGCTGCCAGATCATAGGCCTGGACGACATTGATAGCCGGGCCGACCATCTTGATCCGACCCTTCTCCATCCACATCACCCGCTGACATAACTGGGCGAGCAGCCCCGTGCCATGCGAGACGAGAATCACGGTGCGGCCATGCGAGCAGAGCTGACGGATACGGCGCATGCACTTCTGCACGAAGGCCGAATCGCCTGCCGCCAAGGCCTCGTCGATGATCAGGATGTCCGGATCGACCGCAGTTGCGATCGAGAAGGCCAACCGCGAATGCATGCCGCTCGAATAGGTCTTGACCGGCCGCTCGATGAAGTCTGCGAGTCCGCTGAAATCAATGATGTCGTCGATTTTCCGGTCGATCTCCTGACGGTCCATCCCGTAGAGCAAACCGCTCAGATAGATGTTTTCCCGACCGGAATATTCCGGGTTGAAGCCGAGCCCCAGCTCAAGGATCGCGGTAACCCGCCCTGTGATGTCGACCTGGCCGGAGGTCGGCTCCAGCACGCCGGTGACGAGCTTCAACAGCGTCGACTTGCCGGCCCCGTTCGTGCCGATAATGCCAAGCACCTCGCCGCGCATGACATCGAAGCTCACGCTGTCCAGCGCCCTGAAGATCTGGTGACGCGGCCGGCGTGTCAGGATCTCGAGCGCAAGATCGATCGGCTTGGCATAGACTTCGTATTCCTTGACCAGGTTACGGACCTGGATGGCAACGTCGCTCATCGCGGAACCTTCAGACGACGCTCGAGAAGTGATGCCGGAGCCGGGAGAACACGTAGGAACCGGCGAGCACCGCGGCCCCCGAAAAGACGATCAGCCCAAGCCAGGCAGCCGGCCCACGAACGCTCTCGTAGTAGATGATCTCCTGATAGCACCAGATCAGATAGCTGAACGGATTGAGATCGACGACGAACCTGAGTGCCCCCGGGACCATGTTCGGCAGGTAGACGATCGGAACGAGATAGATGTTGATCGTCACGAAGATACGAACCAGTTCCGGTACATCGCGAAAATAGGGCGTGAGGGAAGCGAGCAGCATCGCCAGTCCCCAGAGCAGCGCGAGATGGAGCCCAAAAACCACAGGCAGAAGCAGGAAGCTCCAAGGCAAATGGCCGCGCGTCATCACCGCGTAAACAATGACGCAAGCGAAGAGCAACCCCTGAACCAGAACCGAAGCGAGAACCGTCTTCGCGATCAGGACTTCCGTCGGAAAGGTGACCTTCTTCACGATGGCAGCGTTCGAAACGATGACGTGCGAGGAACGCGCCAGGACATCGGCGGTCATCAGCCAGGGCGCCAGGCCGGAAAACAGGTAGACGAGATAATCCGTCGGGCCCTTTTCGCCGATGCGCATGCTGAAGACGACTGAGAACAGAAACGCATAGACCGCGAACAGGAAAAGCGGGTGCACGACGAGCCAGATCACGCCGGCCGCCTGCCCGGCATGCAGGTCCGTCAGTTCCCGGCGCGTCATCTCACGCACAAGGGCGCGGTTGTGCCAAACCGATCTCAAGATGCGGCCGACGCCGAGACCGCCCTCACCTGGGCTGGCGCCCCGACGTATGTGCTGTGCGCCCTCCGTCTCGTCGCTCATCCGTTCCGCCGTCATCTCGCGCTACAAAATCGAGCCGGCATATCAGGAGTAGCGCTTCACGTCAGGCACGAAATGCGCGTGGCTCATCATGCAGCGCATGACCGTCTCGCGGTTGGCCTTCGTCCATTCGACCGTGCGGCGAATGCCCTCTTCATGCGGGACGCTCGCCACGAAGCCGAGCTTTTCGCGGGCCTTGTCGGTCGCGGCGAAGCGCTGGCCGGAGCGGTCCCAGTCGCGCGCCGGAGTCAGGGCGATCGGCGTCGCATTGCCGGTCGCCACGTTGATGCGTTCGGCGAGCTCGCGGATCGAAATCTCAGCGCCCGAACCGAGATTGTAGATCTCGCCGGGTTCACCTTTCAGGCCACAGGCCATGAGGCCGCGCGCCATGTCTTCGACGAAGATGAAGTCCCGGGTGGCAATGCCGCCGTTCTCGACCGGCAGCGCTTCGCCATGCAGCGACTTCCAGATGAAGGTCGGGGTCACGTTGCGCCAGACCGTCGCCGGGGTCCCGCGCCAGCGGCCCGCGCCCAGGATCTCGCCCGGACCATAGACGTTCTGGAACCGCGCCTTGACGAAGGGCAGGCCGTGCCGCGTGAAATAATAGTTGCCGTACATCTCGCCGATCAGCTTCGAGATGGAATACGGGCTGTCGTGGAAGAGCGAGACCGGCGCGTCCTCGGTCGTCGCCGTAGCGCCGTCGAAGGTCTTGGCGGCCACGGCGCAGCCGGCGGCCGAATAGACCACCTTCTTCAGCGACTTGATGTCCTTCAGCCGCTCGAACAGCTTCAGCGTGGTCAGCGTGTTGTTCTCATGATCCATCAGCGGATCGTGGATCGAGGATTGGTTCCCGTGGAAACAGGCGAGGTGATAGGCATAGTCGAGATCGCTATCGAGCTCCGCCAGGATGCGATCATTGGTGATCGGCCCGGAGACGAGCTTCACCGCCGGGTCGTCCGGAACGTTGATCGGGTCGGCCGAGAGGAAGTTGTCGACGATCGTCAGCTTGCGCGGCTTTTCACGCAGGATCTGCTTCACCAGATTGGAGCCGACGAAGCCGGCGCCGCCGACGACCAGCACGTTCTTGCCAGCAAAGCTTTCAGTCATGGAAAAAATCCGTTTGGAAGATGAGGCAGAGCGAGCCTGGCAGGCAAAGGCGGTCAGACCTTCGCCGGCGGCGCCTTGAGGTGGCTGTAGATTGCGGTGACGCCGTGCTGGTCGTACCAGGCCAGCATGCGCCGGATGGTCTGTTCGAAGGAGTAACGCGGCTTCCAGCCGAAGGCCTCGATCGTCTTCGAGGGATCGAGCACGACAGCCGGAACGTCGTCGGCCCCCGCCTCGACCTCCGGCACGGGTTCGCTGAGCGTGATACCGAGATGGTCGACGACGATGTCGAAGATCTCCTTGATCGTATGGCCAGTCCCGGTCGAGACGTTGAACAGGCCTGTCGGCGCTCCCTCGGCCATGACCGCATCCATCACCGAGAAGAAATCATCCATGTCGATGAAGTCGCGGATCGTCTTCGAGCAGAAGCAGCCCTTGCCGGCCTTCAGCCGCGTATAGAAGGTCGGAATCGGCCCAATCGCCAGGCGGGGGCCAGTCACATTGGCGAGCCGCAGCGAAACGAAGGGCAGACCCGAGATCGCGAGGTAGTTCTCGCCGGCCTGCTTGGAGATGCCATAGCTGGTGAAGGGGCGCGCCGGCGCATCGGCAGGGATCGGCAGCGCCTCGGGCCTGCCGTAGCCGAGCGCGGTGTGGAAATTCACGAAGCGCTGCACGCCGGCGGCCTTGGCCGCCTCGACGACATGGATCGTGCCCTCGACATTGGTGCGCGTATCCTCGAGCCAGTCGTCCGGATCCTTGTAGGCCGCCGCCGAATGGATGACATGGGTCGGCTTGAATTCGGCGAACAGGCCATCGACCAGTGCGCGGTCCTGAACCTTGCCCTCGACGAGCCGCAATGCAGGATGCGCATCCGGCAGCGAGCCATGATGCCCGGTCGCGAAATTGTCGAGCACCAGAACTTCGTGCCCGGCTTCGAGATAGCGCTCGGTCAGGTTCGAACCGAGGCAGCCGGCGCCACCGGTGATCAGGATACGCATCATCAGTCTCAGCCCTTGGCCGGAGTCTTGATGTCAGCGCGGGCTTCCTTGAGATGGGTATAGCCGCCGACCACGCCTTCCTTCTCCCAGCGCTCGACCGAGAGCCGCGCGATCTCGTCCAGCGGCGTGAACTCGATATCGCCGAAATCGGCGAAGGTGCGCGAGGGATCGAGCAGGATCGAGGCGGCATCATCCGGGCCGAGCGGCTTCACCTCGGGCTCCGGATAGTCGTTGAGCTTCATCGCCTTCACGACGGCGTCATAGAGCTCCTTGATCGCCACGTCCTTGCCGGACGAGAAGTGATAGGTGCCGTTGCCCTTGCCGTTGGCGGCCTGAACGACGACCTTGGCGAGGTCGCCGGCGTAGCAGAAATCGCGGCGAGCCGGCGTGACGAAGCACTTCTTCCCCTCGGCGAGGCGGCCGTAGAAGATCGGCAGCGGGCCGGAGACGTTGCGCGGGCCGATGACGTTGGCGAGGCGGAAGGTCACCCAGTCGATACCGGAGAACTGCACATAGTGCTCGCCCGCGGTCTTGGAGATCGCATAGCTCGAGTTCACCGGATTGATCGGATGGTCCAAGGTGATCGGCTGCTGCAGCGGCTTGGTGCCGTAGCATAGGGCGGTCTGGAAATAGATCAGGCGCCCGACCTTGTGCAGCTTGCAGGCCTTGGCGATGTTGGCGCCGCCGACGGCATTGACCAGCGCATCGGTCTCCCAGTCCTCCGGATCCTTGTAGGAAGCGGCGGTGTGCACGACGACATCGGGCTTGAAGTCTGAGAAGAGCTGGTCGACCAGCTTCCAGTCGGTGATCGACCCCTCAACCTGAGTCAGATTCTCCTGGTCGAGCAGGTTGTCGCGCCGGCCGGTCGAGAAATTCTCGAGCGACATCACGGTGTCGCCCCGCGCCAGGAACATGTCCGCCGCTGTCGAGCCGACCTGGCCGGAGCCACCCGTAATGAAGACCTTCATCGTCTAATTCCCGTGAGTGCTGGAGTTACTGGGCCGCGACCTGAGCAGGCTCGACCTCGTCAAGCATGCGCCGATACGAAGCGGCACGATCATGGAATATCTGTTGCCAGAGTTCGAGGCTGAGCAGCCCCCAGGTCTTGCGCGAGAAGCGCTCGGCCTTGTCGAAATTGGCAAGGATCACGTCGGAGTTGAAGAACGCGCGGTGGCGATTCTTCTGCGTCGCGAAGATGTCGGCGACCATGTCCTTGAGCTCGCCCGAGAACCACTCCTTCAGCGGCACCGGGAAGCCCATCTTGTCACGTCGCTGCGCCAGTTCCTGCGGCAGGTCGCCGGAGAAGGTCGACTTGATGAAGT
Source organism: Allobosea sp. FG18 (assembly GCF_057809495.1). Taxonomy (NCBI): domain Bacteria; kingdom Pseudomonadati; phylum Pseudomonadota; class Alphaproteobacteria; order Hyphomicrobiales; family Alloboseaceae; genus Allobosea; species Allobosea sp. FG18. Next base: position 120,406 of record NZ_JBMDKB010000008.1, read on the forward strand.
GCTTCATCTGGCCGCCCTTGAACTTGAGGTCCGCGGGGATGGTTGCGGCGAATTCGACGACGGAGTGGTCGAGCAGCGGCACGCGCGATTCAAGTCCATGCGCCATCGACATCCGGTCCTCGACCTGAAGCAGCGCAGGAAGGAGGCACTTGAAGTCGAAATGCGTCATCGAGTCGAAATAAGCTTCCTTCCTCACGTTCCGCTCGGAATTGAAAATGGCCTGGAAGCGCGTGAAGACGCCGGCCCGATCGAGCGCCGACCAGTCGACTTCATTCTCCATATCTGCGGAGCGGTCGATGAGACGGAAATAGCGCTCGTCGAGCGGGCCGAACAGACCCTTGGAGAAGAGCTGGCGGATCAGCGGCTTGTATTCCTGCAGAACCGTCAGATGCGGGATGATCGATTCCGGCGTCACGACGAAATTGCCGTTGCGCTGGGTCCCGTCGATCGAGGCTTTCAGCGCCTGCTCGAGATAGGCGATCAGGTAGCGGGCATAGCCGCCGAAAATCTCGTCACCGCCCTGGCCGCCGAGCACGACCTTGACGTGCCGCGCCGCCAGTTCCGAGACCATGTATTGCGGGAAGGAGCCCGGCCCACCGACCGGCGTGTCGAGATGATAGAGCACCTTCTCGATATTGTCGCGGAAATCGCTTGCCGTGATGTCGATCTGGTGCAGCTCGATGCCGCCATCCCGGCAGGCCGCCTCGGCATAGACGCTTTCGTCGTAGCCTTCGAATTCGGTGAACTTACCGTGGAAGCCGATGCGGCCGGAAGCCTCCTCGCGGCCGGCAAGGATGCCGATCAGGCTGGAATCGATGCCGCCCGAGATATAGGCCCCGACGGGCACGTCCGAGCGCAGATGCACCTTGATCGAATCCGACAGGCGGGTCCGCATCTCCTCGCCGAACCAGCGGGGCGTGTGGTCCCAGTCGATATCGTAATGGACATCCCAGTAGCGGAAGACCTTGACCTCGCCGTTCTCCACCGTCAGCGCATGGCCGGGGAGGAGGGTCTGAACGTGCTTGAAGAGCGTGTTCTCGCCGATCGTGTACTGGAAGGTCATGTATTCGGCGAGCGCGTCCGGATCGGTCGCGATCTCCGGCAGCACCGGCAGCAGCGCCTTCATCTCCGAGGCGAAATACAGCACCCCGTCGACGACGGCATAGTAGAACGGCTTGATGCCGAAGCGGTCGCGCGCCGCAAAGAAGCGGTCGCCGTCCCAGAGGGCGAAGGCGAACATGCCGCGCAGATGGCTCAGGCAGTCGACGCCCCATTTGGCGTAGGCGGCGAGCACGGTCTCGGTATCGGAAGAGGAGCGGAACGACCAGCCGGCCTTCAGCTCGTCCATCAGCTCGACATAGTTATAGATTTCGCCATTGAAGCTGATGACGGTGCCGCTATTGCCAACCATCGGCTGGTGGCCTGCAGGCGACAGGTCGATGATGGCCAGGCGGCGATGGGCGAGGCCGCAGACATCCGAAGGCGCGCGCCAGAAGCCATGGCCATCCGGGCCGCGATGCGCGATCAGCTGACTCATGGCGGCCAGAGCGCGGTCGAGCTTTGCAATAGGCTGGCGCGTCACCGAGACTGCACCTGCAATTCCACACATGGAAAACTTTCTGACTTATGGAGCCGTGAGCGACCGCCGCCAGGACGAGGCCGGCCATCCATTCCTTCGAACTCGAATACAGAGGCGCTCTGTAACAGGCCCCTGCGTTCTTGTCATGGCAGCCAGTTCCTAGGCCGCCCCACTACAGAGTTACCCCGGTCCGCTCGCCCCAGATCCCGAGATTGACGATCCGCCACAGCGTGAAATCGAGAGGCCGGTCGCCGTCCAACATCTCCCTGGTCAATGCGCGTACGCCATCCGCGTTCATCAACCCCGGATAGCGCGCGAGCGTCTTCTCGATCCCGTCCTCGACCAGGCCGCGCAAAGGTCCGCGGAACCAGATCTGCTCCGGCGTCGCGAAGCCGAGCTTGTCCCGCCGCTCACGAACGCTCTCGGGCAGGACATGAGCCATGCCGCGCCGCAGGACGCGCTTGGTATCGCCGCCAACGATCTTGTGGTCGTTCCCCAGCGCCAGGTCGAACTCGACCAGCGGATGATCGAGGAAGGGTACACGCGCTTCGATCGAATGAGCCATCGAATTGCGATCCTCCCAGTGCAACAGCATGGCGAGGTTGGAGCCATAGGTCATCGTCATGCAGAGCGTGCGCAAATCGGTGACCGGCGGCAGGCCGAGCTCGTCGCTGGCCAATTCGAGAGCAGTCCGCGGATTGCCCTGCTGGCGCAGCACATCAGTCCCCAGCCAGTCATGCTGAGTCAGCGCGCGATGCTGGCGCCGCAGCAGGCCACCAAGCCCGCGCGGCAGCAGCGGCACCAGATGATGCTTGATCTGATCGGCGACAGGCGTGCCGTGATAGCGGTTCCGCTCCAGAATGGTCGTGAGCAGTTGCTTGAACTGCCGACGCCGGGTCAGGTCGGCCATGTAGTAGGAAAAGCCGCCATGGTAGCCGGCAAGCTGCTCGTCGGCCCCCTGCCCGTCCAGCATCACCTTGACGCCGACGCGCCGCGCTTCCTCGAAGACACACCATTGCGCGAAGATCGAGGTCGAGCCGAAAGGCTCATCCTGATGCCAGGTGATGTCCGAGGCGCGCTGGAACACGTCATCGGCCTTCGGGAAGATGTAATGCGGCTCTGTATGGGCGTGCGCGACGACCGCATCCATGAACGGCTTCTCGTCGACGCTCTTCTCGGCATAGCAAGCCGAGACCGTGTTGACCTTCGCGCCGCCCGCCCCCGAGCCCATCATGCCGGACATCAGGCAAACGATGGACGATGAATCGAGGCCTCCCGACAGGCAGGAGCCGACGGGAACATCCGAGCGCAGATGCAATCGAACCGACTCGGTCAAAAGCTCGCGGAACCGCGCCGCAGCCTCGTCCTCGGACACGGAAATATCGCCGGCGGTCGCAGGATACCAACGACGCGATCGGGCTTCGATGGCTGTATCGCGGCTCGCATCGATCGTGACGCACTCGCCACCGCGGAGCTGAAACACGCCCTCGAACATCGTCTCCGCGGTATGGTCAGAGATGCCGGAAGCCAGGAAATCGTGGACGCGGGCGACATTCATCCGGCCCGACACACTTGGAAGACCCAAGAGCTGCTTGATCTCCGAACCGAAGGCGGCTCCGCGGGGCGTCGTCACCATGTATAGCGGCTTGATGCCGTACCGATCGCGGGCGGCGAAGAGCTTCTTGTCGCGATCATCCCATATCAGGAAAGCGAACATGCCACGCAGCCGCGGCAATGCCTCCTCGCCCCAGAGCATATAGGCGCGCAGAAGCACCTCGGAATCGGACTCGGAGACGAAAACCTCGCCCTTCGCCCGCATTTCCTCACGCAGCTCGATGTAATTGTAGATCTCGCCGTTGAAGACGAGCCAATAGCGGCGCGACGCGTCGCACATCGGCTGCAAACCGGCGTCCGAAACGTCGATGATAGCCAGACGACGATGACCGAGGGCGACGGGGCCCTTGGCGCTGGCATAGGTTTCCCAGCCACGCCCATCCGGGCCACGATGAGCGACGATATCAATCCGCTGCGGATCGGATTCGAAGCCGAGCGAGCCAAAAATGCCGCACATCCAAGAGCCTCATAAAAAGGGCCGGCGCCGCGACGGGAGCGAGCGAGCCTCTGGCGCGGCTTATAGTGATCCGTTTCCGATCGGTCGAGAGCGCAGGGCGGACGGCGCAGGGCTGCTGCTCTCAAAAGCCCAAGCGGATTCGGATTTTAGTGGCATTGTCGCGGGGCGTGGCGGCGCTTATCCCTCGTATGGAGAAGCGGATCCTCATCCGTCACCTGCCGGAAACGCCATGCCTGATACCGCATCGACCGACCGACGCCTCATCGGTACCTTCGATTACGTCGTGATCGGGGCGGGTTCGGCCGGTTGCGTCGTCGCTAACCGGCTGGCCGCCGATCCGCAGACCAAGGTCCTGGTGCTCGAAGCCGGCGGCATGGATGACTGGATCTGGTTCCACATCCCGGTCGGCTATCTCTTCGCCATCGGCAATCCCCGCGCCGACTGGCTGTTCCAGACCGAACCTCAGGCCGGGCTCGGCGGGCGGGCGCTGGCCTATCCGCGCGGCAAGGTCGTCGGCGGCTCCTCGGCCATCAACGCCATGGTCTATATGCGCGGCCAGGCCGCCGACTATGACGGCTGGCGCCAGCGTGGCCTCTCCGGCTGGGGCTGGGACGACGTGCTGCCCTATTTCCTGGAGCATGAGGACCATATGGCGCCGCCGCCCGGCGGGCTGCACAAGGCCGGCGGGGAATGGCGCGTCGAGCATCCGCGCGTGCGATGGGCGATCCTCGATGCGATCCGCGACGCAGCGGAAGCTGCCGGCATCGCCAAGATCCCGGATTTCAACACCGGCGACAATGAAGGCTCGTCCTATTTCCAGGTGAACCAGCGGCGCGGGCGGCGCCTGAGTGCCTATCGAGCCTTCCTGAAGCCCCTGCTCGAGCAGAAGGAGCGCCGCAATCTCCGGCTTGAGACGCGGGTCCATGTCGAGCGCATCGTCTTCGAGGATGGCCGGGCCAAGGCGGTCGAATTCACCCATGGGCTGGGCACGCCGAGCGAAGAGAAACTCCGGGTCGAGGTCGGCGGCGAGGTCGTGCTCTCGGCCGGCGCCGTCGCCTCCCCGCTCCTGCTCGAACGCTCAGGCATCGGCAGCGGGGTGCGGCTGCAGGGTCTGGGCATCGAGACCTTGGTCGATGCGCCTGGCGTCGGCGAGAATCTGCAGGACCATCTCCAGATCCGGCCGGTCTACAAGGTCCAGGGCGTCAAGACGCTGAACAGCGATTACGCCAAGCTCTGGCGCCGGCCGCTGATGGCGCTGGAATGGGCGGCCTTGCGTACGGGACCGCTGACCATGGCGCCCTCGCAGGTCGGCGCCTTCGCCAAATCTTCTCCGCATTATGCGACGGCGAACCTGCAATACCATTTCCAGCCGCTCTCGCTCGATAGCTGGGGCTCCGGCCTGCATCCGTTCGATGCCTTCACGGCCAGCGTCTGCAATCTCAGGCCGACGAGCCGCGGCAGCGTGCATCTGCGCTCGGCCGATCCGCGCGACAATCCCGTCATCTCGCCGAACTATTTCGACACGGAGGAGGACCGGCAGGTCGCTGTCGATGCGATGAAGCTGACGCGCCGGATCGTGGCCCAAGAGCCGCTCGCCCGCTTCCGGCCCGAAGAATACATGCCGGGCGAGGCCGCCCAGTCGGACGAAGCCCTGCTGGAGGCCGCCGCCAAGCTCGGCACCACGATCTTCCATCCTGTCGGCACGGCGCGGATGGGGAGCGACGACGATCCGGGCGCCGTGCTCGACGAGCGGCTCAGGGTGCGCGGCGTCTCGGGCCTGCGCGTCATCGACGCCTCGGTCATGCCCGCCATCACCTCCGGCAACACCGCCAACCCGACGATGATGATCGCCGAAAAGGGCGTGGCGATGCTGAAGGAGGATGCGCGCCGCTAAGACCGTGTTTTGAACGGCCTTGCGCGTGCAGCGAGGGGATCATGGATCACCTGCGGCATGGAATTGCCGCAAATCCGGGCTTATGAATCGTAGGGATGCCCGATAACCTTCCGCCCTCACCTGTACCCGAACGCGGCCCGCTGACGCGCGGATTGCTCGCGATCCTGCGCGCCGTCATCGCCGTCTTCATCATCCTCGACGAGCTGCTGCGCCCACTCTATCGGCCGCTGCTGCGCCGGCTTGCGGAATTGCGGGTCATGCGCCGGCTGGAAGAGGCCGTCGCCGTCTTGCCGCCGCCGCTCGTCCTGCTGGCGCTGGCGATCCCCTTCGCCATCGCCGAGCCGCTGAAGCTGTTCGGGCTGCTGCTGTTCGCGCGCGGGCAGTTCTGGGCCGGTCTGGTGGTGACCGCCTTCGCGCATCTGATGAGCTTCGTCTTCGTCGAGCGGATCTATCATGCCGGCCGCGAGAAGCTTCTGAGCTATCGCTGGTTCGCCTGGATCATGGGACAGATCGTGCGCGTGCGCGACAGCGTGCTCGGCTGGGTCCGAGCCACCGCCGCCTATGGCCTGGCGATGCGCACACGCGACGCCGTGCGCCACTGGTGGCGAACGATGCGGGCCTGAGCCTCAGGCCGAGCGGCCGCGTGCCAACAGCATGAGGGCGCCGGCTGCGAGCGCCGAGAAGGCGATCAGCAACAGCGTCGAGACCGTGACGCCGCCACGCTCCAGCGCGATGGCGAAGGCGAGTGGGGCCGTCGCCTTGATGACGAGGCCAGGCGCCGAGAGCTTGCCCATGGTCGCACCGAAGCCGACCGGACCGAAGAGCTGGAGCGGGACAGTGCCGCGCACGATCGAGCTCAGGCCCATGCTGATGCCGAAGGCGATGGCGAAGAGCCCGGCGACGATCGGCCAAGCTCCGCCGATCAGGAGCAGGACAAGACCGATCGGCATCAGCCAGGCCGAGACCCAGGCCGTGGTGACCGGAGAGACGCCGCGGCCGAACAGCATCTCGGCGAGGCGCCCGGCGACCTGAGACGGCCCGAGCATCGCACCGATTCCGACCGCGACGGCGGCGCTGAGGCCAAACCCCTGCAGCAGCGCCAGCATATGCACGGCCATGGCCGAGACGACGAAGCCCTGCAGCGATAAGGCCAGCGCCAGCAGCAGGAAGGCGCGGCGGCGGGTATCACCCGTGAGATAGGCCGTCTCCGGCTCCTGTGGGCTGGACGGGATGGCGGCACCGGTCTCGGCGACGACCGGTCGCTTCACCCGGCCGGGCAGGAAGAAAAGATGCAGGGGCAGGCAGACCAGGATCTGCGAAAGGCCGTAGAGCCGATAAACGCCGCGCCAGTCGAGAAACGCGAGCAGGCTCGACGTCAGCGGCCAGAACAGAGTCGAGGCGAAGCCGCCGATCAGGGTGAGCTGGCTGATGGCGCGGCGCGCCTGGCTACCGCGCGCCTGCGTCAGCGCTGCGAAGGCGGCGTCGTAGAACACGGCGGTTGTCACCGCCTGGACGGCGGCCATCGCGAGCGTATAGCTGACGATGCCGCGCGCCTCGGCCAGCGCGAAGAGCGAGAGGCCCGCCAGCCCGGAGCCGGTCGTCATCACCAGCCGGGTGCCGTAGCGATCGATAAGGCTGCCGGTGACGGGCGCAACCGCGCCACCCAGCAGAAGCCCGACCGCGAAACCGCCGAAGGTCCATTCCGGAGCCCAGCCGAAATCGGCGGTCATGCGCGGCGCCAGCACGGTGAAAGCGTAGAAGAGCGCGCCGTAGCCGAAGACCTGCGTGACACCGAGCGCAGGGATCAGCGACGGCCCGCCTGGCCGGACGAATCGCGGCAACGCCATGCCCACCCTGCCCCGGATCAGACGATCTGGTTGCGCAGGCCCGTTTCGCCGCGCGCCAGCCGATCCAGATTGTCGAGGAGGATATCGACGACATTGCCTTCGTAGGCGCGGGTTTCGCCGGCGCTATGCGGGGTGACGATAACCTGCGGCATGCGCCAGAACGGCGAGATCGGCGGCAAGGGCTCCTCATGGAAGCAATCGAGCCCTGCACCCGCGATGCTACTGTTACCGAGCGCATCGAGCAGGGCCATCTCGTCGACGACGCGGCCCCGCGCGACATTGATCAGGAAGGCGGAAGGCTTCATCGCGCCGAGGATGCGGGCATCGATCAGCCCTTCCGTCTCGGGCGTCAGCGGGCAGGTCAGGGCGACGAAATCGGCCCCGGCCACCACCTCGGCCAGCTTGTCCGGATGGACGACCGCCTCGACATGCGGCTGCGGCTCGGCGCTGCGGCGCACGCCGATGACGCGCATGTCGAAGGCGCTCGCGAGCTTCGCCAGCCTGAGGCCGATGCGACCGAGCCCGACAATGACCAGCGTCTTGCCGCCGAGCTCGTCCTCGCGCAGCGCGCGATCGCCGATCATCGGGCGCCAGACCTGCTTTACCTGATTGTCCCGCGCGAAATGGATCTGGCGGGTCAGCGCCAGGATCAGCGACATCGCATGTTCGGCGACCGCCCGCTCGTTGCCGCCCTGGGCGCTGGCGAGGCGAACGCCGGCTGCGCCGATCGCGGACTTGTCGAACTGGTCCGTGCCGGCGCTGATCGACTGGATGAAGCGCAGCTTCGGCAGGCGCGGCAGCAGGTCATTGCGCCACAGGCCGGAGACGACGAGCACATCGGCTTCCGGAGCGCGCTCGCGCAGTTCGTCGAGACTGCGGACCTCGAAGCTCTTCGCCGCACGGCTGCGCATCAGGAACTCGTCGCGGAGCTGATAGGCGGCGTGAGCGAAGCCAATCGTCAGGTCGCCTTCCGGCGGCAGGAATGCCATGCGTTGTCTCTCCCCGATTCCTTATACGGTCGACGTTAGCCGGCCCGCCGGCTCCTGTCCCCGCATCCGCCGCATGCAAGCTTCACGCTGACGGCGATGCTTCCGGGGCATCGAAGGTGAGCGCCGCGCGCAGACGCGACCATTCGGCCTCATCGCCCGGCAGGCCGAAGCGCAGCCGATCCGGCGCGTTCTGGAAGCGGCGGACATAGATGCCGTGCCGGCCGAGATGGGCAAAGAGCGCCGCGGCCCCGGGGGTTTCGAGCAGGCGGAACAGGGTGGTGCCGCCAATAATCCGGCCATGCGGCGCAAGCAGGGCGTCGAGGCGGGCAGCATCGCGCGCCCGCGCACTGCCAGTCTCGGCAAGCCAGGCAGCGTCCGACAAAGCCAGCGCACCGACATGGAGAGCGGGACCGGCAACGGACCAGGGTCCAAGCGCGGCCTTGAGCTTCGCCACCGGACCGGGCGCGCCGATGGCGAAACCTAGGCGCAGGCCGGCGAGACCATAGGTCTTGCCGAAGGAGCGCAGCACGATCGTGCCATCAGGCAAGTCCGGCACGATGCTGTCCTCGGGCGTGAAATCGGCGAAGGCTTCGTCGACGACGAGTAGCCCTCCGTTGGCGGCACAATGCGCCGCGAGACTTGTCAGTTCGGCCTGCGACAGCACGCGCCCGTCGGGATTGTTCGGATTGACCACGATAATGGTCGCTGCCGCCTCGGCGGGCGTCACGGTTTCGGTGACGGCGTAGCCAGCCTTGCGCCAGGCATGACCGTGCTCGGCATAGGTCGACCCGAGGATCGCGACCGGACCGGCGGATGCGAGGCGCGGCAGCAACTCGATCAGGATCTGCGTGCCGGGCGCCGCAACGATGTCTGCGTGAGACGGCACCCGATAGGCCGCACGGGCGGCGGCGATCAGTGCCGCCTCGTCATCGGCACCAGGCAAGCGCGTCCAGAGGCTTAACGGCAGCGCCGGAAGCGGATAGGGGATCGGATTGATCCCGGTGGAGAGATCGACCCAGGGCTGCGGCGCCTCCGGAAAGAGCGCGCGGGCCGTGGCGAGATCGCCGCCATGCCAGATACCGTCCTCAGCCACGACCTCGCCTGCGCCCCGCATGAACCTCTCCGCCAACCTGCCGCTGCTCGTGCTCGCGCTGACCATCGAGGCGGCATTCGGCTATCCCGAGCGCTTCTATGCCGCGATAGGCCATCCCGTCACCTGGATCGGCCGCTTGATCGGCATGTTCGATCGCGTGCTGAACCAAGAGACCGCCTCCTTCGTCAGGCGGAAGGCCATGGGGGTTCTGGCGCTGACGCTGCTGCTCGCCATCATCATCGCCCTGTCGGCGTTGATCCAGCGGCTGTGCCTCTCCTTCGGCCTCCTCGGCCTGATCCCGCTCGCCCTCCTTGCCTCGACCCTGATCGCGCAGCGCAGCCTGTACGAGCATGTCGCCCGCGTCGCCGAGGGACTGGAACGTGACGGGCTCGAGGGCGGACGGCGCGCCGTCTCGATGATCGTCGGCCGCAATCCGCAGACGCTGGACGAGGCCGGCGTCTCGCGCGCTGCCATCGAAAGCCTCGCGGAGAACTTTTCCGACGGCATCACCGCGCCGGCCTTCTGGCTCGGCGTCGGCGGATTGCCGGGCATCGCCGCCTACAAGGCGATCAACACCGCCGATTCGATGATCGGCCATCGCACGCCGCGTCATCTCGCCTTCGGCTGGGCGGCGGCGCGGCTCGACGATCTCGTCAACCTGCCGGCTTCGCGATTGACGGCGCTTCTGCTGGTCGTCTCGGCCGCGCTGGACCCGAAGGTGGACGCTGTTGGTGCCTGGCGAGCGTTGCGGCGCGATGCCGGCAAGCATCGCTCGCCCAATGCCGGATGGCCGGAAGCCGCCATGGCCGGGGCGCTGGGCCTCAGACTTGCCGGCCCGCGCGTCTATGGCGAGACCCGCGTCGAGGATCACTGGATGGGCGATGGCCGGGCCGAGGCCAATGCCGCCGATATCCGCCGGGCGCTCACCCTCTACAAGCGCTCCTGTACTCTGCTCTGGGCGTCTGCCGCGCTGCTGGCGGCCGTGACGCTGCTCTGAAGCCTCACTCTGACACGGGCACGGCCCGCCGCGCGATGGCCTGCAGATCGGCGCCCTGCGGCAGGGAGCCGAAATGGCCGGACCAGCCGCCCGCCAAGCGCGAGGCGACATAAGCGTCGGCGACCGCATGCGGCGCGTGACGGATCAAGAGCGAGGCCGACAGAGCCAGCGCCATGCGCTCGACGAAGCGGCGCGCCAGATGCTCATGCCTGAGCACATCGACGAGATCGGTTTCCAGCTCGGCGAGGAAGGCGTTGTAGCGCGGATCGCTGCCGCGGGCGGCACGCAATTCATCGAGCAAAGCCGGCACACAATCGGGATAGCGGCGGATCGAGCGGAGCACGTCGAGGCAGACGACATTGCCCGTGCCCTCCCAGATGCCGTTGAGCGGCGCCTCGCGATAGAGCCGCGCCATCAAGTGGTCCTCGATGAAGCCGTTGCCGCCATGGCATTCCAGCGCCTCGACCACGACCGGCGTGGCGCGCTTGCAGTTCCAGTATTTCGCGATCGGCGCGCCGATGCGGCCGATCAGCTTCTCGGCCTCGCTCCCGCCCTCGCGGTCGAGTGCATGGACGAAGCGGAAGGCGAGCCAGGCGGAGGCCTCGGCCTCCAGCGCGAGGTCGGCGATGACGTTCGTCATGATCGGCTGGTCGATCAGCGCCTTCTGGAAGGCACGGCGATGGGCGGTGTGATGCGCGGCCTGCGCCACCGCATGGCGCATCAATCCGGCCGAGCCTACGGCGAAATCGAGCCGCGTATAGTGGTTCATCTCCAGCCCGGCGCGAATGCCGTGACCGGGCTCGCCGATCAGATGGGCGATGACGCCGCGAAATTCGACCTCGGAGGATGCATTCGACTTGTTGCCGCACTTGTCCTTGAGGCGCTGGATCTGCAGGCGATTGCGCGAGCCGTCCGGGAGCCAGCCCGGCACGACGAAGCAGGACACGCCCTCCTCCGTGCGCGCCAGCGTCAGGAACACGTCGGAATGCGGGACGGAGAAGAACCATTTATGGCCAGTGAGGGAGTAAGTGCCGTCGGCATTGCGTGTCGCCACCGTCTGGGTCTGGCGCAGGTCCGAGCCGCCCTGTTTCTCGGTCATCGCCATGCCGACCGTGCCGCCACGCTTCTGCACCGCCGGCAGCGGACGCCCATCGTAGTCGGTGGAGGTGATCAATCGGCCGAACTCGGCCCAGCGCGCGGGATCGCGCTGCAGGACGGGGATCGCCGAATAGGTCATGCCGAGCGGGCAGCAGATGCCGTTCTCGCCCTGGTTCCAGAGATAGGACACCGCCGCCCGCGCCACCTGCGCGCCTTCGCGCGGTTTCGTCCAGCACAAGGAATGGAACTCGTCGCGCATCGCGAGCCCCATCAGTTCGTGCCAGGCCGGATGGAACTCGATCTGGTCGACGCGCCGACCCCAGCGGTCATGCGTGCGCAGTTCCGGCAAGCTGCGATTAGCCTGCCGCGCCAAGTCCTGCACGCGTTGAGAGCCGACATGGTGGCCTACCACGCTCGCCTGCTCGCTGAACCAGCCGGCGCCAAAGGCATCGAGGATCGAGCCGAGCGCCGGATCGGCGGCGAAGGCGTCATAATCCGCCAGCGCCGGCGCCTGATTCAGCACTTCATGGGTGTCGTAGCCGTAAGCGTCGAGCGCGGTCATGCGGCCTGTCCTTCTCGGGAAATCAGCGCGGCGATGGAGAGATCGGCAAGGGCGGCGGCGATCTCGCGGCCGCGCTCAGGTGTGATCGGGCGTTCCGGCGAGAGCGGGCCGATCAGCGCCTCCATGAAGCCGCCGACGATCATCGCGGCGGCGGCATCGGGGTCGACCGGGCGGAAGGCACCCAGCGCTCCGCCTTCGACGACGAGCGCACGGAAGATGCCGGCGATCTCGCGGCGATAATCGAGCCGCGTCGCATCGACGGCGGGGTCAGCGGGCTCGGCGATCATCGACCAGGCCAGGCGCCGATTGGCGAAGGCGCGGCGCGCGAAGGCCTCGACCGCTGCGGTCAGGCGCTCTGCGACGGGGGCGTCGCTCGCGGCGATCTCACGCAGCACGGCGAGCTCGCGCGACGACACGGCCGCGACGATCTCGGCCATCAGTTCGGCCTTCGAAGCGAAATAGGAATAGACGCTGCCGGTCGAGACGCCGCTGGCGGCAGCCACCGCGGCGATCGAGGTCTCATGGAAGCCGACTTCCGACACAATGCCGCGCGCGGCGGCGAGGATCGCCTCGCGCTTGCCGGCCTTGCGGGGTTGCTTCGATGCGCCGTCGGCCATGCTTGATCTCGAAATTGAATTTGAATTCAGATTCAATCTGAAGACTGGATCGATCACCGTCAAGTGGATGAGCCGGTCGAGGCGATCGCTCCACATCGAGGATGGCTTATCGCAACGGGAGGGGTGTTGGCCCGCGCCGGAGATACTTGGTCATCCCGGGCTTGACCCGGGATCCATGCCGGAACCTCTTTCGGGCAGGTTCCGGAATGGATCCCGGATCTCCGCTTCGCTGCGTCCGGGCTGACTCAATGCTGCCGAGGCACAGAGCGGGCTCTCAGAACTCGATGCCTTGCTGCGCCTTCACACCCGCAGCGAAATGATGCTTCACCAGCGTCATCTCAGTGACGAGATCGGCCGCCTCGATCAGCTCCGGCTTGGCGTTGCGGCCGGTGACGACGATGTGCAGGTCAGGCCTGCGGGCAGACAGCGTCGCGACAACCTCGGCGAGCGGCAGATAATCGTAGCGCAGGGCGATGTTGAGCTCGTCGAGCACCAGAAGCCTGATCTCCGGATCGGCCATCAATTCCCTGGCCTTTGCGAAGGCGCGTTCGGCCGCCGCGATGTCACGAGCCTTGTCCTGCGTCTCCCAGGTGAAGCCCTCGCCCATGCTGTGCCAGCTCACCTGATCGCCGAAGGCCTCCAACGCCCGACGCTCGCCGGTCGACCAGGCGCCCTTGATGAACTGCACCACGCCGATGCGCCAACCATGGCCGAGCGCGCGCAGGATCAGCCCGAAAGCTGCCGTCGACTTGCCCTTGCCGGGGCCGGTGTTGACGATCAGCAAGCCCTTCTCGAGCGTCTTGGAGGCAACTTCGGCGTCCTGCACCGCCTTGCGCTTCTCCATCTTGGCCTTGTGGCGGGCGGCGTCCTCGGTCTCCGTCATAGTTTAACCCGCATCATTTCACTCGCATCGGCAATCCGGCGACCATGAAGACCACGCTGGCCGCACGCGCCGCAAGCGCCTGATGGAGGCGTCCGGCTTCGTCGCGGAAGCGGCGGGCCAGCGCATTCTCCGGGACGATGCCGAGACCGACCTCGTTGCCGACCAGCACGAGCGGGGCGGAAACGCGTTCGCAGGCGGCGATCAGGGCCTCGCGTGCGGCGGCGGTGTCGCGCTCGGCGAGGATCAGGTTGGTCAGCCACAGCGTCAGGCAATCGACCAGGATCGGACGGCCCGTCGGCTGGGCGGCGATCGCGCCGGCCAGATCGAGCGGCGCATCGACCGTCTGCCATCCGTCGGGCCGGCGGGCGCGATGCTCGGCGATGCGCTCGCGCATCTCGTCGTCATAGGCCTGCGCGGTGGCGATATAGGTCCAGGGCGTCGGCAGCGCCTCGACCAGCGCCTCGGCATGGCGGCTCTTGCCGGAGCGGGCGCCGCCGAGGACGAGCGTGAGATGGGGGATCGGAAGAGACTGCATCGGCGGCTTGGTTTCGCTGGCCGTCATCCCGGGCGACCATAGGGAGACCCGGGATCCATGCCGGAACGCTTCCGGTAGAGGTTCAGGCATGGATCCCGGCTCTTCGCTGCGCTCCGGCCGGGATGACCGCATGTATGTGTCGGACCGTTCTTGCATTGCACAGCAACACGGCGATGGCTAATGATGATCCGTGACGGTGCCTCCGCGAGGAGGTGAAAAGGGAACGCGGTGCGAGACCGCGGCTGCCCCCGCAACTGTAAGCGGATGTCCTTCGCCATCGGCCACTGGAGCGCTCGCTCCGGGAAGGCGGCAAGGGGCGCGAAGTCCGCGAGCCAGGAGACCTGCCGTCAACCCGCAGAGATCCAACCGGCTGCCGGCGGGGCGGCCACGGAGAACGCTTATGAACACCGCTTCGGTTTCCACCCCTACACTCAGCGTTTCGGAACGCGTCAAGGCGGTTGCCGCCGCGCTCGTGATCGGCGTCGCGCTGATCTACACGACCGGCTTCGCGGCCTCGACCAATGTCCACAACGCCGCGCATGACAGCCGTCACGGCCTCGCCTTTCCCTGCCACTGAGGGAAAGCATCCATGGTCACGCGTGTTCTCACGGTCAGCATCCTGGCCGGGCTTCTGGCTGGCTTGATCGTCGCCGCCCTGCAGCATGTCACCACCACCCCGCTGATCCTCAAGGCCGAGACCTATGAGGCGGCACTCGCCCTGAAAGCGCCGACGCTGGCAACCTTCGACGGCGAGGCGAAGATCATCCACGCGCATGGACCGGCCGGCGACGCGCCCGGCCACGACCATGCCGAATGGAAGCCGCAGGACGGCTTCCAGCGCACGCTTTTCACCAGCGCCGTGACGATCGCGACCGCGATCGGCTTCGCGGGCTTGCTCCTCGCCGGCATGATCGCGGCCGGCGATACGATCGACCAGCGCAGCGCGCTCGTCTGGGGCGCCTGCGGCTTCCTCGCGCTCGGGCTCGCCCCGGCGATGGGGCTGGCTCCCGAGCTGCCGGGTGCAGCCTCGGCCGCGCTGGAGCAGCGCCAGGTCTGGTGGCTGTGGACCGCCATCGCCACCGCGGCCGGGCTCTTTGTGTTCCTGCGCTTCGAGCAGCCCTGGCTCAAGCTTGTGGCGATCGTCCTGATCCTGCTGCCGCATGTCGTCGGCGCCCCGCATCCGGCCGCGCCGGAGAGCAAGGTGCCGGCCGAGGTCGCCGCGCATTTCGCGTCGCTCTCGCTCGGCATCCAGGCCGCGCTCTGGCTCGCCACCGCCTTCATGGTCGGCGTGCTTTGGCCCCGGGCGAGCCGCCGGGCCGCGGAAGCCTGAGGACAAGCCATGTCCGAGGGTGACCTCACCATCCATGTCTGCACGGCCTGCCGCCGCGCCCGCGCCGATCTCCCGGAAGGTTACGACCAGCCGGGACTGGCGCTGGCCGAGCGGCTCACCGCACAGCTTAAAGCCAAGGGCAGCACGATCCCCGTGCTGCCCGTCGAATGCCTCGCCGTCTGCAAGCGGCCCTGCACCATCGCGCTCAGCGCCGACGGGAAATGGACCTATCTGATCGGCGATCTCGACACCGACACCCATCTCGACGAGATCGTCGGCGCCGCGGAGGCCTATGCCGCCAGCGCCAACGGCATCGTTCCCTGGAAAGAGCGGCCGCAGTCCTTCCGCAAGGGCGTGGTCGCGCGCGTGCCGCCTTTGCCGGCGCGCCAGCAAGGATGACATCATGAACGCTCCGCAGACCACCAACCTGGGCAAGACGTCACTCAGCAAGACCCCCTGCACGATCATCACCGGCTTCCTCGGCGCCGGGAAAACGACGCTGGTGCGCCATCTCCTCGAGAATGCGCAAGGCAAGAAGCTCGCAGTACTCGTCAACGAGTTCGGCGATCTCGGCTTCGACGGCGAATTCCTGAAGGGCTGCGGCATTGCCGGCTGCAGCGACGAGGACGTGGTCGAGCTGCCGAACGGCTGCATCTGCTGCACCGTCGCCGATGATTTCGTGCCCGCACTGGAAAAGCTTTTGAACCGGCCGAACCCGCCGGAGCACATCCTGATCGAGACCTCCGGCCTCGCTTTGCCGAAGCCGCTGGTGCAGGCGTTCAACTGGCCGGCGATCCGCTCGCGCGTGACCGTCGACGGCGTCATCGCCGTGGTCGACGGGCCGGCCGTGGCCGAGGGTCAGTTCGCCGATGATCCGGAGGCGCTCGCGGCGCAGACGGCAGCGGACGCCTCCGTCGATCACGACAACCCGCTGGAGGAGGTGTTCGAGGACCAGATCCTCTGCGCCGACCTGATCCTGCTCAACAAGAGCGACCTCGTCGACGAGGCCGGCCGCGCGCGGGTGAAAGCCGAGATCGCCGAGCATCTGCCGAAAGCGATCAAGATCGTCGAGACCGCCCATGGCAAGGTCGAGCCGGCGCTGATCGTCGGCCTCGGCGCTGCCGCCGAAAGCGACCTCGCCGCCCGCCCCTCGCATCATGGCGAAGGCGAGCACGATCACGACCATGACGATTTCGACTCGGTCGCCGTGCCGCTGCCGGCCGGCCTCTCGCCGGAGGAGCTCACGGCGCGCGTCGCCAAGGCGGCCGAGGCCGAGGGCGTGCTGCGCCTCAAGGGCTTCACCGCCGTTCCGGGCAAGCCGATGCGTCTGGTCGTACAGGGCGTCGGCCGGCGCCTCAGTCATCATTTCGACCGGGCCTGGAGCGCGAGCGAACCGCGCGACGGGCGCCTCACCGTGATCGGCCTCAAGGGCTTCGATCTCAAGGCCGTGGAAGCGGCTCTCGCGGGGGCGTAGCATCGACCGATGCATCTTCTCCCGACCAGCGAGATCAGGCTCGACGACGGCGAGGACGCCGTCGATCTCGCCCTGCCGCCGGGAGACGTGCTCGTGCTGTCCTTCACCGACAGCGACCTTTCGGCGCTGGCGGTGGCGGCAGGTGACAGCAAGCTGTCGGTGCGGCTCGCGCCGCTCCGGCGGTTGAGGCACCCGCTCTCGGCCGATTTCCTGATCGAGAAAACGGCGGCGCAATCCCGCTTTATACTGCTGCGTTGCCTCGGCGGGCTCGACTACTGGCGCTACGGCATCGAGCAGCTCGGCATCGCCTGCCGCGAGCGCGGCATCCCGCTCGCGATCCTGCCCGGTGACGAGCGCGACGATCCGAGGCTCGGCGAACATGCGACGGTGCCGGCGGAATTCGCAGGCGAGCTGCTGGCCTATTTTCAGGCCGGTGGCGGCGCCGAGAACATGCGGCGGCTGCTGCGGCGGGTTTCCGATTATGTGACGGAGGTTCAACCCTCATCCGACCCGGCTTCGCCGGGCCACCTTCTCCCCCCAGGGGAGAAGGAAGCGACGGATATCACATCGTCCTTCTCCCCTCGGGGGAGAAGGTGCCGGCAGGCGGATGAGGGCCGGCACGACGCCTCCGACCTAGCTCCCGTCCCGCTGCCATCGTTCTTCGCGCTCGGCAGAGACGGCACCCCCCTGCCATGGCGCGAGGCACTCGCCGCCCTGCCCCCCGATCGCGCGCTCGTCCCGGTCCTGCTCTATCGCTCCGGCGTTGCAGCCGGGGACACCGCCATGGGCGAGGCGATTGCCACGACGCTGGCGGCGCGCGGCCTCGCGCCCCTGCCGTTGGCGCTGACCAGCCTGAAGGACCCCGCCGTCACCGCCGAACTTGCAGCGCTGATCGCGACGCGCAAGCCGGCGCTGATCATCACCACCACCGCCTTCTCCGCCCGCGAAGGTGCGGATTTCGTGCTCGACGGCGCGGATTGCCCGATCCTGCAGGCGATTCCTGTCAGCAGCCCCCGCGAGGCCTGGGAGGCATCGCCGCGCGGGCTATCGGCCGCCGATCTCGCCATGCAGGTGGCACTGCCGGAATTCGACGGGCGCATCGGGGCGATCCCCGTCGCCTTCAAGGCGGAAGCGACCGATCCGGCAACCGGGCTTTCCATCCGCCGGCTGATGCCCGCTCCTGAGGGGGTCGCCGCACTGGCCGATCTGGCGAAGGGCTGGATTGCGCTGGCAGGGAAGCCTGCCGCCGAGCGAAAACTGGCGCTGGTGATGTCGGATTATCCCGCGCGCGGCGGACGGGCCGGCTTCGCCGTCGGGCTCGACACGCCGACGAGCGTGACGGCGATCCGGGAATTGCTGGCAGGAGCGGGGTATGAGGTCGGCTCTACCACCTCCGCCGTCATCCCGGGCTTGACCCGGGATCCATGCCAGAGCGCTTCCAATCAAAGTTCAGGCATGGATCCCGGATCGGCGCCGCTGACGCGGCTTGTCCGGGATGACGGCGCAGATGTGGATGAGAGCGCGCGGCTCATGGCCGCTCTCACCGGCGGCTCGGCCGATCTGAGCATTCCCCTCGCAACCTATCGCAACTGGCTTGCCGCCATTCCTGCCGCAGCCTGTGAGCGCCTTCATGCCGCCCACGGCAAGCCCGAAGCCGACCCCGCCTGCCACGGCGGCGCCTTCCATTTCCGCACCGTCCGCTTCGGCAACCTCACCGTCGCCCTGCAGCCGCCGCGCGATGCGACGCCAGACCGCAAGGCTGTTTATCACGACCCCGACGCGCCGCCGGGCCACGCTTATCTCGCCTTCTATCTCGCACTGCGCCAATCCGAGACCGCCGACGCGCTGATCCATCTCGGCACGCACGGCACCACCGAATGGCTGCCGGGTAAGGCGGTCGCGCTTTCAGGCGGCTGCTGGCCGCGCCTCGCTGTCGGCGGGCTGCCGGTGATCTACCCCTATGTCGTCGACGATCCCGGCGAGGCGGCGCCGGCAAAAAGGCGGCTCTCGGCCGTCACGCTCGGCCATCTGCCACCACCGCTGGCCGAGGCGGAGGCCGCCGGCGAGACCGCGCTCCTGCGCGATCTCGTCGAGGAGTTCTCGCAGGCGCAGGTGCTCGATCCGCGCCGCGCCGATATCGTCGCCGGCGAAATCCGGGCGCGGGCCGAGGCGGGCGGGCTCGCCGCCTCCTGCGGCGTCACCGATGATACCGAGATGAACGAGGCGCTGACGCTTCTCGACGCCCATCTCTGCGACATCGCCGAACTGCCCTTCCGCGACGGCCTGCATATCTTCGGGCGCTCGGAGATCGACCCTGCCTCCGCCCGCAACGAGCGCGAAAACCTGCTCGCCGCTCTCGACGGCCGCTTCGTCCCGCCCGGCCCGGCCGGCTCGCCGCATCGCGGCCGCCCCGATGTGCTGCCGACCGGACGCAATCTCTCGACGCTCGACCCTCGCGCGATCCCGACGCGCGCGGCCGCAAGGCTCGGCAGGTTGGCAGCCCAGGCCGTCGTCTCGCGCCATCTCCAGGATCATGGCGACTATCCGCGCCGGATCGTCATGGACCTCTGGGCCTCGCCAACCCTGCGCTCGGGTGGCGAGGATATCGCGCATGCTCTCGCGCTGATGGGCGTCGAGCCGCTCTGGGACAATGCCTCGACCCGCGTCACGGGCTTCAGCATCGTCCCGCAGCCGAAGCTCGCCTATCCGCGCCTCGACGTGACCGTGCGCATCTCCGGCACCTTCCGCGATACGTTTCCGGGGCAGATCGCGCTGCTCGACCAGGCCGCGCGGGCCGTGGCCACGCTGGACGAGGCGGACGAGTGGAACGAGCCCGCCGCCGCTTATCGCCGGGGCGAGTCTGGCGCGCGCATCTTCGGCGCCGCGCCCGGCCGCTATGGCGCGGCGATGGCGGACCGCGCCCTTGATGGCGACTGGACCCACCGCGAGGAATTGGGTGCGGCCTATCTCGCGGCGTCAGACCATGCCTATGGCGGGGCGGAGGGCGTGGGCGCCGCCGATGCCGGCTTCACCGAGCGCATCCGCGCCTCCGACGCCTTCATCCATGTCAGCGACACGGCGGGGCGCGACATCCTCGAAGCGAGCAGCGCCGCCGACGTGATCGGTGGGCTTGCGGCGGCGGCGAAAGCGCTCGGTGCCGACCCCGCGCTCTACAGCCTCGACAGCTCGAACCCGGAAGCGCCGAAGGCGCGTACGCTGGCACAGGACATCGCCCGGATCGTCCATGGCCGGTTGACGCATCCGCGCTGGATCGCGTCGCAACTCGCCCATGGCTGGCGCGGTGCGGCGGAGCTGGCCGAGGCGGTGGATACCCTCTTCGTCTTCGCCGCCAGCACCGATGCCGTCGCCGACGGGCTGTTCGATTCCGTCTTCCAGGCCTATTGCGCCGATCCGCAGGTCTGGACCGCGCTCGAAGCCGCCAATGCGCCCGCTGCCGCCTCGATCCGTTCGCGATTGGCGGAAGCCGCACGACGCGGGCTCTGGACCAGCCGCCGCAACTCGGTCGGCGCCTTCCTAGCACGGGACGCGGCGGAATGAGCGCGCGGTCACAGGAAACGTTGCGGCGCGGCTGGTGCCCGAGCACGCTCAAGCCGATGGAGACCGGCGACGGCTGGCTGGTGCGACTGCATCCACCGGGCGCGAAGCTGGCACCAGCGCAATTGCGGCGGATCGCGGCGCTGGCAGTAGAGCATGGCAACGGGCTGATCGAGATTTCTGCCCGCGCCAATCTGCAGATCCGCGGCGTGACGATCGAAAGTCATCCGACGCTGATCGAGCGCCTGCTGGGGGAACATCTCGTCGACGAGCACGAGGGCGACGGGCCGCAACGTGTGACACTGGTCTCGCCGCTGGCCGGACGGGACCCGACCGGCCTGATCGACGCCGCCGCACTGGCCGCACAGATCGAGCAACGCGCCCGTACCGTACCCGGCCTGCCGGCCAAGCTCGGCGTCGTCGTGGACGATGGCGGTGCGCAGGCCCTCGATGATTTCTCCGGCGATATCCGGCTGGTTGGGATGGACGCCAAGAGCGCAGCCTTGTGCCTCGCCGATCGTCTCTGGCTCGGCCCTATCCCGGTCACCGAAGCCGTGCCGACCGTGGCCGCGATCCTGCGTGACTTTGCAGCGCTGCGAGCCGCCGCGCCGGATCAGATCCGCCGCCTGCGTGACCTGTCGCCCGAAGCCTTGGCGAGCCTGAGCGCCCTGCCCGAAGCCGCCGCTCCGGCGCCACGGATGCCGCCCCGACGCGCCGGGCTGTTTGCTCTGGAGGGCGATCGTTTCGCCGCGCTCGTCGGCCTGCCCTTCGGCCGCTGCGATGCGGAGACACTCGACAGGCTCGGTGCGGCCCAGGCAAAGGCCGACATCCGGCTTTCGCCCTGGCGCGGGCTGACCTTCCGCGATCTCGACCGCACCGGAGCAGAGGCGCTGCTGCGGCTGGCCGGCGATCTCGGCCTCATCACGCAGGACGACGACCCCCGCCTCTCGGTGCAGGCTTGCGCCGGCAGCCCCGCCTGTTCGCGCGCCGAGGCGCCGACCATGGCGGATGCAGCCAGGCTCGCCGACGCTGCCGCCGATCTGCTCGCGCAGGGTGTGACGCTGCATGTCTCCGGCTGCGTCAAGGCCTGTGCTCATCCGGCAGCGGCCGATCTCACGCTGGTGGGGCGAGACGGGCGCTACGACGTCGTGCCGGGCGGGACGACGCGGGACAAGCCGGTCGCGACGCTTGACCTTTCGGCGCTGCTCACGCGATTGCAGCCCGGACAAGACATTCACGCGCGGCTGGCCAAGGCCCTGCGCACGACGGGATCGCAGGGTTGAGCAAGGCATACGACTACATCCAGGACGGCGCGGCGATCTATGAGCGCTCCTTCGCCATCATCCGCGCCGAGGCTGACTTGACCCGGTTCAGCGGCGCGGCCGAGCGCATCGTCGTCCGCATGATCCATGCCTGCGGCATGACCGACCTGCCCAGGGATGTCGAGATGTCCGCCGGTTTCGCGGAGGTTGCGCAGGCCGCGCTCAGGAGCGGCGCGCCGATCCTCTGCGATGCCAAGATGGTCGCCAATGGCGTGACCCGCGCCCGCCTGCCGGCGAACAACGAGGTTCTCTGCACGCTGGACGATCCGCAGGTTCCGGCGCTCGCCGCTCAGATGGGTACGACCCGCTCCGCCGCCGCGATGGAGCTCTGGAAGCCCCGGCTCGCCGGCTCGGTCGTCGTGATCGGCAATGCGCCGACCTCGCTCTTCCGCCTGCTCGAAATGCTCGATGCCGGCGCGCCGCAGCCGGCGGCCGTGATCGGCATCCCCGTCGGCTTCGTCGGCGCGGCGGAATCAAAGGACGCGCTCGCGAAGGACGGGCGCGTGCCCTTCGTCGTCGTGCATGGACGGCGCGGCGGCTCGGCCATGGCGGCGGCGGCCGTCAACGCGCTGGCGCAGGACAAGGAATAAGCCATGAGTGGGACGAACAGGACCCTGCTCTACGGCGTCGGGCTCGGGCCCGGCGCGCCGGACCTGATGACAGTCAGGGCGCGGGAGATCATCACCACGGCCGACCGGCTGGTGCATTTCTGCAAGCGCGGCCGACGCGGCAATGCCCGCAGCACGGCGGACGCGATCATCGCGCCCGATCCCGCCCGCGAGATCGAGCTTGCCTTCCCGGTGACGATCGAGGCCAGCGTCGGCGAGCCCGACTACGACCGCCCGATCGCGGCTTTCTACGAGGAGGCGGCCGAGCGACTTGCCGCCGAGATGCAGGCCGGGCGGACGCTTGCCGTGCTCTGCGACGGCGATCCGTTCTTCTACGGCTCCTTCATGCATCTGTGGCGGCGGCTCAGCCACCGCTTTCCGACCGAGGTGGTGCCCGGCGTCACCGGCATGACCGGCGCCTGGGGCGAGGCCGGCGCGCCGATCACCTGGGGCGACGACGTCATGACCGTGCTGCCAGGCACGCTGCCGGAAGCCGAGCTGGCGCGGCGCCTCGCCGATACCGATGCCGCCGTCATCATGAAGCTCGGCCGCAACCTGCCGAAGGTGCGCCGCGCGCTTGTCGCTGCCGGGCTGGAAGGGCGCGCGATCTATGTCGAGCGCGCGACGATGGCACGACAGGTGGTGGCGCGCCTTGCCGACAAGAGCGATGACGAGGCGCCTTATTTCGCGATGGTGCTGGTGCCCGGCGAAGGGCGGCGCCTGTGAAGGCACTCCCGTCTCTTTTTCCACCTCCCCGCTGTCATCCCGGACGCAGCGAAGCGGAGATCCGGGATCCATGCCTGAGCTTCCCGAGGTCGGCGTTCCGGCATGGATCCCGGGTCTCCCTGCGGTCGCCCGGGATGACGGCGCGAAGGAATATGGGGCGGAGAAGGAGAGACCAGGCATGACCGGCTCCCTCACCATCGTCGGGCTCGGCCCGGGCACAGCGGAGTGGATCACGCCGGCCGCGCAGGCGGCACTCGATGCCGCGAGCGATATCGTCGGCTACGGCCCCTATGTCGACCGGGTGCCCGAAAGGGCGGGATTGACCAAGCATGCCTCCGACAACCGCGTCGAGGTCGAGCGCGCCTCGCATGCGCTGCAACTGGCGGCGGACGGCCGGACGGTCGCGGTGGTCTCGGGCGGCGACCCCGGCGTCTTCGCCATGGCGGCGGCGGTGTTCGAGGCGCTGGAGGCCGGCCCCCCGGAATGGCGCGGGCTTCCGATCAGTGTCGAGCCCGGCATCACCGCGATGCTCGCGGCGGCGGCGCGGGCCGGGGCCCCACTCGGCGGCGATTTCTGCGCGATCTCGCTCTCGGACAATCTGAAGCCCTGGGACGTCGTGACGGCACGGCTCGAAGCGGTGCTCACTGCGGATCTGGTGATCTGCCTCTACAACCCGATCTCGAAGGCCCGGCCCTGGCAGCTCGGCAAGGCGCTGGAGCTGGCGGCCAAACAGCGCGACGCGACGACGCCGGTGCTCTTCGCCCGCGCCGTCGGGCGACCGGACGAATACCTGCGCATCCTGACGCTGGCGGAGGCCGTCGCGGCTGCCGGCACCGCCGACATGGCGACGCTGGTGATGATCGGGGCGTCGGGCACGCGCCTGATCGCGCGCGAGGGCGCCGCGCCTTACGTCTACACGCCGCGCTCGGTCGCGAAGATGCCCTGCGCCACCAGCCAGGGCAGGACCTGATCGATATGATCGACGGTCTCGACATCGGGCTTGGGCGGGCGCTCCACCATCACCACCGGCAGGGACAGCCGGCGCGCCGCCACGAGCTTGCCGACCGTCGCCGGCCCGCCGGAATTCTTGCTGACCAGGATCTCGACGCCCTCACGGCGCATCAGATCCTCCTCATCGTCGACGTCGAAGGGGCCGCGCTGCTGGATGACATCGACATGCGGCACCGGCAGACGGTCCCCGATCGGTTCGATGACGCGGACGAGATAGCGATGCTGCGGAGCGTCGGCGAAAGTGGGCAGCTCCAGACGACCGACGGTGAGGAAGACGCGCCGTGGCGCGTCGCCCAGCGCCTGTGCGGCGGCCTCGATATCGGGCACGGACTTCCAGCGATCGCCGGCACGCGGCTTCCAGGAATCGCGGCGGATCGCGAGCAGCGGCACGCCTTCGGCCTTGCAGGCATGCTCGGCATGGAAAGGCATGATCGCGGCGAAGGGATGGGTCGCGTCGACGACGGCGACGATGCCTTCCTCGACCAGATAGCGCCTCAAGCCCTCGACACCGCCGAAGCCCCCGATGCGAACCGGCAAATTGGTTGGGCGGGGATCGACGGTGTGGCCCGCCAGCGAGATAATGGCGCGGATATCGGGAGCCTGATCAGCCAGGTGCTGGTCAAGCGCAGCAGCTTCAGTCGTTCCGCCAAGGATGAGGACGGTCATGACGACAGTTTTGCGTGAATCGGGTGTTCTGTCGAGCGTCGAGGTGCCAGCTCCCTGGCTCGCGCTGATCGGTCTCGGCGAGGACGGTGCCACGGGCTTAAGCCGCGAGGCGCTGGCCGCGCTGAACGAGGCCGAAATCGTCTTCGGCGGCGAGCGGCATATCGCGCTCGTCGGCTCCGTGCCGGGAGAGCTTCGGCCCTGGCCGCAGCCTTTCCGCAACGCGCTCCCGCAGATTTTGGCCGAGCGCGGCCGCAAGGTCTGCGTGCTCGCGACCAGCGATCCGTTCCATTACGGCATCGGCAACAGCATCAGCCGGGCGATCCCGGCCGAGGAGATGCGGATCATCCCGCAGCTCTCCTCCTTCTCGATGGCCTGCACGCGGATGCGCTGGCCGCAGGAGGAATGCGCGCTGGTCTCGCTGCATGGCCGCACGCTCTACCGGATCGTGCCGCATCTGCAGCCGGAGGCCCGCATCCTGGCCCTGTCCTGGGACGAGACGACGCCGCGCGCCGTCGCCGAACTGATGACCGCCCGCGGCATGGGCGCGAGCCGCATCGTGGTGATGGAATCGCTCGGCGGGCCACAGGAACGCATCCGCGAGACCCGCGCCGACGCCTTCGCGCTCGACGATATCGTGCCGCTCAACCTGATCGCGGTCGAGGTCGCGGCCACCCGCGACTCCCGCATCCTGCCGCTGGCGCCGGGGCTCGACGAGGAGTGGTTCGCCCATGACGGGCAGATCACCAAGTCGGAAATCCGCGCGATCACGATTTCGGCACTCGCCCCGCGCGGCGGCGAATTGCTCTGGGATGTTGGCGGAGGCTCGGGCTCCGTCGCGGTCGAATGGTGCCAGCGCCACCTGCGCAACCGCGCTATCGCCTTCGAGGCGAAGCCGGAGCGGGCCGAACGCATCAGGCGCAACAAGCTCGAACTCGGCGGCCTCTCCGTCGAGGTCACCGGCGAGGCGCCTGCGGGTTTCGTCGGCCGCGAGGCGCCAGATGCAGTCTTCATCGGCGGTGGTTTGACCGAGGAAGGGCTGTTCGACGCCGCCTGGGCGGCGCTGAAGCCGGGCGGGCGGCTCGTCGCCAATGTTGTGACGATCGAAGGCGAGGCCAAGCTCGCCGCGCTCCATGCCAAGCATGGCGGCTCGCTCAGGCGCATCTCGATCGACCGGCTCGCGCCTGTCGGCGGCAAGCATGGCTGGCGCCCGGCGATGCCGGTGACGCAATGGCGGGTCGAGAAGCCTTGACGCGCCTCGTTCAATCCACGCGGTCATCCCGGACAAGCCGCGTTTGCGGCGCCGATCCGGGATCCATTCCGGAACGGTTCAGGCATGGATCCCGGGTCTTCCTTCGGTCGCCCAGGGTGACGGCGTGTATTATCACAGGGATTTCCCGATGACCGGCCGCCTCATTGCCGGCATCGGCATCCGGCCCGGCACGGAGGCTGCCGATATCCTCGCCTGCCTCGATCAGGCCCTGGCGAGCGCAGGGCTTGCGGGTGCGCAGACGCCGCGCTTCGCCACGCTGGCGAGCCGCGTGGCGGAGGCCGGAATGGTCGCTGCCGCGACCGAACGCGCGGCCGAACTCGTCGCCATCCCCGACGAGGCCCTGAAGGGCTTCGAGGCCGCCTGCGCGACGCGCTCGACCCGAATTGCCTCGCTCTACGGCGTCGGCTCGGTGGCGGAAGCCGCGGCGCTGGCTGCCGCAGGTCCCGGCGGCGAACTGGTGCAGCCGCGCATCGCAACCGCGCGCGTGACCTGCGCGCTCGCCAGAAGCCCCGCATGACCATCCATTTCATCGGCGCCGGCCCCGGCGCACCCGATCTCATCACCTTGCGTGGACGCGACCTGATCGCGGCTTCGCCTATCTGCCTCTATGCGGGCTCGCTGATCCCCAAAGCGATGCTCGACTGGTGCCCGCCCGGCGCGCGCATCGTCGACACCGCCCCGCTCGATCTCGACGCGATCACCGCCGAGATGGAGGCAGCGCATCGCGCCGGGCAGGACTTGGCACGGCTGCATTCCGGCGATCTCTCGATCTGGAGCGCCTGTGGCGAACAGATGCGCCGACTCGACAGACTCGGCATTCCCTATACGGTGACGCCGGGCGTGCCGGCCTTTGCCGCGGCTGCCGCCGTGCTGAAGCGCGAGCTGACCTTGCCTGGCGTCGCGCAATCGCTGGTCCTGACGCGTACCTCCGGCCGAGCCTCGGCCATGCCCGAGAAGGAGAAGCTCGCAACCTTCGCCGCTTCCGGCGCGACGCTCGCCATCCATCTCTCGATCCATGTCGTCGAGCAGGTCGTGGCGGAGCTGACACCTTTCTACGGGGCCGATTGCCCGGTTGCGGTCGTGTTCCGCGCGACATGGCCGGATGAGACCGTGCTGCAAGGCAAGCTCGCCGATATCGCCGGGAAAGTTCGCGCCAGCGCGCTTGAACGCACCGCGCTGATCCTGGTCGGGCCGGCACTGGCCGCCGACGATTTCGGCGAGAGCGCGCTCTATTCGGTCGATTACGACCGCCGTTTCCGGCCACGAGGCGGACAATGAACGCGCGCGGGCTGCTCATCGCCGCGCCGCGCTCCGGCTCCGGCAAGACCACGATCACGCTCGGATTGCAGCGCGCGCTGGCACAACGTGGTCTCACCGTGCGCGGGCTGAAATGCGGACCGGATTATATCGACCCGGCCTTCCATGCCGCTGCGACGGGTGCGCCCAGCGCCAATCTCGACAGTTACGCCATGACCGACGGGTTGCTCGGGCGGATTGCGAGAGAAGCGGTCGATGCCGCCGACATCGTCATCGCCGAGGGCTCGATGGGGCTGTTCGACGCCGTGCCGGGCGAGGTCGGGCATACCGGCGCCGGCGCCGATATCGCCGCGTTGACCGGCTGGCCGGTCGTGCTCGTCATCGACGTATCCGGGGCGGCGCAATCGGTCGCGGCGGTCGCGCTCGGCTGCAAGCTCTACGATCCGCGCATCCGCATCGCCGGCGTGATCCTCAACAAGGTCGCGAGCACCCGTCATGAACGGCTGGTCCGGCAAGGCATGGAGCGCATCGGCTTGCCGGTCCTCGGCGCTCTGCCGCGCGAAGCGAGCCTGATCCTGCCGGAACGCCATCTCGGGCTGGTCCAGGCCGGCGAGACCGCCGACCTGCATGCACGGCTGAATGCCCTTGCGGAAGCCGTCTCGAAGGCCGTCGATCTCGATGCGGTCATGGCAGCTGCCGGCGCGACGACGCTCCCGACAGCGATCGACGACAACGCCCCGGCCCTGCCCGCACCCGGCCGCCGGATCGCCATCGCTCGTGATGCCGCCTTCTCCTTCGTCTATCCGCATGTCGAGGCAGGATGGCGCGCGGATGGTGCGGAGCTTGTGTCGTTCTCGCCTTTGAGGGACGAAGCACCGCCCGAGGATTGCGATTCCTGCTGGCTGCCGGGCGGCTATCCGGAGCTGCATGCCGGCACGATCGCGGCGGCGGGGCACTTCCTTGAAGGCTTGCGCGGCTTCGCCGAAACGCGGCCGGTACATGGCGAGTGCGGCGGATACATGGTTCTCGGGCGCAACCTGACCGATGCCGGGGGCGTCGTGCACGAGATGGCCGGCCTGCTCTCGGTCGAGACCTCCTTCGCGAAGCGGAAGATGAATCTCGGCTATCGCCGGGCGGTTCTGGCGGCGCATGGCCCGCTCGGGGCAGCCGGCACGACCTTGACCGGGCATGAATTCCACTATGCAAGCATCGTCGCGCAGGGCGAGGACCCGCCCTTCGCCGTGGTGACGGACCCGCACGGCTCGGCGCCCGTTCCCGCCGGAAGCCGGCGCGGCCTTGTGACGGGCTCGTTCTTCCACGCGATCGCGACGGCAGGCCCGGCGTGAGCCAGGCGCCGGTCTTCGACGCAAGCTTCGCCCGGCAGTTCGAGGAACTGCTGCGCTGGCGGCGCGATGTCCGGCGGTTCAAGCGTGATCCGGTCCCGGACGCGTTGATCGAAGCGCTCCTGGCACAGACCAGTCTCTCCCCTTCCGTCGGACATGCGCAGCCCTGGCGCTGGGTCGCCGTGGCGCAGCCAGCACAGCGCGCGGCCGTGCAGGAGAGCTTCGGCCGCTGCAATGCGAATGCGCTTGCGTCCTATGACGGCGAACGGGCGGCGCTCTATGCCCGCCTCAAGCTGGAAGGCTTGCGAGAGGCGCCCGTCCAGTTCGCCGTGTTCTGCGATCATGGCACCGAGCGCGGCCATGGCCTCGGCCGGGCCACCATGCCGGAAATGCTGGACTATTCGGTCGTCGCGGCCATCACGCAGTTCTGGCTGTCGGCGCGCGTCCACGGGCTCGGCGTCGGCTGGGTCTCGATCCTCGATCCCGGCGCGATTACCGCCGCCCTTGATACACCGCCGGCGTGGAAGCTCGTCGCCTATCTCTGCGTCGGCTGGCCGGAGGAGGCATGCGACGTGCCCGAGCTGGTCAGGGCTGGCTGGGAGCGCGGCTGAGCGCGAGGCCGGCGAGATCGCGGCGCAGGCCGAAGGAAACCAGCACCGCCAGAAGGGCGAGGATCGCCACGAGCCAGGCCGCGGCCGTCCAGCCGATGCCGGAAATCGCCAGCCCGACCACGGCCGATCCCAGGACCTGGCCGAGATTGCTGCCTTGCATCAGCAGCCCGATGCTGGCCGGAACCAGATTGCGGCGGCGCTGACGCGACTTTGCGCCGAACCACAGCTTCACGACGGCTGAAACGAAGAAGGCCGGCCCAAGGGACCGGCCTTCGATGGTATGAACCAGGAACGGTGCGTCAGCGGCGGAAACCGCCGCCGATCGCGCCACCGAGCACGCCGCCGACGATCCCGCCGAAGATCGCCGCGCCGGCGCTGTCACCGGCATCGCCTTCACGGGTCCGGACGCGGCCCTGATAGCCGGTGCTGGTCGTGCCCCGACGCGGTGTCGTGGTCGTGCCCTGATAGGCTTGGCCACGCTCGCGGGCGAGGTCGCGCTGGTACATCTCGTCGCCGTCATAGGAGGAGACGTTGCGGGTGGCAGCCTTGCCTTCCCCGGCGGTCTTGGTGCTGCGCTTCTTCTCGGCCGCGGCCTTCTCCTCGGCGAGGACAGCCTGATAGGCGGTCTCGCTCTGGACGCGGAGCGCGCTCACCTGCATCGCGGTCAGGAAGCCTGTCTCCGGGATGCTGCGCGACTTCTGCCAAGCCTGGATCGCCTTGCGATGGCTCGGACCGAAGGCGGCGGCAGCCTTGCCCGGCTGGAAGCCGCTGACGCGCAGGCGGGTCTGCACTTCGCGCCGGCCCTTGGCGTCGAGCTTCATCGCGGTCTCGGTCTGCGCGGTGCCGATCTCCTTCTTCAGCGCCTCTTCGGTGACGCCCGGAGGGGTCGCCAGGAAACCGCTCGCAGGCTTCGACGCTTCGAGGCTGGCGAGGCGGTTGCGGGCGAAGGTCGCGAACTGGCCCGACGGGAAGGCGTCGAGATAGGCGCGGTAATCGGCGGCTGAATTGCCGCGCTCGGCGACTTCCCAGGTCTTGATGTCGATCTGGGCGCGATCGAGCGCAGGAGCGGCAGGCATCGCCGGCATCGGCACGGCCGCGTCGATGGTCTTGGTCGCGGCCACGCCGGCATCAACCGCGGCGAGCTTCAACGTCGGGTTCATCTTGAACTCGCCGATGATCGAGGAATTGGTCCAGGGCTTCTGCTTCTTGTTGGTCGTTTCCCAGACATCGGCACGCACGCGGTCCATCACCGTGGTGATCGACACTTCCGGCGTCTCGATATGCTTGAGCAGCGCACTGGTGAAGGGGCTGTTGCCGTCGCGCTCGCCATCGAGCGCCGTGGCGCGCGGGTCGGTCGCGAAGGCGATCAGGATGCCTGAGGCCGATTGCGTCTCGATCGCGGTCAGACCACGGGTGACGGCACGCGACTTCGCGGCGAGCTGGGCGGCGAAGGGGTTGTCGCGGCAGGCGTCGAGGATGACGATGTTGACGCGCTCGTCGCGCTGCATCTGGCGCAGCACGAGCTGGACGTTGACCGCGCGGAAATCGAGATCGGCTTCCGAACGCAGCGAGGCGTCGACGGGGATCAGGTAGTTCTCGTCGCCGACGGCGATGCCGTGGCCGGCATAATAGACGAGGCCGGCCTTGGCGCCGTCGAGCTTCTGCGCGAACTCGCGCACGATGCCCGTCATCTCGTCCATCTTGAGGTCGTAGCCCTCGACGACGTCGAAGCCGAGACGCTTCAGCGCAGCGGAAATGCCCTTGGCGTCACGCTGCGGATTGGCGAGCGGCGGCACCGCCGTATAGGCGCTGTTGCCGATGACGAGCGCGACCCGCCGCTCGGGCACGGCCGCAGAGCCGGGAGAGGCCAGCGCCACCGCTGAGAGCACCAGCGCAAAGGCGACAGCCATTCGGGCACGGAACCCTGGAACCAGAGACGCGAAGTTCACGACAACCTCCCCAATTCGGCAATCGGCTGCCCGCCCGCAACGGTCGGCGCAGCGCACAATCAAAAAACACGGCGGCAATATGGACGAAAGGTGGCCGTCTTTTTTACCGCAACACGCTCCGGTGGTAAACCGGAACATCCCTTCGTCGCGCGAACCCCGGCGTCGGTTCAAACACTGCGCCGAATCGCGCGCCGGATCGCGAGCATCGAACCGGCGCGGAGGCGCCTGCATCCTTCGTTTGCATGAGACGCGCAGCATAAGACGAAGGGATGAGTGCACGCCTGCCAAGACCGCTTTGAAACCCTCCAGCGTTGACTTATGCCCGGAGCGCGGTGCAGCATGACATGCAAGGGGAACCGCTTAAAAAAGAAAGAGCAAGCTGATGAAGGCTGGCAACCGGCATGTCTGAGGATACTATTCTTTCGACATCAGGCCTTACAAAAGAATTTGCCGGCTTTACAGCTGTGAACGGCGTAGATCTCCGTGTACGTCGCGGGTCTATTCACGCTCTGATCGGGCCGAACGGCGCCGGCAAGACAACCTGCTTCAATCTGCTGACCAAATTCCTGGCGCCGACGCGCGGCTCGATCGTCTATAACGGCCGCGACATCACGCGCGAGAAACCGGCCGAGATCGCAAGGCTCGGGCTGGTGCGCTCGTTCCAGATTTCGGCGGTGTTCCCGCAGCTCTCGGTGCTGACCAATGTCCGTATCGCCCTGCAGCGGCGCAAGCGCGGCGATTCGTTCGATTTCTGGCGTTCCGAGAGTTCGCTCAAGGAGCTCGACGCCGAGGCCGCGAGCCTGGTCGACGCCGTCGGCCTCACCCCGTTCCTCGGACTGACCGCAGGCGAACTCAGCTACGGCCGCAAGCGTGCGCTGGAGATCGCGACGACGCTGGCGCTCGACCCCGAAATGCTCTTGCTCGACGAGCCGATGGCCGGCATGGGCCGCGAGGATGTCGAGCGCATCGCGGCGCTGATCCGCAAGATCTCGGCCAACCGCACCATCCTGATGGTCGAGCACAATCTCTCGGTCGTCGCCTCGCTCTCGGACCGGATCACCGTTCTGGCGCGCGGCCAGGTGCTGGCGGAGGGCGACTACGCCACCGTCTCGAAGGATCCGCGCGTGGTCGAGGCCTATATCGGCTCGGGAGTCGGCCATGGCCACCACTGAAGCGCTGAAGAACCCCGTGGCTGCCGCAGGCACCGCCCCGCTGCTCAAGGTCCGCAGCCTGGAAGCCTGGTATGGCGAGAGCCATGTCCTGCATGGCATCGATTTCGACGTGGCGCCCGGCGAAGTGGTGACGCTGCTCGGCCGCAACGGCGCCGGCAAGACCACGACGCTGAAATCGATCATGGGCGTGATCGGCAAGCGCAAGGGCTCGGTCGCGCTGGAGGGCAAGGAGACGATTCAGCTGCCCTCGCGCGCCATCGCAAGGCTCGGCATCGGCTTCGTGCCGGAGGAGCGGGGCATCTACTCGACCCTCTCGGTCGAGGAGAATCTGATGCTGCCGCCGCAGGTGAAGCCGGGCGGCCTGCCGGTCGAGCAGATCTTCACGCTCTTCCCCAACCTCAAGGAGCGGCTGAAGAGCCAGGGCACCAAGCTCTCGGGCGGCGAGCAGCAGATGCTGGCGATCGGCCGCATCCTGCGCACCGGCGCCAACCTGCTGCTGCTCGACGAGCCGACCGAAGGTCTCGCCCCCGTCATCATCGACCAGATCGGTGCCACCATCCGCATGCTCAAGCAAAAGGGCTTCACCATCATCCTGGTCGAGCAGAACTTCCGCTTCGCCCAGACGGTCGCGGACCGGCACTACGTGGTCGAGCAAGGCAAGGTGATCGACATGATCCCGAACGCCGAGCTCGACGCCAATATCGACAAGCTGCATCGCTATCTCGGCGTCTGAAGCAGCGCGATCCACCAGAACAGCACCGGCTCGCCCGGTATCGACAGAGGGAGAACGATCATGAAGCTGAAGACGATTCTCGCGACCACGGCGCTTGCGACCCTGATGGCGGCCCCCGCGCTCGCCCAGCAGATCTCGGTCAAGGCCGGCGTGCTGAACGACCGCTCGGGCCTCTATGCCGACCTCGCCGGCGAAGGCTCGGTGATCGCGGCGCGCATGGCGGTCGAGGACTTCAAGGCGGCCGAGAAAGGCATCAAGGTCGAGATCGTCTCGGCCGATCACCAGAACAAGCCCGACGTCGGCTCGACCATCACCCGGCAGTGGTACGACCAGGACGGCGTCGACCTGATCCTCGACGTGCCGACCTCCTCGGTCGCGCTGGCGGTGAGCCAGATCACCAAGGAGAAGAACAAGATCCACATCAACTCGGGCGCCGGCTCGTCGGACCTCTCCGGCAAGGCCTGCAGCCCCAACACCATCCACTGGACCTACGACACCTATGCGTTGGCGCAGGGCACCGGCGGCGCGATGGTGAAGGCCGGCGGCGACAGCTGGTTCTTCATGACCGCGGACTATGCCTTCGGCCACGCGCTGGAGCGCGACGCCAGCGCCACCGTCATCAAGAACGGCGGCAAGGTGGTCGGCGCGGTCCGCACCCCGTTCCCGGGCACCGACTTCTCGTCCTTCCTGCTCCAGGCGCAGGCCTCCAAGGCCAAGGTCATCGGCCTTGCGAACGCCGGCAGCGACACCACCAACGCGATCAAGCAGGCGGGCGAATTCGGCATCGTCGCCGGCGGCCAGAAGCTCGCGGGCCTGCTCGTCTTCCTGACCGACGTGCACTCGCTCGGCCTGCAGGCGGCACAGGGCCTCGTCCTGACCGAGTCGTTCTACTGGGATCGCGACGACGGCACCCGCGCCTGGTCGGAGCGCTTCGCCAAGCTCAATGGCGGCAAGAAGCCGACCATGGTCCAGGCGGGCGTCTATTCCGGCCTGCTGCACTATCTGAAGGCGGTCGAGGCGACCAAGAGCAAGGACTCGGCCACCGTCATGGCCAAGATGAAGGAGATGCCGACGGAGGATCCGCTGTTCGGCAAGGGCTCGATCCGTCCGAATGGCCGCAAGATGCACGACATGTATCTCTACGAGGTCAAGAAGCCGTCGGAGTCGAAGGGCCCGTGGGATTACTACAAGCAGGTCTCGGTGCTGCCGGCTGAGCAGGCCTTCCAGCCGCTGGCCGAAACCGGCTGCTCGCTCGTCAAGTGACGCCGCGGCTGAACGCCGCCAAGACGTCCTCCGCCGTCATCCCGGGCGACCGCAGGTCGACCCGGGATCCATCGGAGGGCTCCGGAACTCTACGATGGATCCCGGCTCTGCGCTTCGCCTGGCCGGGGTGACGAAGAGGATCGAGAGCCCACCCCACACGATGATCTGAGTCCCGCATGTTCGAGCTTCTAGGCGTTCCGCCGCAAGCGCTGTTTGGTCAGGTCCTGCTCGGCCTGATCAACGGCTCGTTCTACGCCATCCTCAGCCTCGGGCTGGCGGTGATCTTCGGGCTGCTCAACATCATCAACTTCACGCATGGCGCGCAGTACATGATGGGCGCCTTCGTCGCCTGGATGTGCCTGAACTATCTCGGCCTCAACTACTGGGCGGCCCTGCTGCTGGCGCCGATCATCGTCGGCGCGACCGGCGTCGCGGTCGAACGATTGCTGCTGAAGCGCATCGCCCATCTCGACCATCTCTACGGGCTGCTGCTGACCTTCGGCCTGGCGCTGATCATCCAGGGCCTGTTCCGCAACCAGTACGGCTCGTCCGGCCTGCCCTACGCGATCCCGCCGCAGCTGACCGGCGGCCAGAATCTCGGCTTCATGTTCCTGCCGAACTACCGCGCCTGGGTGATCGTCGCTTCGCTGATCGTCTGCCTCGGCACCTGGTTCCTGATCGAGAAGACCAAGCTCGGCGCCTATCTGCGGGCCGCGACCGAGAACCCGACGCTGACCCAGGCCTTCGGCATCAACGTGCCGCTCCTGGTGACGCTGACCTACGGCTTCGGCGTCGCGCTCGCCGCCTTCGCCGGCGTGCTCGCCGCGCCGATCTACTCGGTCAACCCGAACATGGGCGGCGACCTGATCATCGTCGTCTTCGCCGTCGTCGTGATCGGCGGCATGGGCTCGATCATGGGCGCCATCGTCACCGGCTTCTCGCTCGGCCTGATCGAAGGCCTGACCAAGGTGTTCTATCCGGAAGGCGCCGCCACCGTGATCTTCGTCATCATGGTGCTGGTGCTGCTGGTGAAGCCCGCCGGCCTGTTCGGCCGCACGGCCTGACGTAAGACGCAAGGACTGAAGACATGACCGACCTTGCCTCGACCGACGCCCCCGCCGCCGGCCTCTCGCTCGCCGAGACCGACGACGGCACCGCGCGCCTGCACCGCAACCTGTTCATCGCGATCGCCGTGATGCTCGCGATCGCGCCCTTCGTCGCCTATCCCGTCTTCGTGATGAAGGTTTTGTGCTTCGCGCTGTTCGCGCTCGCCTTCAACCTGCTGCTCGGCTATGGCGGGCTCTTGTCCTTCGGCCATGCCGCCTATTTCGGCATGGCGAGCTATGTCTCGGCCTATACCGCCAAGAACTGGGGCCTGACGCCGGAGCTCGCGATCCTGCTCGGCACCGCGGTCGGTGCCGTACTCGGCCTCGTCTTCGGCGCGCTCGCCATCCGCCGCCAGGGCATCTATTTCGCGATGATCACGCTGGCGCTCGCCCAGATGGTGTTCTTCTTCTCGCTGCAGACGCCGCGCTTCACCGGCGGCGAGGACGGCATCCAGGCCGTGCCGCGCGGCAAGCTCTTCGGCCTCGTCAGCCTTGCCGACGACCGCGCGCTCTATTGGCTCGTCGCCGCCATTTTCATGGGCGGGCTGCTGTTGATCTACCGCGTCATCCATTCGCCCTTCGGCCAGGTCTGCAAGGCGATCCGCGACAACGAGCCCCGCGCCATCTCGCTCGGCTACCGCGCCAACCAGTACAAGCTCATGGTCTTCGTGCTCTCGGCGACGCTCGCGGGGCTGGCCGGCGCGACCAAGGCGATCGTCTTCCAGCTGGCCTCGCTCACCGACGTCTACTGGACGATGTCCGGCGAGGTCGTGCTGATGACGCTGGTCGGCGGGCTCGGCACCGTCTTCGGGCCGATCGTCGGCGCCATCGTCATCGTCGCGATGCAGAATTATCTCGCGACGCTCGGCGCCTGGGTCACCGTCGTCCAGGGCGGCATCTTCGTGCTCTGCGTGCTGCTCTTCCGCGAGGGCATCGTCGGCGTCATCTCGAAGGCGATCAAGAAGCCGCTCTAAGAGCCGCGATCAAGGCAGCCGAACGACCGCTGGACCACGTCTGGACACCCTTGTCATTCCGGGGCGCGCCTCAGGCGCGAACCCGGACCCATGACTGGGCGCCCTCGATAGCTCCTTGCTGGCAGCTCACCCGGTCGTGGGTTCCGGGTTCTTCGCTACGCGAAGCCCCGGAATGACAAGGGTATCGCCAAGGCCGCTGCCATCCAGTCAAACGACATCTAACGGATCAACTTCGAGACCGTCCGGAACTGCGGATGCTCGGCACTCCCTAGCCATTCGAACAGCACCATCTCGGTGGTGACGATCTCGGCGCCATGGCTCGCCATGCGCTTCAACGCGATTGCACGCGATTGCGGCGCGCGCGAGCCGATCGCATCGGCGACCACGACGACCCGGCGGCGATGCTCCAGCAAGGTCAGCACGGTCTGCCCGACGCAGACATGCGCCTCGCAGCCGCAGACCACCAGTTCGCGATCTCCCGCCACGGCCTCAAGGAAGGCCGGCTCTGCACAGGCATCGAAACTCATCTTCGCTATGGCCGGCGCCACATCCGCCAGCGCCGGCACCGTCGCGCCGAGGCCGCGCGGATATTGCTCGGTCAGGACCGCCGGCACGTCGAGCAGACGCGCCGCCTCGGCGAGGCGCCCGGCATTGAGCAACACCGTCTCGCCGTCATGGATCGCCGGCATCAGCTTGGCCTGGAAGTCGATGACGACCAGCATGGCATTCTTCGCGGCGAGCAGCGGCATGATGGACCTTTCCTCCTGTGGCCGTCCGAGGACTTTCGCAACGCTCCAGGGCGCAGCTCCGCCGATCAGCGTGGAATCTGCGGAGCAAGCCTGGCTTGACTTGCCTAACGGCAGTCAACATGCAGACGACATGAACGGCAAACGGATCGTTCCCTTCGCGACGACGCTGCATGTGCGCGACCATTGCCTGTGCCTGCATGTGCAGCGCGCGGCGCGGGCGCTGGCGCGCCGTTTCGACGAAGCCTTGCGCCCGGTCGGGCTGACGAACGGCCAGTTCTCGCTGATGATGGCCCTCAATCGCCCGGTGCCGGCCTCGTTCGGCCCGCTGGCGGCGCTGCTGGCGATGGATCGAACGACGCTCACCGCCGCGCTGAAGCCGCTGCAACGGCGCGGACTCGTCGCTGTCGCTGTCGACCCGGCCGATCGTCGTGGTCGCCTGCTGACGCTGACAGAGGACGGGATGGTGCTGCTCGCCTCGGCCGTACCGATCTGGCAACGGACGCACGAGATCGTCGAGGCTGCCATGCCAGACGGCGCTCCCGCGACGTTGCGCGATACCCTGCCCAAGCTGGGCTGAGTCCAAGCTGGGTTGAGCTGCGGCAGCTTGCCCCGCCCGCGCCGCAGAGCCGCTCCGCCAACGCGCATCTGGCGCATGACCCACGCTGCGATTACCGTCCAGCCATTCCTCAGACGCAAGCAAGATCACAATCCACATGGACAAGCGGCTCGACGCCCCAACCCCGGCCGCAGCCATGTCCCCAGCGGATATCCGCTCGGTCCTGATCGGCGTCATGCTGGCGATGTTCCTCGCCGCGCTCGACCAGACCATCGTCGCGACCGCGCTGCCGACGATGGGGCGCGAGCTCAACGACGTGACGCATCTCTCCTGGATCGTCACGATCTACCTGCTGGCCTCGACTGCGGTGACGCCGCTCTACGGCAAGCTCGCCGATATCCATGGTCGCCGGGTGACGCTGCTCGCCGGCATCGTCGTCTTCGTGATCGGCTCGATCGCCTGCGCGCTGGCGCCCTCGCTCTGGCTGCTCGTCCTCGCGCGCTTCGTGCAGGGGCTTGGCGGCGGCGGGCTGATCGCGCTGGCCCAGACCATCGTCGGCGACATGGTCCCGCCCAAGGAACGCGGGCGCTACCAAGTCTATTTCGCCAGCGTCTTCATGTCCTCCTCGCTGCTCGGCCCGGTCCTCGGCGGCTTCCTCGCGGAGAAGCTGCACTGGTCGGTGATCTTCTGGATCAACCTGCCGCTCGGGCTCGGCGCCTACTGGATGTCGAGCGCAGCCCTGAAGCGCCTGCCGCGCCACGAGCGGCCGCACAAGCTCGACGTGCTCGGCGCCATGCTGATGACGCTGGCGACGGTTTCGCTGCTGCTCGCCCTGTCCTGGGGTGGCACCGCCTATCCCTGGCGCTCGCCTGAGATCGCCGGCCTCGTCACGGCCTCGCTCGTACTCTGGGCGCTGTTCGCCTGGCGCCTGCGCCGGGCGGCCGAGCCCTTGATTCCGCTCGACCTCTTCGGCAACCGCGTCGTCCGGCGCGGCACGGTCGCGGCCGGCTTCGGCATGGGCACCTTCATCGGCCTGACCATCTACCTGCCGCTTTATTTCGAGACGGTGATGGGCCTGAGCGCCACCCATTCCGGCCTCGGCCTGCTGCCGCTGACCTGCGGCACGGTGCTGGGCGCGACCAGCTCCGGCCGGGCGATGTCGCATCTCACCCATTACAAGCGCGTGCCGCTGGCCGGGCTGTTCGTCGCGATGACGGGGACGGCTGTTCTCGCCGCCTTCTCCGGCCGGATCCCGCTCCTGCCCTTCAGCATCATCCTCGCCGTGGTCAGCATCGGCTTCGGCACGCTCCTGCCCGTCGCGACCGTTTCGATCCAGAATGCCGTGCAGGCGCATCAGCTCGGCACGGTGACGGCGGTCGCCAATTTCT
Organism: Allobosea sp. FG18; assembly: GCF_057809495.1. Taxonomy (NCBI): domain Bacteria; kingdom Pseudomonadati; phylum Pseudomonadota; class Alphaproteobacteria; order Hyphomicrobiales; family Alloboseaceae; genus Allobosea; species Allobosea sp. FG18. Next base: position 159,634 of record NZ_JBMDKB010000008.1, read on the forward strand.
TCCGCCAGATCGGCGGGGCGCTGATCGTCGCGGTGTTCGGCGCGATCGTGCTCGGTGGCGTCGGCGGCGTCGGCGCGCAGCTCTCGCCCGAAGCGCTGAAGCTCGGCACCGTCGACCGCGAGACCATGGTCGTGTTGTTCCGCTATGTCTTCGGCGCCGCGAGCCTCGGTTTCGCCTTCGCCTGGCTGTCCCTGGCGCGGATGCAGGAACTGCCGCTGCGCGGTCGCGCCGTCGAGGCGGCCAAGGCGATCGGCGGCGAATAGCGGAGAACGGAACCTGGCCGACCGGCTGGGCGTTGCCTTGATCCCGTCATCCGTCCGGGCCAGCATGCCAGCATCCGCTAGCCAGGAGTTCCGCCATGTCCGATCTCGTCGTCATCGTCTATTCGACCGAGGCCCGCGCCGAGGAGATGCGCCAGAAGCTGATCGGCCTGCAGAAGGAATACCTGATCGAGATCGGCGATGCCGCCATCGCGGTGATGCACGAGGGCGGCAAGGTGAAGCTCAACCAGCTCCTGAACACGACCGCGATGGGCGCCGTGTCCGGTTCGTTCTGGGGGCTGCTGATCGGCGCGATCTTCCTGATGCCGATCTTTGGCGCAGCTCTGGGCGCGGCGTCGGGCGCGCTCGGCGGGGCGCTGACCGATTACGGCGTCGACGACAAGTTCATGAAAGACCTGTCCACCAGCCTGCAGCCCGGCAATGCCGCGCTGTTCGTACTGGTCAACAAGGTGACCGGCGACAAGGTGCTGGAGGCGATCCGGGGCACCGGAGGCACGGTGCTCAAGACCTCGCTCGATCGCTCGCAGGAGCAGAAACTGCGCGATGCGCTGGCCGATGCGCACAGCGCGGCGCCCGCGACGCAGACGCCGCCGGAACCTTACTCGCAGGGCACGGGTGCGCCGACGCCGGTGGGTTGAGGCTCAGCACCACCACAGCGTCATTCCGGACAAGCCGCAATAGCGGCGCCGATCCGGAATCCATCCAAGGGCGTCTCGCTCTATGATGGATTCCGGGTCTCCGCTTCGCTGCGCCCGGAATGACGGCGTTGTGTGAGGGGATCAGTCCCTGAGCAGCTCGTTGATGCCGGTCTTGGAACGCGTCTGCGCGTCGACCGTCTTGACGATGACGGCGCAGGAGAGCGACGGGCCCGGCGTGCCGTCCGGGAAAGGCTTGCCCGGCAGCGAGCCCGGCACCACGACCGAATAGGGCGGCACCTTGCCGACATGGACCTGGCCGGTGGCGCGGTCGACGATCTTGGTCGAGGCCGAGATGAAGACGCCCATCGAGAGCACCGAGCCCTCGCCGACGATCACGCCCTCGACGACCTCGGAGCGGGCGCCGATGAAGCAGTTGTCCTCGATGATGGTCGGGTTGGCCTGCAGCGGCTCGAGCACGCCGCCGATGCCGACGCCGCCCGAGAGATGCACGTTCTTGCCGATCTGGGCGCAGGAACCGACCGTCGCCCAGGTGTCGACCATGGTGCCGGAATCGACATAGGCGCCGATATTGATGAAGGACGGCATCAGCACGACGCCCGACGCGATGAAGGAGCCCTTGCGCGCGGCGGCCGGCGGCACGACGCGGAAGCCGGCGGCGCGGAAGCGATTTTCGCCCCAGCCCTCGAACTTCGAGGGGACCTTGTCCCAGAACACGGCCTCACCCGGACCATTCGCCATGATGACGTTATCGGTGAGGCGGAAGGAGAGCAGCACCGCCTTCTTCAGCCATTGGTGGACGATCCAGTCGGCACCCTGCTTCTCGGCGACGCGGGCCTGGCCCGCATCGAGCATCTCGATCGCCTGCTCGACGGCCTCGCGGACGGCGCCCTTGGTCTGGACGCCGATCTCGGCCCGGTTTTCCCAGGCGGCGTCGATGGTCTGGTTGAGATCGGCGAGGGACATCAGGTGGCTCCGGCGCTTCCAGAAAGATCGGCGCGAGCGATGGCGGATGCCGGCGGCTGCGTCAAGCCGGGCGGCGGCGCAGCAGATATGTGTCCATGATCCAGCCATGCCGCGCGCGGGCCTGCGCCCTCGCCTCGGCGATCTCGGCGGAGAGTTCGGCCAGAGGGCCGGCGCGCAGGATTTCGTCGGGCGTGCCGAGATAGGCACCCCAGTAGATGTCCAGCCCGGCGGGATCGATCTTGCCGAAGGTCTGCTCACCATCGAGCATCACGACGACGCTGTCCTGATCGGCCGGAAAGCCAGCCGCCAGCTTACGCCCGGTGGTGATCAGGATCGGCGCGCCGATCGTGTTGAGCGGGATGCGATGGCGCGCGGCGAGCACCTGGACGCTGCTGATGCCGGGATAGACCTGCCAGTCGAGGCCGAGGCCAGAGGCAGCGACGCGATCCATGATGCGCAAGGTGGAATCGTAGAGCGCCGGATCGCCCCAGACCAGCAATGCGCCGGTCTGCCCGTCCTGCAATTCCGCTTCGAACAGGGCGCGGTAGCGGGCCGCGATGCGCTCGTGCCAGTCATCGACGACGCCGTGATAATCATCGCCCGCCTCGGCGCGACGCGGAATTTCTACGGGAACGGTGCGGTAACCGGGCTTGCGGATGAAGCGCGCGCAGATCGCCTCGCGCAGGGCCCGAAGCGCGGCCTTCTCCTCGCCCTTGTCGGGAATGAACAGGATATCGGCGCGGTTCAGCGCCTCGATCGCCTCGATCGTCATGTGCTCGGGATTGCCGGCCCCGATGCCGATGATGAGGATGTTGCGCATGCTGCTCCGCCGTTCGCGGCGGCTTAGCACGGTCTCAAGCGCGAATGCGAGATCAGGCCCGGCCGAGCACGGCCATGCGGGCGAGATCGGCCTGCGTCGCGGGCGTCGCGTTCAGCGCCAGCGCCGCCTGAAGCGCCTCCAGATCCGCCTGGAGGCGCGGATGCCAGCCGCAAGGGCATGGCTGGTCACCGCAATGAGCATCCGCCACCTCTCTGTAGACAGAACCGACCGCTGCCGCCGCCAGCTCGATCAAAGCGAGCGGCGGCAGGCGAGTATCGTGGAGCGCGGCGCAAAAAGCTGTCATGACCGCCTCCCGGATCTCGGCACGGGCGGTCTCCAGCGATTCGGCGCTCCCCCGATCAGGCTGCACGTTCGATGCCCTTGATGGCGGCATGGCGGCGGCGCTGTGGCCCTTGGATGGGTTTGGGCCCCTGCTCAGGCAAGGTGACTGCAAGCAGCTCCACGAGCCGCTGCATATGCGGCGGCAGGGCCGCATCGGCGTCGAGATCGCCCGGCCCTTTGGCCAGCGCGAGCGCCCGGCGCAATTCCGGCCGGCTCGCCCCGGTGCGAACGATCTCGCGGATGATAATCTCGTCGATGCGGCCGATCGCGGCTGCGACATCGACCTCGGTGACGCCACCCATTCGGTTTCTCCGTCGGCTGATTCACTGATCGCAAGGGAGAGATAGGCGCGCCGACGATTCGATGCAAGCTATTGTTTTTACTACAGAAATAGAACTATTTTAAGGTAACGGGCCACTCTCGCCTGCAGGCGTGACCGCATCATGACCGAGAAGCTTAGATGTCGCGAGCAATCGACAGGCGGGCGCCATGGGACAGCCTGTGATCGAGCGTGACGAAGTTCCGACCCTGGAAAGCGACGCTGCTGACGCCCTGCCCACGATTGGCTAGATGTTCCGCGAGCTCTGCGTTGTCGGAACCAGACGCCTCGGACAGCCCGAGCGTCTGTGACCCCGTAGAGAACAAGGCCGATTCAGCACGGCGGCTCGACCTGCTGCCGGTGGCAAACGGCTCCTTTCCGAAAAGAGTTCGGTAGCGGGCAACGGAAACCGAAAAATCCTCAACCACGACGGAAACACACGCAACCCCGGTAACGCCGTTCGCGTGCCGACGTGCAGCACCGGTCGGGACACGCAGCTCGCGCGGTGTGACGTCCGCGACGAGAAAGGGGATGTCCGGCTCCGGCGGACGCGCCGAGCGCCAGGCGATGCGCGTGCCGTCGGGCTGGAGGCGACCGCCATCGATCGGCCCCTCCATGACGATGCCGGCGGCGCGCGCACGGGCGAGATCGGCGTCGAGATCATCCGGCAGCACGGCAAAGTCGACAAGGCCGGGGCCGGCGCGATCCAGCACCTGCCACCAGCGGAAATCCGGCACCGGGCGCGGGAAGGCGATGATTTCGAGATAGGCGCCGTCCTCGAACACGACGAGCGCGTTGCGCGAGCCGCGCGGGTGCTCGCCGCCGGGCAGAACGGTGAAGCCGAGCGCCGTGTAGTCGCGGACAGCCGCGTCGAGATCGGCAACAGCGATGACGATATGGTCGATCGAAAGCGGCATGGGTCTCGTCCCGTCGATGCTGGTCTCAGCGGCTCTGCGCGATAGCCTCGATGCCCGACATGCCGCCGAGCTGCGGCGCAAAACTCTCCCAGACCTTGCGCGCGCCGTCCTGCCAGCCCTGGCGATCCTCGGCCGGCACGACCTTGCCGCCTTCGGCTCTGGCGCGCACCATCGAGGCGTCCTCATCGGCCCGCATCAACTCGTCGAAATAGGCGATGCCCTCGCTGACCGCAGCGGTCAGCGCCTCGCGGTCCTGCTGCGTCAACGCCTTCCAGAAGGGCGCGGCGAACATCACGACGCCGCTTGCCCAGATATGGCCGGTCTCGATCAGCACCGGCACGACCTCGTACAGGCGGAAACCGACATAGGCCGACTTGGTCAGGTCCATGCAGTCGACCACGCCGGTCTTGAGCGCGTTATAGGTCTCGGGGATCGGGATCGGCGTCGGATGGGCGCCGAAGCCCGACCAGAGCGCGGTATGGAGCGGGCTCTGGATGACGCGGATGCGCTTGCCCTTGACCGAGGCTGGGGTGGTCAGCGCCTCCTTCGCGAGGAGATGGCGGGCGCCGTAGTTGATGAAGCCCGGCACGACGAAGCCCTGCGCCTGATAAAGCTCCTTCAGAGCGTCTCCGAGCGGTCCCGCGAGCACGCGCCCGAGATGGCCGCGATCGCGGAAGAGGAAGGGCAGATCGAGGATCTGCCCTGCGGGCACCCAGGTCGAGAGCGAGGACACGGTCGAGAGCGCCGCCTGGATCGAACCGAGGCGCAGGCCCTCGGCGACCTCCTTCTCGCCGCCGAGCGCGGCATTGGGCACGACCCGCAGATCGAAACGGCCGGGCGCCGTGCGCTCCAGGATATCGGCGATGCGCCGCCAGATCTTCGTCTCCGGCTTGTCCTCGCCCAGGAGCGAGGCGACGGTCATGGGCCGGCCGGCGGCGAAGGCCTGTCCGCCCTTCAGGATGGCGGGCGCGGCGAGCGAGCCGGCGGCGAACTGGCGGCGGGTGATCAGCAAGGCGTGGCTCCTTCGGCGGATACAGCGGGATCGCGCGAAACGCGCCCCGCTGCAAGAGGCCGTCGCTCAACCGGAGAAGACGCCCTCGAAGACGGTGGCGCTGATCGGGTTACGCTGGCTCGGCGTCTCGCGTGCCTGCAAGGCCTCCGGCAATTGCGCCTTGTCGCCGGGCTTGCCGATGGCAACGGCGGCCTCGACGCGGTAGCCCGCCGGCAGGTTCAGGGCCTGCGGCGCCCGCGCCTGATCGAAACCGGCCATGCCATGCGCCTGCCAGCCGATACGCACCGCCTGCAGAGCGAGATTGGCCCAGGCCGCGCCAGCGTCGAAGGAATGAGTATAGGACGGCACCTCCTCGGTCTTGCCGGGAACCGCCATGGTCTCCTTGGAGACGACGAAGATCAGCGCAGCGGCATGCTTCGCCCAGGACTGGTTGAACGGGTTGAGCAGGCCGAGCAGTGCCGGCCAATGGGCCGTGCCACGCCGCGCATAGATGAAACGCCAGGGCTGCGAGTTGTAGGAAGACGGCGCCCAGCGCGCCGCCTCGAACAGCACCTTCAGCCCGGCCTCGGAGATGATCTCGTCGGTGAAGGCGCGCGGCGACCAGCGCTCGAGGAAGAGCGGGTCGATGGCGTGATCGGCGGCGCGGCTATTGGCAGTAACGGTCATCGATGGTCCTGACGGCGTGGGCAGCGGCGGCGACAGCCGACGCGATAGAGGCAGCAGAATCGGCATCGCGGATCGACCCGTCAAGGAACGGGAAATCTCTAGAAAGGCCATTTTCTGCAAAGCCTTGCTGATTTCGATTACCTTATGGGGAAGTACCTCCGTCGCATGACCGCTGCGATCGAGGCAATCATTCTTGCGTGAAACGCATGTCATAACCGACCGGCTCCCGCAGCGGTGGATTTTAGCGATGCCGATCGGCTATCCCGAGAGGTGCCGCCGACGGAGACGATGATGACCGAGACCCATGAGATCGCCTCCGACAGGCTACGCGCCACGGTGCGGGCACAAGGCGGCGAATTGATCGCGCTCTCCGACGCAAACGGGCCGGCGCTCTGGAACGGTGGGCCGGAATGGCCGCGCCATGCACCGGTGCTGTTCCCGATGGTCGGGCGCCTCACCGACGACACGTTGATCCATCAGGGGCATTCCTACCGCCTGACCCAGCATGGCTTAGCGCGCGACAGCCTGTTCTCCTGGGTCGAGCGCAGCGCCGACCGGGCGGTGCTGGAATTGCGCGAGAGCCCGGAAACGCTGGCGATCTATCCGTTCCGGTTCGTGCTGCAGATGATCTACGCGGTCGCGGGCGATACGCTGACCGTGACCTCGCGCGTCAGCAATCCGGCCGAGGTGCCCTTGATCTGCGGTGTCGGCGCGCATCCGGCCTTTCTCTGGCCGCTAACCGAAGGCATCGCGAAACAGGCGCATCGGCTGACCTTCCCGCAGGCGGAGCCGGGTCACGGCCTCGGCGTCGAAGCCGGCCTGCTGACCGCGCCGATCCCCCTGCCTTTCTCCGGCAAGGAGCTCGATCTCGACGAGCGCCTCTTCGTCAACGATGCGATCGTGATCCCCGATACCGCCAACCGCTCGGTGCGCTTCGCGGCGATCGACGCGTCAGGACGGGAGAGCCGCGCCGTGACGGTGAGTTGGGAAGGTTACAAGGACCTCGGCATCTGGTCGAAGCCATCAGGCGCGCCGTTCCTGTGCATCGAGCCCTGGTACAGCATGGCGAGCCCCGCCGGCTGGCAGGGCGAAATCGCGGAAAAGCCCGGCATCCTCCGGTTGGCGCCGGGCGAGAGCCGCGATTTCGTCTGGCGGGCGACGCTTTAACGTTTCACCCGCGCCGTCATCCCGGGCGGAGCGAAGCGGAGACCCGGGATCCATGCCGGAGCGCATCCGATAGAAGCTCAGGCATGGATCCCGGATCGGCGCGGCTGACGCCGCTTGTCCGGGATGACCGTTCAAAGGGGAAGCGGGGAGAATTTCCCCTCGCGTCACTTCTTCTCGACGTTCCAGAACAGCATGACCGGCGCGGCCAGGACACCGGCGACATTGGTGCGCCGGGCATAGGGCTGATCGAACTGGCCGAGCACCCGATAGGGCTGCATCTCGGTCAGGCGCTTGTGCAACGCCTCCAGCGCCAGCTTGCGGCTGGCGTCGTCGGGCGCATCGACGAAGGCGCCGCGCAGCTTCTCCGCCTCGGCATCGCAGGGCCAGCCGGCCCAGGCCCGCTCGCAGGCCATGTTGGTGCCGATATTGGTCAGGGGCGACTGCATGGTCGCGCCCGAGGCGTAGGTGACGAAGAGGTTCCAGCCGCCCTGGTCCGGCGTGCTCTTGTTCTGCTGGCGGGTGGTGACGGCGCCCCAGTCGGCGAACTGGACATCGACATTGAAGCCGACGGCCTTGAGCGCGGAGGCCGCGACCTCGGCCATGCGGCCGATCGGGGCGATGTCGTTGCTGGTCGAGAGCACGAGCTTCTCGCCCTTGTAACCGCTCTCCTTCAGCAGCTCGCGGGCCTTGTCGAGATTGGGCTTGGCATAGCCCTCGCTGCCGATCTCCGTGCCGTTCGGGCCGCCGCAGACGAAATAGGCGTTGCAGCGCTTCCACCATTCCTCGTCGCCGAAGCCGGCCGCGAGGAAATCGGCCTGCTCGGTGGCATAGGCCAAGGCGAGCCTCGCCTTCGGATTGTCGAAGGGCGGATGGAGATGGTTCGGCCGCAGCATCACCTGATTGGCGAGGTTGGAATAGCGGTCGACCTTGACCTGCTTGTTGGTCGAGATGACCGGGATCAGGTCCTGGCTCGGCTGCTCCCAGATGTCGATCTCGCCGGTCTGGAGCGCGGCAGCGGCGGTCGCCGCATCCGGCATGATCTGCCATTCGACGCGGTCGACCTTGACGACGCGCCCGCCGGCGAGCCCATCAGCCGGCTCGGAGCGCGGGACGTAATCGGGATTGCGGTCGTAGACGACCTTCGAGCCGCTGCGCCAATCCTCACGGTTGAACTTGAACGGGCCGGAGCCGATCGTCTCGGTGATCGGCTTCATCGGGTCGGACTTGGCGTCGGACTCGCGCATGATGACGGGGATCTGGCCGACGGCGGAACCCAGCGCGAAGGGCACCAGCGCCATCGGCCGCTTCAGCTTGAGGCGGAAGGTGGCGTCGTCCACCGCCTCCATGCCATCGGTGTATTCCGCGAGCTTGCCGCCGATGGTGTCGCGCTTCATCCAGCGGCCGAGCGAGGCGATGACGTCCTTGGTCGTCACCGGCTGGCCGTCATGGAATTTCAGGCCGGGACGGAGCTTGAAGGTCCAGGTCAGCTTGTCCGGCGAGGTCTCGAAGCTCTCGACCATCTGCGGCTTCGGCTGGAGGTTCGAATCCCAGGCGAAGAGCGTCTCGTAGATCATCAGCCCGTGCATACGGGTGATGACGATGGAGGCAGCGACCGGATCGAGCGTCTTGAGGTCGGCATGCGGCGCGACCCGCAGGATGCGGTTCGAGGCCGGCTGCGACTGCGCCGATGCCGGAAGCGGCAGGAACGCGGCCGCCGACAGCAGCAGCGCGGCGGTGAAACGGGATAGTTGCATCAGGCGTTCTCCTCCTTCGTCACCGGCCCTGCGGCTCGCCCCTCTGCGGAGCCGCTTCAGCCGGCGCGTTTCATGCTCGTTGCATCTGCAAAATTCTTGCCCGATGGCCGGCAACCCGCAAGCTGCCTTCCGCATCGAGCCAGAGGCAGGGTCGCGCAAGCCAGGGGCCGTGCTGGTGGCTGGCGAGCGCACGACCATTCGGCAGCGGCGTCAGGCGCGACACCGTCCCGCCGGAAGGCCAGGGCATCAGGGCCGTACCGTCAGCCCGGATTTCGATCTCCGTGCCGAAATGCAGATCACGCCAGCGCCCGACCAATCGCGCATCGAGCGGCGTATCGGCCGGCACGCGAGCGAGCGAGCGCTGCACGCCGCCGATCAGGCCGGTGAGGCGATCCTTCCCTTCCTGTTTCAGGCGGATGTCGAGATAGGCCGGCAGGCTGCGCAAACTGCCGTCGCCATCGGTGATCAGACGCTCGAAACCACCCATATAGCTGATCGAATCCGTGGCGAGCTCGGCCCAGAACGGCCCTTCGTCGCTGACGAACAAGCCTGTTGGCGCATTCGCGATCGTGGGGAGTTCCTGCCCGAGCAAGCTCGCCAGCACGCTCAGAGCCGGCCAGAGCGCCTCTTCCTCGCGATTGGTCAGCACGACGACGCCGACGCCATGGGCCGGCGACATCCAGAAATGGTTGCGGTAGCCGGCGAGCGAGCCGCCATGGCCGACGATCTTGGCCTCGCCTAGCCGGCTGCAGACCAGGCCCAGGCGGTAGACGCTCTCGCTGCCGTCAGCGAAATGGCGCGGCGCGGTCAGGCGCTCCAGCATGCCGGCGAGCGGGCCTCGGCCGGCCAGCAGACCCGAGGCCCAGCCGGCGAGGTCGGCGGCGGAACCGACGATGCCGCCCGAGGCCGAAAAATGCGGGCCGTTATGGCCACGCCGCCAGGACGTCCCATCGTTCCAGTAGCCCGTGGCGAGGCCGGGCACGATCTCCGAGCCGTCATAGGGCAGGCGGAAGGAGGCACTCAGCTCGCCCGAGAGTTCCGCGACAGTCTCCTTATAAGGCTTACCGGTGACCTGCTCGAGGATGCGCTGCCCGAGCCGCCAACCGGTGTTGGAATAGGCCATCTCGGTGCCGGGCTCGGCACTCAGCGAAGGCAGGCGGCAGGCAAACGCGAAGACCTCCTCCGCGCTCAGTGTCGCGGTGAAGGGCACGCCCTGCTGCCAGAGGGACTCCATCATGTCCGGCAGGGCGCCGGTCATGTCCAGCGCCCGGCCGAGTTCGACCGCGGCGAGCGGCGCCGGCAATTCGCCGAGCCAGCGGCCGAGCGGCGCATCCAGCGGGATGCCGGCGCGCAACAATGCCACCGCCAGGATATGCTTGCTGATCGAGGCGAAGCGGTTCGGCGTCTGCGGCGTGAAGGGCACGCCGTATTCGATGCTGGCGAGGCCGCCGGCAAAGGCTTCGCGCACGCCGTCGCGGTCGAACAGCACGACGGCGCCGCCCGGCCCCGCCGCACCCTGCCAGTTCGCGACGATCTCCTGCGCGCGGGTCGCGGCGCGGGTCCAATCCAAAGCCATGTCGTGCTTCCTCAACCCTGCGGCCGGACTTCGCCGAGCAGATTGCGCAAGGCCCGCATGAAAACGCGCGCGCCGGGGCCGATCGCATCATCCGGAAAATCGAAATCCGGATTGTGCAGATGCGCGGTCTCACCCGAGCCGAGCAGGAACATCGCCGATTTGGAGCGGCGCCCGAACAGGCCGAAATCCTCCGAGCCGCGCGAGGGCGGCGTCGGGCCATGCGGCACCTTCTCCTCGTCCATCGCCCGGCGCAGCATCGCGACGGCTTCCGGCTCGTTCTCGCAATGGTGGAAGATGTCGTGATAGCTGATCTCGACAGTCAAACGACCGGCCTCGGCCGCCTCGCGCGCGAGCTTCTCGGCGGCTTCGCAGAGCGCGCCCATCTGAGCGTCGTTGACGGTGCGCAGCGTCGCCCAGAGTTCGCCATGGCCCGGCGCGATGCCGAAAGCCTGCTCGCCGATCTCGACATGGGTCACGGTGACCAGCCGAAAATTGGCGTCGAGTGGCCCGCCCGGCCCGAGCGCGGTCAGAGCGGGGATCAGCGTCGCGATGGCCGGCGCCGGCGAGCGGCCGTGCTCGGGCGTCGAGGCATGCGATGTCTCGCCGGTCAGGATGATCTTGATGCCGCGCGAGGCGCAGTTGGCTGCGCCTTCCGAGATACGGGCGTGACCGACCGGGACGCTGGGGCGGTTGTGCAGGGAGAAGGCGTAATCCGGCACGATCTCCTCGAATTTCGGATCGGCCATGACGGCAGCGGCGCCCGCGCCGGTTTCCTCGGCCGGCTGGAACAGCAGGATCGCGCGGCCCTTCTTCGGCGGGTTGCGCTGCAGGCCACGCGCGAGGCCTGCAAGGATGGTCATATGACCATCATGCCCGCAAAGATGGCCCTTGCCGGGGATTTCGGAGCGGTGCTCACTGTCGGAGATTTCCTCGATCGGCAGCGCGTCGAGCTCGGCGCGGATCAGCACGGTAGGGCCTGGCTCGGTGCCCTCGTAGATCGCCGCGACGCCGTGGCCGCCGAGTTCGGTGACGATGCGGTTCGGGCCGGTCGGCTTCAGGAAATCGACGATGGTCGCGGCGGTCTCGCGCTCCTCGCCCGAGATTTCAGGCCTGCGATGCAGCCGATGCCGGAGATCGACGAGATCGACCATATCGCTGTTGGTCAGAAACACGGATGAAGCCTCCCGGGCTGTTTCGCCGGCGGATCACCGGCTCTTTCCCGGAAAGGTTCGACACTTCAGCCGCTTCGGCAACCCGCGTCATCGCCGGGGGCGGCATGCGCGGGCGCGGGATCAGGGCCTTTTCCAATTTCTCCGAAATCGCGAAAGGCCCTGAATTCTTGTTTATCGCATTTTCTTCACGCGAACCGGTGCCCACTTCGCTCGAAAATGCTCTAGTTCCCGAGTTCGGCCTCGACCTCGGCGTCGAAGGCTTGCGCCAGCATGGCGCGGCAGGCCTCGGCCTGCTGGCGCGCCGAATCGAGCGCGATATGAGGGAGAATCTCGGCGAGATCGCGCAGGGCGAAATCGACGGCCGACATCAGCCCGAGCACCGGCTCGGCGGCAGCAGCCGGCTGCTGCGGAAGGCGGAACGCAATGACCTGACCCATAGGCATACTCACGCTGAAAGCGAATCGGCCTTCAGTGTGCGGGGGCAGTCTTCAGAAAGTGGTTAACGGCGGAATTGCGGCAGAGCCTTCGGCTTAACCATAGCCGTGCAGGCTGGCGCCATGGCGCTTCAGCCAAGCCTCCGCCTCCTCGGTATGAGGGCAGAGCTTGTGGGTCAGCGCCCAGAAGCGATGCGAGTGGTTCATCTCCCTGAGATGCGCCACCTCATGGGCCGCGAGATAATCGAGCACCGGGGACGGCGCCAGGATCAGGCGCCAGGAGAAGCTGAGGTCCCTTTGAGAGGAGCAGGAGCCCCAGCGGCTGGTCGTGTCGCGGATGGTGATCTTGCGGGCGGAGATGCCGAGCGTCGCCGTGTGGCGGCGTACGGCCTTCTCGATATCCTCGAGCGCGAGCTTCCGCAGGAAATCCTTGACCCGGCGCGAAACATGGGCGGCATCGCCGGCCACTGCGATCACCGGCGCGCCGTCGGCATCGCGCGTCGCCTGCGTCAGCCCGCGCGCCTTCGACCAGTGCACGATGCGATGCGGCACGCCGCGCAGCGGAATGCTCTGGCCGGGCTCGAACAGCACCGGGCGCGGGCGCTTGGCCATGCGCGCGGCGATCCAGCCGCCATGGTTCTCCGCGAAGGTGCGGCCTGCCGCGAAATCGGCACGCTCGGGCAAGGTCAGGGTGATCTCGCCGGTTGCCTGCGAGACGCGCAGCGTCATCCGCCGTGCAGCGGCGCGGCGCTTGATCAGAACGGCATAGCGCGCGCCGGCATGCACGACCTCGATCCGGTCGGGATCCGGCTGGCGCCTGAACAGGGAGATGCGCATCGCCTGCGATTGTGCGGGATTCGCGGGCGATGGGAAAGGGAGGTCTTAGCGGACGACCTTGAGCGCCTTGCGCTGCTCCTTGGCGCTGTCGCCGCGACGCTCCTTGGCCGCTTCCATGTCGAGGCTGACCATGAAGTCGGAGATGCGCGGCTGGATTTCGGCACGGAAGCGCGAGCCGTTGAAGACGCCGTAATGTCCGACCTTCGGCTGGAGATAATGGGCGCGCTTGTCGTCGGGGATGTTGACGCAGAGATCATGCGCGGCTTGCGTCTGGCCCACGCCGGAGATGTCGTCCATCTCGCCCTCGACCGTCATCAGCGCGACGCGGCGGATGGCGGTGAGATCGACCGGCTTGTCGCGATGCATCATCTCGCCCTTGGGGAGGGCATGCTGGACGAAGACGGTGTCGACGGTCTGGAGATAGAACTCGGCGGTCAGGTCCATCACCGCCAGATACTCGTCGTAGAAATCGCGATGCTTCTCGGCGGAATCGCCGTCGCCGCTGACGAGATGCTTGAACATGTCGTAATGGGCGGTGACATGGCGGTCGATATTCATCGCCATGAAGCCCGAGAGCTGCATGAAGCCCGGATAGACCTGCCGGAACGCGCCCAGGCTCGGGAACGGCACGACGGTGATGCAATTGCGGCGGAACCAGTCCGTGCCGCGCTCCATCGCGAGCTGGTTGACGGCGGTCGGCGAGCGGCGGGTATCGATCGGGCCACCCATCAGCGTCATCGAGCGCGGCGCGCAGGGGTCAGATTCGGCCTCCATGCGGGCGATCGCGGCGATGACCGGCACAGATGGCTGGCAGATCGCCATGACATGGGTGTCCGGGCCCAGCATCTGCAGCATGCCGATGACGTAATCGATGTAATCGTTAAGGTCGAAGCGGCCCTCGGAGAGCGGCACCAGGCGGGCATCGACCCAGTCGGTGATGTAGACCTCATGGCCAGGCAGGAAGGCCTCGACCGTGCCGCGCAGCAGCGTGGCGTAATGGCCCGACATCGGCGCGACCAGCAGCACCTTCGGCTGCGGCTTGCGGCGGCTGGATGGAATCTTGCGGTCGAAATAGACCAGCTTGCAGAAGGGGCGCTCCCAGACGACGCGCTCCTCGACCGCGACCTTGACGCCGTTGATCGTGGTCTCGTCGAGGCCGAAGGCGGGCTTGCCGTAACGGCGCGTCATGCGCTCGAACAATTCGCAGGAAGCCGCGACGCTGCGGCCGAACGGCGTGTAGGTCAGCGGATTCGCCGGATTCTTGAAGGCCAGATGCATCGCATCCGAAACCCCGCGCACCGGGCTCACCATCATGTGAACCGCTTCGTAGGCATGGTAGGCAAACGACATGGCGGCCCCGTACATACGATCCAATGTCCTTCTGGCGACGCAGCATGCGATGATGCGACGCAGCATCGCACCTTACGTTGATTTTGTTCTCATTCAACCCGGCTAAAGGCTAAGATTTTCCTGCGATGTGGATGAAGCAGGCAAAACTGTTGGCAGGCGCCGCGCAGGAGATCCTCGAATCTTGAGCTTCCCGGACCTATCCGCCCCGGTTCTGGCGCGCTCCAGCCGTCACCTGCGCCTCGATACGCTGGTCCGGCTGCGCTGGCTTGCCATCGCAGGCCAGAGCCTCGCCGTCGCCGGCGTGCATTTCGGCCTCGGCTTCCCCCTGCCCTTCGGCTGGTGCTTCAGCGTCATCGCGGTGTCCGCCTGGCTCAATATCGCGCTCCGCATCCGCTTTCCGCTGAGCCACCGCCTGCAGGACAGGGCCGCGACCGCCCTGCTCGGCTTCGACATCGCCCAGCTCGCGGCCCTGCTCTTCATGACCGGCGGCCTGCAGAACCCGTTCGCGATCCTCTTCCTGGCGCCGGTGATGATCTCGGCGACGGCGCTGCCGCCGCAGCGCACGCTGGTTCTCGGCCTGCTGGCGATGGGGCTCGCGACCCTGCTCAGCCGCTATCATCTGCCCTTGCCCTGGGCTGGCGCCGACCGGCCGGTGCTGCCGGCCTTCTACCAGCTCGGCAACTGGGTGGCGCTCGTGCTCGGCCTCGCCTTCACCGGCATCTACGCCTGGCGCGTCGCCAAGGAGGCGCGCGACCTCTCCGACGCGCTCGCGGCGACCGAACTCGTGCTGGCGCGCGAACAGCACCTGTCGCAGCTCGACGGGCTCGCCGCCGCCGCCGCGCATGAGCTCGGCACCCCGCTCGGCACGATCGCGCTGGTCGCCCGCGAACTGACCCGCCTCGCCCCGCCCGATGGCGAGATGGCCGAGGACATCGCGCTGCTGCGCGAGCAGGTCGAGCGCTGTCGCGGCATTCTCGGCAAGCTCTCCAGCCTGCAGGACGAGGATGCCGGCCCGCTCGGCCAGCTCACCCTGCGCCTGCTGATCGAGGAGACCGCCGGACCGCAGCGCCCCTTCGGCGTGCCCTTCGAGATCACCATGACCGGCAACAAGCCGGAACCGGTCTGCCGCCGCAATCCCGGCATGATCTACGGCCTCGGCAATATCGTCGACAATGCCGTCGATTTCGCGCGCTCGACCGTGGCGATCACGGCGGAATGGAACCAGAGCCAGGTGGTGCTGGTGATCGCCGATGACGGGCCGGGCTTCCCGCCCGACGTGCTGATGCGGGCGGGCGACCCCTATCTCTCGCGCGGCTCGGGGGAAGGTCGCGCCGGCGGCGGCCTCGGACTCGGGCTCTTCATCGCCAAGACGCTGCTGGAGCGAGGTGGCGCGACCCTGGAATTCTCCAACCGGCCAGCGCCCGCGAGCGGCGCTTCGATCCGGATCACCTGGTCCCGTGACGATTTCGAAGCCGATCTGCCGGTTGATGGGGGTACCCAGGCGAACGCATCGGCCTTAAATGAACCTGGCTGAGCGGGCTTCACAGGAAGCTTGACGACCAACCGAAACCCTAATGCGCGCAGCCGCAGCGCGCCGAGAAGCGGCAAGGAGAAGACGATGCAGGATGCAGCGAGCGAAATCGACAGGCCCGACCCGGCGGCCGACATGTCCCTTCTGCTGGTGGACGACGACAAGCCGTTCCTGACCCGTCTCGCCCGCGCCATGGAGGGCCGCGGCTACGCAGTCCGCATCGCCGACAGCGTCGCCGCCGGCATCGCTGCCGTGGAAGAGGCCGCTCCGGCCTTCGCGGTGATCGACCTGCGCCTCGGTGACGGCAACGGCCTTGACGTGATCGCGCGTCTCAAGGAGCGCCGCCCCGACGCGCGCGGCGTCGTGCTGACCGGCTACGGCAATATCGCGACCGCCGTCAGCGCCGTGAAGCTCGGCGCCTTCGATTTCCTCGCGAAGCCCGCCGATGCCGACGAGATCCATTCCGCGCTCGCCGCGCAGCGCGATGCCCGCCCGCAGCCGCCGGAAAACCCGATGTCGGCCGACCGGGTGCGCTGGGAGCATATCCAGCGCGTCTACGAACTCTGCAGCCGCAATGTCTCGGAGACGGCGCGCCGCCTCGGCATGCACCGGCGCACGTTGCAGCGCATCCTGGCGAAGCGCGCGCCACGCTGATCCGAGCCGGCCTTCAGGCCGAGCCCTCGGGGTCCTCGACCGCGGCCAGACGGCTGGAGGCCAGCCGCGCCAGCGCGATGGTCAGCATCTTGCGGCGCGCCGCGCTCAAGGGATGGCGCGGCGGCTCGCGCAGCAATTCGCCGCCATAGGCGTCGGCGACGATCAGCCCGACATCGTCGGGCAGGATCTCGCGCGGGAATTCCGGCGCGACGGCGAAGAGGAAGCCGTCGCAATAGTCGCGGTAATCCGGCCACTTGCCGTCGACACGATAGTCGGCGATGCCGGACTTGACCTCGACGACCCAAAGCTCGCCCGAAGGCGAGAGCGCGACGATGTCGCCGCGCCGGCCATTGGCGAAGGTCATCTCCTTGACGATGGCGTAGCCGCGCTCGCGCAGATGCCGCGCCGCGCCACGGCAGACGATGCGCGTGATATCGGGCCGCGCCGGTGGCGGATTGAGAACGGAATCCGAGAGAGACATACACGTATGTTCCCTCTTTGTTTCTCAGAATGCAAGCCGGGTCTTATACCGGCAGGCAGCCATCCGTGCCGGCGCCGCAGACCAGCGCACAGACCTTCTCGCCACCCGACAACGCAACGCGCCGCGACTGGAGCGCTGCCAACGCTGCCGCGCCCGACAAGTCGGCAGCGATACCGAACTCGAACCAGAGCGCTTTCGCCGCCTGTTCCATCTCGGCATCGGTGATCAGCACGATCTCGTCGACATTGCGCGCCGTCGCCTCGTAGATCGCCTGATCGGTCTGGCGGCAGGACATGGTGGCGACGCGGGTCTCCAGTCGGTCGAGCGCGACGAGACGGCCGGCGGCGAGGCAGGCATGGAGGGTCGGCGATCCCACAGGCTCGATGCCGATAATCCGCGTCTGCGGACGAAGCGCCTTCACCGCCGTCGACAGGCCGGTGATCAATCCGCCCCCGCCGATGGCGACGAGGATGACATCGACATCCGGCATGTCGTCGAGGATGTCGAGGCCGAGCGTGCCCTGCCCCGCCACGACAACCGGATCGCTGAAGGGATGGGCATAGGTCGCGCCGGTTTCGCGGGAATGGGCGAGCGCGGCGGCGTTGGCATCGTCCCAGATCGCGCCGACGATATGCACGTCCGCGCCCCAGTCGCGCAGCTTCGCGATCTTGTCCGGCGCGGCATTGGACGGCAGGAAGATCGTCGCGCGCACACCGAGGACATGGGCGGAACGGGCGATGGCGAGGCCGTGATTGCCGCCGGATGCGGTCACGACGCCGCGCGCGAGTTCATCCTTCGACAGGGTCAGGAGCCGGTTCATCGCGCCGCGCGCCTTGAAGGAGCCGGCGGCCTGCAGCAGTTCGAGCTTCAGCGTGACGTCGCCGCCGAAATCGCTGCCGCGCGTCCTGGTGTAGGGCAGCGTCGGGGTTTTGCGAATGTAGGGCGCGATGCGCTGGCGGGCGGCGCGGATATCGTCGAGCGCGATCATCACAGGGTCCCGCGATAGGGCGCCGCGACGATCAGGCAGCAATTGCCCGGCTTCACCCGGCCCGGCTGGCGCCGGCCGTAGAGGATGCCATCGGCGGCGTAGTGCAGCGTCTCGGGCGGGCGCGTCGGGTCCCAGGTGCAGTGGATGCGTCCGGCCGGCTCGCCGGCGCTGACCTTGGTGCCATTGGCGTGGAAGGGCTCGAAGATGCCGTCCGCCGTCGCATAGACGTAGGCGGAGATGCCGGGCAGTTCGAGGATCTGGCCGTCGCCGCGCTTCGGTTCCGGCTTCTCGCGCACAACAACACCAAGATGATCCAGCACATTGGCGACGCCGCGCCGGCAGACCGAGAGCGCCTCCAGCGAGACCGTTCCGGCGCCGGCCATCTCGGTGCCGACCGTGACGAGCCCGGCGCGGCAGGCGGCGGCGGTCGCGGTGCGGGGCTCGCCGAGATTGCTGATGACGACCATCATCGGCGCGTCGAAGGCCTGGACGGCCGCGACATTGCGCTTGTGCAGGGCAGGATCGTCGGTCGGCTCGACGATGGCGCTCGGGATGATGTCGAGCGAGGAGCCACCGGAATGCAGGTCGAGGAAGGCGTCGCCGATCGGCAGGATATGGTCGCTGACGAAGGCCGAGATCTGCTGGGTGATGGTGCCGCGCGGATCGCCCGGGAAGGTGCGGTTGAAGTTCAGCCCGTCGACCGGCGAAGTGCGCTGGCCGGCCATCACGGCATGGACATTGTTCGCCGGCATCAGGATGAGGCGGCCCTGGACGCGGCCGGGATCGAGATCGCGGATCAGGTCGCAGATCGTGATCGGCCCCTCGTATTCGTCGCCATGGTTGCCGCCCTCCATGATCACGGTCGGGCCGGTGCCGTTCTTGATCACGGCGATCGGCACGCGGGTCGCGCCCCAGGCGTCGTCATGCGGCGAATGCGGGATCATCAGGAAGCCGGTCTGCTTGCCCTCGCGGTCGAGATCGACGGTGAGGAAGGCGCTGGACGGGCGCGGGGTCGGTTTGGGGCGCGCGGCGCTGGCTGTGCTCATGGGATCACGCAGGGTGCAGGACAGGGATCGGCGCCGCTGGCGGGCCGTTGGAAAGCATGGAAAGGCCGGGCGCGGCGGCGCGCCCGGCAGGAACCGCTACGACGTCACAGCGTCGGCAGCGGGTCCATCGGCATGTCCAGATACTTGCGGTGCAAACGGTCGAGCTCGCCGTTCATCGAATTGAAGAAGATGAAGCCGTCGAGCCAGCGCACGAGATTATGCTGGTCCATCTGCACGCCCATATGAGCCGGGCTGCGGCGGATGACGAACTTGCGCTCGAACTCCTTGTTCGGATTCTGCTTGGCGAGCGCCTGCGCCACGATCGAGTTGGTGGCGAGGAGATCGGCCTGGCCGGTGATATAGGCGGCGGCGGCCGTCGCGTCGTCCTCGGTGCGCATCAGGCTGGCCTTCGGCGCGGCGGCCGAGATGGCGAGTTCCTGCGTCGTGCCCTTGGCGGCGGCGACGCGGGCCGAGCCGATCGTCTCCGGGCTCGACACGGTCGAGCTCTTCGAGCCGTAGACCGCGAGGAAGGTGTTGGCATAGGGCGCCGTGAACTGGATCTGCTTGGCGCGTTCAGGCGTCAGGCCCATCACCGAAATCACGATGTCGACCTTGTCGGTCATCAGGAACGGGATGCGGTTGGCGCCGGTGATCTGCTGCATCTCCAGCTTCACGCCCAGGCCCTTGGCGACCATCTCGGCCATCTCGATATCGAAGCCGATGGCCTTGCGGTCCTTGTCCTGCGAGCCGAAGGGCGGCGCATCGAGCGGCACGCCAATGCGGACCACGCCCTTGGACAGGATGTCCTGGAGCTTGTCGGCCTTGGCCTCGGCGGCGCCGAAGGCGGCGATGGCCAGGGCGGCTAAACCAGCGAACAGTGAACGCATCGTCTTCTCTCCCCTCGTTGATGTTGTTGGCATTCCGCCTCAGTGCAGGACTGCGCTGAGGAAGGTCTGGAGTTCCGGCGTCTTCGGCTCTGCCAGCACGGCGGCGGCGGGGCCCTGCTCGTGGATGCGGCCCTCATGCATGAAGACGACGCGCGAGCCGAAGCGGCGGGCGAAGCCCATCTCGTGGGTCACGAGGATCATGGTCATGCCCTCCTTCGCGACGGATTCGAGGACCTTGAGCACCTCGCCGGTGAGCTCGGGATCGAGCGCCGAGGTGACCTCGTCAAACAGCATCAGCTTCGGCCGCATGGCGAGCGAGCGGGCGATGGCGACGCGCTGCTGCTGGCCGCCGGAGAGCTGGGACGGATAGGCGTCGAGCTTGTCCTCGAGGCCGACGCGGGCCAGCACTTCGCGCGCGACCTCGCGGGCAGCCTGCGGAGCCTGCTTCTTCACGACGCGCGGGGCGAGCGTGATGTTGTCGCAGACCGAGAGATGCGGAAACAGGTTGAAGCTCTGGAAGACGATGCCGACCTCCTGGCGCAGCTTGCGCAGGTTGGTCGCGGGGTCGTTGACCTGCGTGCCGTCGACGCGGATGACCCCGGCCTGTATCGGCTCCAGCCCGTTGATGCAGCGGAGCATCGTGCTCTTGCCCGAACCGGAGCGGCCGATCACGGCGACGACCTCGCCCTTGGCAATATCGAGCGTGACGTCCTTCAGCACCTGGACCGAGCCGTAGCTCTTGTTGATCCCGTGGATTTCAACGAGCGACATCGAGCTTCCGCTCGATCGAGCGGCTCCATTGCGAGAGGGGGAAGCACATCGCGAAATAGATCGCGGCGACGGTGATGTAGACGGCGAAGGGCTTGTAGGTGCCGGCTGCCGTAAGCTGGCCCTCGCGCGTCAGTTCGACGAAGCCGATCACCGCGGCGAGCGAGGTGTTCTTGATGAGCTGGACGAGGAAGCCGACCGTCGGCGGGATCGCGACCCGGACCGATTGCGGCACGATGACGTAGCGCAATTGCTCCCCGAGCGAGAGGCCGAGCGAGGCGCCGGCCTCCCACTGCGTCTTCGCGATCGAGACCAGTGCGCCACGCCAGATCTCGCCGAGGAAGGCGCTGCCATAGACCGAGAAGGCGGTCGCCGCCGCAAGCCATGGATTGACGGAGATACCGACGAGCGGCAGGCCGAAGAAGATCACGAAGAGCCAGACGAGAAGCGGCGTGCCCTGGACGATGTGGATATAGGCGGCGGCGAGCCAGCGCAGCGGCGCGAAGGGCAAGATGCGGGCGATGGCGATGACGATGCCGATCAGCGACGCCCCGATGAAGGCGGTCGCGGTCAGCGCCAGCGTCCAGCGCGCCGCCGCGATCAGGTACATCACATCGATGAGGCCGAATTCCCGGATCATCGCCTGACGAACGCCCAGTAATAGATGCCCGCGAACAGGCCGCGGAAGGCGAAGGCGAGCCCGAGATAGAGCACGCCGATGACGGTGTAGACCTCGAAGTCACGGAAGGTGCGCGACTGCACGATCGAGGCCGCGTGGAACAGGTCCTCGACCGAGATCTGCGAGACGACGCTGGTCGCCAGCATCAGCAGCACGAACTGGCTGGCGAGCGCCGGGAACATCGCCTTCAGCGCCGGGAACATCACGACATAGCGGAAGACCTGCAGGCCGGAGAGCCCGAGCGAATGGCCGGCCTCGACCTGCGCCTTCGGCACGGCCTCCAGCCCGGCGCGGACGATCTCGGTGGTGTAGGCGCCGAGATTGATGACCAGCGCGATGATCGCGGCAGTGAGCCCGTCGAGCCTGACGCCGAAACTCGGCAGGCCGAAGAAGATCAGGAAGAGCTGCACCAGCAGCGGTGTGTTGCGGATGACCTCGACATAGGTGCCGACGATGCGGCGCAGCCAGGACGGGCCGTAGACGCGGGCGGCGGCGCAGGCGATGCCGATGACGAGGCCACCGATCATTGCCAGCCCCGAGAGCAGCAGCGTGATCCAGACGCCTTCGAGGATCGACTCCCAGGCGGCGAAGACATCGCGGAACTGCAGGCCGTATTTCATCGCCGGCCACCGCGCGACAGCGGCGCGACGCCTCCAGAACCTGCGATATGATCCGACGATCGTACCATCCGCCTCCCCTTTGACGGGGAGGCTAGGTTCGTTTCTTATTTGATGTCAAGCTTCATATATGAAACAGAGAGACATGAGCGACCTGCCGGATACCGAGAACGGAGACAAGGGCAGCTACGCGGCGCCGGCGCTGGAGAAGGGGCTCGACATCCTCGAACTCCTCGCCGAAGTCGGCGAGCCGCTTTCGACCCGCGAGATCGCCGAACGCCTCGCCCGCTCGAAGAGCGAGATTTTCCGCATGGTCTTCGTGCTGCAGCAGCGTGGCTATCTCGCCCGCGAGGCCGGGACGGACCGGCTCGGCCTGTCGCGGCAGCTGTTCGACCTCGGCATCCGCACGCCGGCCGGGCGCCAGCTCACCTCGATCGTGCTGCCGGTGATGGAGCGCTTCAGCGAGGCGAGCGGCCAGGTCGCACATCTCGTGGTGCTGAGCCGGGCGCAGACGGTGGTTCTCGCAACGACCTCGGGGCATCTCGATGCCAGCGTCATCGTCAGGCCGGGCTATGGCCGGCCGGCGCTCGACGCCAATTCCGGCCTGCTGATCCTCGCCTTCCAGAGCGAAACGCGCAGGCGCCAGTTGATGCGGGAGGCGTCCGAGGCCGACAAGCAGCGCCTCGAAGCGGCCGAGACCGAGCGGATTTTCGCCGAGATCCGGGCCCTCGGACATCGCGTCGCCGCCAGCCGCGACATCATGGCGGTGACGGACATCGCCTGCCCGGTCATCGGGCCGGGCGGGCATGCGGAAGCGGCGATCCTCGTGCCCTGCCTGCAGCGCCACGGCATCGCGACCGACGAAGACGCGATCCTGAAAGCGCTCAAGGCGAGCTGCGCCGAGGCCGGCTCGCAATTGTCGCTGTAGCGGCGATGCAGGCCTGTATGTCAGGGCCGCTCTGAACTCTCCGGCGGCTGCGCTTCCCAGTCCCGGGCCGCCCCGGAGAGATGCTCGACGAGCAGTCTCACGGCGCCCGGCCGGTCGCCCTTGTCCAGCGCGGCGAGGATGGCGAGGTGGTCGCGGCAGGATTGCAGGATCTGCTCCGGCTCCAGCTCCCAGAAATCGGCGAATTGATGCATGCGCCGCAATGCGTTCTGACGCCTGACGGCCTGCAGAAAGAAGCGGTTGCGCGACCATGAGGCGAGCGTCTCGTGGAAGGTCGAGTTGACCTCGAACCAGAGCTGCGGCGTGACCGCGCCCACTGGCCGGCGCATCAGCGCCTCATGCGCCGTGCGCAACCGGTCAAGCTCCGCGGTATCGACGCTGTAGCCGGGCTGGCTCAGTGCCGCCGTCTCGATGGCGATGCGGAAGGCGTAGGATTCGAGGATGGCCTCCGGCGTATCGAGGCTCTCGGTAAAGCGCCAGCCATGGCCGCGCTGGCGTTGGACCAGCCCTTCCGACGAAAGCCGCATCAGCGCCTTGCGCAGATCGCCCTTGGCTGCGCCGAAATGCACCATCATCGCATTCTCGGTGACCTCGGTCGGGAGATCGCCTCGCGCCCGCTCGGTCAAAATTCTCTGGTAGAGTTCGCCGCGGCCTGCCGGCGCCGGCATATGCGCGGCGACCGCCACATCATCGACCGGCCGCAGCAGGCTGAAGCCCTCCTGGTCACGCGTCAGCAAGCCGGCCTCGACCAGCATCAGGAGCGCGCTTCTGACCGGCGTGCGCGAAACGCCGAATCGCGCCGCCAAAGGCTTTACGCCGACGGCCGCGCCCACCGGCCAGCCCTCGTCACGGGCCAGCCGCAGGATATCGCCGATGATCTCGCCGCGCAGGCTACTGGCCATGTCGTGG
This sequence comes from Allobosea sp. FG18, assembly GCF_057809495.1. Classification (NCBI taxonomy): domain Bacteria; kingdom Pseudomonadati; phylum Pseudomonadota; class Alphaproteobacteria; order Hyphomicrobiales; family Alloboseaceae; genus Allobosea; species Allobosea sp. FG18. The sequence goes on from NZ_JBMDKB010000008.1 coordinate 183,409, forward strand.
TTCCGCTTCTTGGGGAGCGATTTGACAATCTGCGGAATGATGCGCCACTGTGTATATTGGTCAATCAAAAAACACGACAGTGTCTCATGATCGAACCGTTCCCCTTCGTCTCGGTCTCTGGCTCACCCTATGAGCGCGGGCGCAGCTATGGCGCGGCAGTGCCGGATCGCATCGCCGGCAGCGCCCGGTTCTATTCCGGACAACTGGACGGGCTGGGTTCCAGCCCCACACTTCGCAGCAGACTGATCGACGAGGCCCGGCAAGGGATCGCCGCCTTCGACGAAGCCTATCTGGAGGAGATGCGCGGCATCGCCGACGGTTCCGGCGTGCCGCTCGACGCGATCATCATGATCAACGCCCGTACCGAGATCGTCGCGAAGGCAAGGCTGATCGCAAACCGCGCCGACGAGGAGGAGGAAGACGAGGCCGACAACGACGGCTGCACCGGCGCGATCATCCTGCCCGAGCGCAGCGCGACCGGCGGCGTCATCCAGGGCCAGAACTGGGATTGGCAGCCGGAATGCGCCAACACCGCGATCGTGCTCAGGGTGCAGCGAAAGAACGGGCCGGACCTCCTGACCTTCGTCGAGGCCGGCGGGCTTGGCCGGCACGGCATGAACGAGGCCGGCATCTGCGTCACCGGCAATTACCTGCGCAGCGACCGCGATTATTGCCAGGAAGGCGTGCCGCTGGCGCTGGTCCGCCGCAAGGCGCTGGAACAGGAGCATCTGGCGCTGGCGATCAAGGTGGTCGCGACCACGCCCAAGGCCTGCTCGACCAACATGATGCTGAGCCAGGACAAGGGCTTCGGTATCGATCTCGAATGCGCGCCGGACGAGGCCTTCCCGATCCTGCCCGAGGACGGGCTGATCGTGCATGCCAATCACTGGACCAACCCGACGGCGCTCTCGAAGCTGCGGGAGACTGGTATCGCCAGCGCACCGGACAGCCCCTATCGCGACTGGCGCGTCCGCCAGCTCCTGAACGAGCCGCGCCGCCCGCTCGGCCGCGAGGACCTGAAGGCGGCACTGTTCGACGATTTCCTGTCGCCCTTCTCGGTCTGCCGCCCGCCGCGCCCCGGCCAACGCGGCGACATCACCGCCAGCGTGGCGATGATCCTGCTCGAACCGGGCAAGGGCGTGATGGAGGTGGCGCCGCTGCCGGCGCTCAATCGGCATTTCACTTGCTACAGCCTGACCGGCGAGCCTTTCGCGACCGAGCAGGCCGCCTGACCGAGACCGACCGCGCCGCTTGTGGCGACACCTTGAGGGAGCCGATGCCATGAGACGTCCACTCGCCCTTGCCGTCCTGCTCGCAGCCTGCGCGAGCCCGGCGGCGGCCCAGTCGATCACCGTCGCAGTCGCCGCCGACATCCGCAGCAACAATCCCGGCGTCAACCGCGACGACAGCACCGATGACTTCGCCTTGCAGCTCGTCGAGGGCCTCGTCGGCTACAACGAGGGCGGCAATGCCATGCCGCTCTTGGCGCAGAAGGTCGATCTCTCGGCCGACGGCAGGACCTATACCTTCACGCTGCGCGACGGCGTGACGTTCCACAACGGCGCGACGCTGACCTCGGCCGACGTGCTGTGGAGCTGGACCCGCTACATGGACCCGAAGACCGAGTGGCGCTGCACGTCGGAATTCGACGGGCGCAGCGGCCTCAAGGTCGAATCCGTCTCGGCGCCCGATGCCAAGACCTTCGTCATGACCATCGACAAGCCGAACGCGCTGTTCCTCGATACGATGGCCCGCACCGACTGCGCGATGACCGCGATCCTGCACAAGGATTCCGTCAAGGCCGATGGGAGTTGGGACAAGCCGATCGGCACCGGCCCCTACAAGTTCGGCGAATGGAAGCGCGGCGAGTATTTCACCATGTCCGCCTTCGACGGCTACCAGTCGCCCGGCCAGGGCAAGATCGACGGCTATGTCGGCTCGAAGCGCCCGCTGCTCAAGGACGTCAAATTCCTGGTCGTCAAGGACGCAGCGACGGTGAAGGCCGGCCTGATCTCCGGCGCGCTGCAGATGAGCGAGACGCTGCCGAGCGATGTCGAGGAACTCAAGAAGGTGCCGAGCCTGAAGGTCGCGGTCGCGCCCAATGCGGTGCGCCACATCTTCCTGATCCAGACCAAAGACCCCGTGATGGGCAATAAGAAGCTGCGCCAGGCGATCGCGGCGGCGCTCGACTACCCCGAGCTGGTCGCAGCCGCCTCCAACAATCTGGCCACGCCGAACAACTCGCCGATCTACTCGACCTCCGGCTATTTCGGCGAGGTCGAGAAGCAGGGTCATAAGTACGATCCGGCCCGCGCCAAGCAGTTGCTGCAGGAGGCCGGCTACAAGGGCGAGAAGATCGTGATCCTCGCCAACAAGCGGCCGACCGTGCCGAGCTTCCCCGCAGCCGTGGTCTGGCAGCAGATGCTGCAGGCGGTCGGGATCAATGCCGAGATCGAGATCCTGGACTGGGCGACGCAACTCGACCGGTTCAACAAGGGCAACTACCAGATGCAGTCCTTCTCGTTCTCGGCCCGCTTCGACCCCGCGATCGCCTTCGAGCAGTTCTCCGGCCCGAAGGACAAGCAGCCACGCAAGGTCTGGGACAACCCGGAAGCGCAGGCGCTGATCGACAAGTCGATGCTGATCTCGGACAAGGCCAAGCGGCAGACAATCTTCGACGAGCTGCACCGGCGGGTCATCGACGAGGTGCCGCTGATCTTCCTCTATAACGGCCTCGATGCGGTCGCGATGAACAAGGCCATCTCCGGCTTCCAGCCCTGGCAGTCCAAGCTGCGGATGTGGGAAGTCACGCTGGCGAAGTGAGCCAGGGCCGGACCGGTCTCCCGGAGGCAAAGCCGACACTACCAAATATAAATGCGTCTCATTAGCAATAATGAGACGCTGCCGACCCATGCAGCGGCTGCAGCATTCCGCGCTCGCGCTGCAGCTTGACATGGCCTTCGCGGCCAACCGAACATGACGATCACATTGTCGGAAAGGTAGCTTATGCGCCTGTTTGCTGCGTCGCTCGCAACCGAGACCAATACGTTCTCTCCGATCCCGACATCCCGGGCCAATTTCGAGGCGTCCGCCTATTTCCCGGCGGGCCAGCATCCCGACCGGGCGACCCACACCACCGCCCCGCTCTATGTCGCGCGGCAACGCGCCAAGCGCGAGGGCTTCGAGCTGATCGAAGGGTCCTGCTTCTGGGCCGAGCCGTCAGGCACCTGCGCCAAAGCCGATTACGAGGAGATGCGGAACGAGATCCTCGCCCAGCTCAAGGCGGCAATGCCGGTCGACGGCGTGCTGCTCGGGCTGCACGGTGCCATGGTCGCGCATGGCTATGACGATTGCGAAGGCGACATCCTCGAACATGTCCGCGCCATCGTCGGCCCCTCCGTGCCGATCGGCGTCGAGCTCGATCCGCATTGCCATCTGACCGAGAAGCGCGTGCGCCTCGCCAATGCGGTCATCCTCTACAAGGAATACCCGCATATCGACTTCGTCGAGCGGGCCGAGGAACTGGTCGACATCATCCTCAAGACGATCCGCGGCGAGATCAAACCGGTGATGTCGCTCTACGATTGCCGGATGATCGAGCTGGTACCGACGACGCGCGAGCCCGGCCGCTCCTTCGTCGACCGGATGAGCGCGCTCGAAGGCAAGGACGGCATTCTCTCGGTCTCGCTGGCGCATGGCTTCCAGCAGGGTGACGTGCCGGAGATCGGCACCCGCGTCCTTGTCATCACCGACAACGACAAGGCGAAGGGCGATGCGCTCGCCGCGAAGCTCGGCGAGGAATTCCGCTCGCTCAAGGGGCAGTTCGCTCCCCCGGTGACGCCGCTCGACGAGGCGCTCGACCGGGCGCTCGGCGGCGCCGCCAACGGCCCGCGCGTGATCGCGGATTCCACCGACAATGCCGGCGGCGGCGCGGCCTCCGACAACACCAACATCATCCACCGCCTGCGCGAACGCGGCATCGGCGATGCTGCGGTCGGCCCGGTCTGGGACCCGGTCGCGGTCGAATTCTGCCTGACGGCCGGCGTCGGCGCGACCATTCCGCTGCGCTTCGGCGGCAAGGCGGCCTCGACCTCCGGCACGCCCGTCGATGGCGAGGTGACGGTGCTCGGCGCGATCCGCAACGGCACCCAGAGCTTCGGCACCGCCAAGGTGCCGATCGGCAACGCGGTCGGCATCCGCATCGACGGCATCGATGTCGCGCTGCTCTCGCACCGGACGCAGGCGCTCGGGCTGGAGATCTTCACCAGCGTCGGCATCGACCCCACGCAGAAGCGCATCGTCAGCGTCAAGTCGACCAACCATTTCCATGCGGCCTACGGCCCCATCGCCAGCGAGGTGATCTACACCGATGGCGGCGGGCCCTCGCATCTCGACGTGCGCAAATATCCCTATCGCAAGATCAACCGGCCGCTCTGGCCGCATGATCCGCTCCCGCCGGGCCGGCTCGTCGTCTGACGCCACCGCACCCGAAAGGAACAGGAGAGAAGAAGCATGACCCGATGAGGGCCAGACGAGGCGAATGCCTGCGGCCCTCTGTTGCAACGCGGAGGAGAACGACATGACCACGACACGCAGACGCTTCGTACAGGGCGGATTGGCAACCGGCGCGCTCGTCGCCGCACCAGCCACGATCCGCGCCCAGACCACGCCTACAGCCGCCCGCACCATTCGCGCCGTCCTGCACGGCGATCTTCGCGTCTTCGATCCAATCTGGACGACGGCGAACATGACCTCGTACCACTCCGGCATGGTCTACGACACGCTGTTCGGCGTGAACGACAAGTTCGAGCCGCAGCCGCAGATGGTCTCGAAATGGTCGCTCTCGGACGACCGCAAGACCTATACGTTCGAGCTGCGCGACGGATTGAAGTTCACTGACGGCACCCCGGTCACCGCCAAGGATTGCGTCGCCTCGATCCGGCGCTGGGGCGCCCGCGACGGCGGCGGCCAGCACATGATGGCGCGTCTGGCCGACACGCCGGTCAAGGACGACAAGACCTTCCAGATCGTGATGAAGGAGCCCTATGGGCTCGTCGTGGAATGGCTCGCCAAGGCCGCGACCAATGTCTGTTACATCATGCGCGAGAAGGAGGCCGGGACCGACCCGAACCAGCAGATCAGCACCATCATCGGCTCGGGCCCCTTCACCTTCAACGAGAGCGCGGTCGTCCAGGGCCAGCGCTATGTCTACGACAAGAACCCGAACTATGTACCGCGCTCGGAACCGGCGGTGATGACCTCGGGCGGCAAGGTCGTGAATGTCGACCGCGTCGTGTTCGAGAACATCGCCGACGAAGCGACCGCGATCGCCGCGATCCGGGCCGGCGAGATCGACATGATCGAGTATCCGAACGTCGATCTGCTCGACTCGCTCGCCGGCGAGAAGGCGATCAAGCTCGAGGTCTTGAACAAGCAGGGCCAGCTCGGCTGGGCACGCGTGAACTGGCTCCATCCGCCGTTCAACAACGTCAAGGCCCGCCAGGCCATGCTGCACCTGATCCACCCGACCGAGGTGATGAAGGCGACCTTCGGCGACGAGAAATATTTCCGCGGCTGCTCCTCGCTGTTCGGCATGGGCACGCCGATGGAGAACGACGCCAATATCGACTGGTTCAAGGGCGCGCCGAACATCGAGAAGGCGAAGCAGCTCGTGAAGGAGTCCGGCTATGACGGACGCCCGGTCGTCGTGCTGCAGGCGACCAACATCGCCTATATGAACAACGCCGCCAACCTGATCGCGCAACGGATGCGCCAGGCCGGGTTCAACGTCTCGCTGCAGGCCTCCGACTGGGGCGCCGTCGTCACCCGCCGCGCCGTCAAGGCCGCGCCGGACCAGGGCGGCTGGAACGTGTTCTTCACCTCCGGCTCGGTCAATGCCTTCGGCAATCCGGTCTCGCTCAGCGGCCATGCCGCCAGCGGCGAGAAGGGCTGGTTCGGCTGGCCGAGCAATGAACTGCACGAACAGCTGCGCGACAAATGGGCGGGTGCCTCGAGCGATGCGGAGCGCAAGCAGATCGCTCGCGACATCCAGCAGAACGCCTGGGATTTCGTGCCGCATGCCTATTTCGGGCAGTGGTTCCAGCCGGCCGCCCTGCGCAACCTGACGGGGCTGATCGGCATGCCCGAGCTGATCCCGTTCTGGAACGTCCGGAAGGGCTGATCCCAGCCCAATCGCGAACCGATCCGCGGAGCCCGCCTTTTGGCGGGCTCCGTTTGCCCAGCCGTCTTCAGGTCATCGTGCCGGCGGTGTGAGAGGCGAGCACGCACTGCCGTGCGCGGGTGGGCGTTCCGCAGCGCCCCCAAACAAGCAAGCCGACGGAGGACGAACGACGCAATGCTGAGTTATCTGGTACAGCGCCTGGCATCGACCATCCTGGTGATGACGCTGGTGGGCATCTTCGTCTTCCTCCTGCTCCACCTCTCGGCCGGCGACCCCGCCGCCATCATCGCCGGGGACTACGCCACCCCGCAGCAGATCGTCGCCATCCGCCAGCGGCTCGGCCTCGACGATCCCCTGCTCGTCCAGTTCGGGCGCTGGGGCTTACGCGTGATCCAGGGCGATCTCGGCGTCTCGATCTTCTCCAGCACACCTGTCTCGACGCTGATCCTGCAACGGCTTGAGCCGACGCTGTCGCTCGCCGTGCTCACCATGATCTTCGCGGTCTCGATCGCGGTCACGCTCGGCGTCCTGGCGGCCTGGAAGGCCGGCCGGCCGGTCGACCGTCTGCTGATGGGCTTTTCCGTGCTCGGCTTCTCGATGCCGACCTTCGTGGTCGGCTATTGCCTGATCTATGTCTTCGCGATCGAACTGCGCTGGCTGCCGGTGCAGGGCTACCGGCCGATCCTGGACGGCATCGGCCCATGGTTCATGCATCTCGTGCTGCCGACGGTGACGCTCGGCCTCGCCTATGTCGCGCTGATCGCGCGCATGACCCGCGCCTCCGTGCAGGAAGTGCTGGAGGAGGATTACATCCGCACGGCCAATGCCAAGGGCGTTCCAGCGCGCACCATGCTGATGAAGCATGCGCTGAAGAACGCGGGCGTGCCGATCATCACCGTGATCGGCATCGGCGTCGCCCTGCTGATCGGCGGCGTCGTGATCACCGAGACCGTGTTCAACATCCCCGGCATCGGCCGCCTCGTCGTCGACGCGATCTCGAAGCGCGACTACCCGATCATCCAGGGCGTGATCCTGGTCTTCTCGGGCGTCTATGTGCTGATCAACCTCGCGGTCGATCTCTCCTATTCGCTCATCGATCCCCGCATCCGGCATTGAGGAGGCGAGACCGATGACCGCAATCGATGCCCCAACCGTCCCCGCTCCCGCCGCCGGCAGTCGCCTGGCCCGCCTCGGCCGCTTCGCGCGCCGCAACCCGACGATGCTGCTGGGCGCCGCGATCCTGATCTTCTTCCTCATCGTCGCCATCATCGCGCCGCTGATCGCCGGCGACCCCATGCTGAAGGCGCCGAACCGGCGGCTCCAGCCACCCTCGCCCGAACTGCGCTTCGGCACGGACCAGCTCGGCCAGGACGTCTTCGCGCGCACCGTCTACGGCGCCCGCGTCTCGCTCATCGTCGGGTTCAGCGTCGCGACGATCTCGATCCTCGTCGGCCTGACGATCGGCCTCTTCGCCGGCTATTATCGCCGCTTCGACGCGATCGTGATGCGCCTGATGGACGGGTTGATGGCGATCCCCGCCATCCTGCTGGCAATCGCGATGGTCTCCCTGAACCAGGGCAGCATCGGTATCGTCATCGCGGCGATCTCGATCCCGGAACTGCCGCGTGTCGTCCGCCTCGTCCGTTCGATCGTTCTCAGCGTCAAGGAACTGCCCTTCGTCGAGGCCGCGCGGGCCTGCGGCTCCAGAACGCCGCGCATCCTGTTCCGCCACATCATGCCGAGCACGATCGCGCCGCTCATCGTGCAGGCGACCTATATCTGCGCGTCCGCCATCCTCGTCGAAGCCTCGCTCTCCTTCCTCGGCGCCGGCGTGCCGCCGGAAGTGCCGAGCTGGGGCAACATGATCGCGTCGAGCCGGCTCTATCTCGCCCGCGCGCCCTGGACGATCTTCTGCCCGGCGATCGCGCTCGCGCTGGTGGTGCTGGCGGTGAACCTGCTCGGCGACGGCCTGCGCGACCGGCTCGATCCGCGCCTGTCACGGCGGCTGTAGCTTAAGCTCAGACTGCACGCCGGGCATGCATTCGCGCGCCCGGCGAATCCCCGGCACCGCGCTATGCTGCCCTCGCCATCAATGGCGACAAGAAACTGGGAGCCTGCCGGGATGAACCGCCGCGACACGATCAGACTGGCATTGCTGCCGACGCCTTTCGAGCAACTCCCGCGCCTGTCGCAGGCCCTCGCCCGCAGCGGCAAGGGCCCGTCGATCTGGATGAAACGCGACGACTGCACCGGCTTCGCCGGTGGCGGCAACAAGGTGCGCAAGCTCGAATATCTCGTCGCGGAAGCCCTGAAGCAGGGTGCCGACACGCTGGTCACGATGGGCGCGATCCAGTCGAACCATGCCCGCCAGACGGCAGCGGCCGCCGCGCGCAACGGCCTCGCCTGCGTGCTGCTCCTCACCGATTCGGTGGCTAACCGCAGTGAATCCTACCGGACGAACGGAAACTGGCTGCTCGACCAGATTTTTGGCGCCGAGATTCGCCTGCTTCCGGCCGGCGGCGATGCGACCGTGATCGCGGACGAGGCTGTGGCCGGACTGAAGGCGCAGGGAAAACGCCCCTATTTCATCCCGGTCGGCGGCTCCAATGCACTGGGCAGCCTCGCCTATCGCGATGCCCTTCTGGAGCTGGCCGGACAGGCGAAGACCGAGGGTGTCCGCATCGACCATCTCGTCGTGCCGACGGGCAGCGGCGGCACCCATGCCGGCATCCTCGCCGGCATCGAGGATGCCGGACTCGGTTGCCGCGTGCGGGGCGTCAGCGTCTCCCGCTCGGTCGAGCAGGCGGGCGCCATCGTCTCCGGTCTGGTGAACGACATCTACGCACTGGAAGGCCGGCAGCGGGGCAAGCAGGCCGCGCTTGAGATCGATGATTCGCAGGTCGGCCCCGGCTATGGCCAGCCCACGCCCGCGATGATCGAGGCTGTCGAGCTGGTTGCGCGGACGGAAGGCATCCTGCTCGACCCCGTCTATACCGGCAAGGCCATGGCGGGGCTCGTCGCGCTGGTCAGGAGCGGCGCCATCGGTCCCGACGAGACCGTCGTCTTCTGGCATACCGGCGGTGCACCGGGGCTCTATGCCTATCCGGAAGTGTTCCAAGGGTAGAATCGACTGACGGCATCACTCCGTCGTCTTGCTTGCGTCATGGTCGGGCTTGTCCCGACCATCCACGTCTTCCTTCGGCAAACGTGGTGTTCAAGACGCGGATGCCCGCCACAAGGGCGAGCATGACGACTGCGCTTTCCGTGCCATTTCCCGGCACGTTCCACGTCACTTTTGCCTGCTCCGCGCCCCGTCAAGGAGCTGTGGAAAGCCTCCCCCAGACCGTATCGAGAAGCCCCCTCTGAGGGCCCGGTTTACCCTCTGTTAACCATTCCCTCGATACACCGAAGCAACCGAAAATTTACCAAGATAACCGACGTGTTAACTCAACCCCGGCCCATCCGCCTCAAGGGGCGGTCCTATCTTGCGCTGACGCTGACCCCGGAGCTGCCCTTCGAGGACTGGCTGGCGCGGCTCGACGATCTCGCCTCGCGCTCCGCCGGCTTCTTCCTGCGGCGCCCCGTCGTGCTCGACATCACCGGGCTGGATATCGACCGGGCGCAGCTTCGCACCTTCGTCAGCCAGCTCGGCTCGCGCCAGGTCAGGATCATGGGCATCGAGGGCGCCTCGCCGTCCCTGCTCGGCTCCGACCTGCCGCCGGCGATGGCGGACGGGCGCCCGACGTCCGATTTCGAGCCTCCGGCCGCTGCGGCAGAGGCGGCTACGGCCGAGGTTGCCGTCGCCGAGCCGGTGATGCCGGATCTGCCCAAGGCCGTGCCGTCGATCATCGTGACGCAGCCGGTTCGCTCGGGCCAGTCGCTGGTCTTCCTCGAGGGCGACGTCACCGTCGTCGGCTCGGTCGCATCCGGCGCCGAGATCGTCGCGGGCGGCTCGATCCATGTCTACGGCACCCTGCGCGGGCGGGCGATGGCCGGGACGATGGGCAATGCGGCGGCGCGCATCTTCTGCCGCAAGCTCGAGGCCGAGCTGATCGCCATCGACGGCTACTACAAGACAGCCGAGGACATGGGCCCGGAATTCCGCGGCAAGCCCGTGCAGATCTGGCTCGACGGCGAAACGTTCAAGGTCGAAGCGCTCGCCTGAGGCGAAGGCATCAACAATCAGAAGGAGCGGTCAATGGGTAAGGTCATCGTCGTCACATCGGGCAAGGGCGGCGTCGGCAAGACGACGTCGTCGGCCGCGCTCGGCGCCGCGCTCGCCCAGGGCGGGGACAAGGTCGTGGTCGTCGATTTCGATGTCGGCCTGCGTAATCTCGACCTGGTCATGGGTGCCGAGCGGCGCGTGGTCTACGACCTCGTCAACGTCATCCAGGGCGAGGCCAAGCTCACCCAGGCGCTGATCCGCGACAAGCGGGTCGAGACGCTCTACCTGCTGCCGGCCTCGCAGACCCGCGACAAGGACAACCTGACGACCGAGGGCGTCGCCGCGGTCATCGGCGCGCTGAAGGCGAATTTCGACTGGGTGATCTGCGACAGCCCGGCCGGCATCGAGCGCGGCGCGACGCTGGCCATGCGCCATGCCGATGTCGCGATCGTCGTGACCAACCCGGAAGTCTCCTCCGTGCGCGATTCCGACCGGATCATCGGCCTGCTCGATTCCAAGACGCTCAAGGCCGAGAACGGCGAGCGCATGGAGAAGCACCTGCTGCTCACCCGCTACGATCCCCTGCGGGCCGAGCGCGGCGACATGCTCAAGGTCGACGACGTGCTGGAGATCCTGTCGATCCCGCTGCTCGGCATCATCCCCGAGAGCATGGACGTGCTGCGCGCCTCCAACATCGGCTCGCCGGTCACCCTGGCCGACCAGGGCAGCGCCCCGGCCATCGCCTATTTCGACGCGGTGCGCCGGCTCAAGGGCGAGCAGCTCCCGGTCACAGTCCCCGGCGAGAAGCGCGGCTTCTTCGGCAAGTTCTTCGGAAGGAAGGCGGCATGAGCATGAATCTGTTCCGCCTCTTCTCCCGTCCCCGCTCGGCCCCCGCCGCCCGGGAAAGGCTGCAGGTCCTGCTCGCCCATGAGCGCGCCGCGACCGGCGGCGATGCCGACCTGCTCGGCAAGCTGCGCGACGAAATCCTGCGCGCGATTTCCAAGCACATGCAGATCGACGACGACAAGGTCAGCGTCCGGATGGAGCGCGGCGCCCAGGTCTCGACGCTCGCCGTCGATATCGAAGTGCCGCTCGACGCCGGCAAGAAGGCCGCCTGACGGCCAGATACCCAAGCGGGCGCGCGGCGGCTATCAGCCCGTCGTGCGCCCGCATATCTCATCGACCTCGTCGCGATCGATGCGGCGGCGGTCGAACAGCCGTCGGGCAATCATGGCCTGGGCCGCCAGCATCGGCGGCCGGTAGAGAATCGCCGTCGCCGCATTGGCGCAGCGGGCTTGCAGCGCGGCCTCATCCGGCGGCTGCAGAAGGGCGAGATAGGGCTTCATCTGCTGGAGATCGTCCTCATGGGAGGCGATCGCGCCCGGATACCACTTCAGCCCCTCTTCGTTCCAATAGATCATCTCACCGCAATAGCCGGCGGACAGGATGGTGATCTCGATCTCGGCCCGCTGGCGATCGATCGGACTGCCGGCCTGAAACCCGCGCTTGTAGGGCTCGAAACAGGTTTCACCCGAGACGCCATGGGGCGGCCGCAGCCAGGCATGCGTGATGCAGCGCCGATGCTCCCAGCCGACGACGATATGGCCGGCCTCGTGAAACGCGCAGGCGGCGCGCCGGATGTCGGCGGGGATATCGCTGAGAATCGGCATCGCGCCTCACTGTCACCGCCAGCGCCTCCTGCGCAAGAGCGCGGGAGGCCGGATGCCGCGGGAGTGCTCGCTGTCGATGCCAGCACCATCAGCCGGCCGACACCGGCGGCGCGGACCGGCCGTGAGCGTCGGGCGGCCCGGAAGGAGGCTCAGGCCTCGTGGCCGAACGGATCGTCGACACTATGGGCCGGCTCCGTGAACCAGCGCGCGCCGTCTTCCGCCATATAGGCGATGTCTTCCAGGCGAACGCCGAATTCGCCGTAGATGCACATCATCGGCTCGACCGAGAAGCACATCCCCGGCGCAAGCGGCGTGCGGTTGCCCTTGACCATGAACGGCTCCTCATGGATCGCAAGGCCGAGACCATGACCGGTGCGATGCGGCAGGCCCGGAACCTTGTAGCCGGGGCCGAAGCCGGCGGCCTCGATCACGCCGCGTGCGCCCTGGTCGACCGCTTCGCAAGGCGCGCCGAGCACGGCCGCCGCGAAACCGGCGAGTTGCGCGCGCTTCTCCAGGTTCCAGATCTCGCGCTGGCGCTCGGTGGGCTCGCCGAAGACATAGGTGCGGGTGATGTCCGAGTGGTAGCCGCCAAGCCGGGCGCCCATGTCGATGAGGACCATGTCGCCTTCGGCGAGCGTCTGCGGATAGGGCACGCCGTGCGGGTAGGCGGTGGCTTCGCCGAACTGCGCGGCACCGAATGTCGGGGTCAGGCCGAGCTTGCGATGGGCCTTGTCGAGGAAATCGACGAGCTCCGTCGTCGTCATGCCAACGCGCAGCGTGCGCGCCGCCGCGCGATGGACCGCCATCGTGACGTCCATGGCGCGCTGAATCAGAGCGATCTCGGCAGCCGATTTCAGCTGACGACAGGCGGCGGTGATCGCGCCACCGCTGGTGAAATCGAAGCGGTTGCCGGCCTTCCGCAGTCCGTCGACGGTATAGAACGGAGCTTCCGGGTCGAGCGCGACGGAGCCGCTCTCGTAGCCGAGGCTGCGGATGGTCTCGACGACCAGCGCGGTCGGGTCCTCATGCTCCTCCCAGCAGCGCACATCGTCGCCGAACTGCATGTATTCGCGCGTCTTGGGCTCCTCGAAGGCCGGGCTGAGATAGACGACCTCACCCTCGGCCGGGATGATCGCGCCGTGCAGCCGCTCGGTGAGCTTGAGCTCGATGCCGGTGAAATAGTGCAGGTTGGTCGAGGTATCGAGATAGAGGGCTTGCAGGCCCTGTTCGCGCAGGAGGCGTTGCGCCTTCGCGATCCGCGCCTTGAACTCGCCGACCGCGATCGGCGCGACGCCGGCGGCCATTGCCTCAAGCTTGGCCAGCTCCGCTTCGAAGCTCGAGCCTCCCACTCCAATGCTCATCGGTCGACATCCTCTTTCGATCGGCTCTTATGCCACCCGGCTTCGACTGGCCTTGCTGCACCAGCCGGGCTGGCGATCCGGCAGCCGTCGACGCCAGCACGATGTCGCCACCGTACATTGCATATTTTTTGTCGACAATAGGCGCGCAGAGGTTGCCGAGCGGCGATCCGGGACTCCTCGCCAACGCCAGCCCCGGCAACCGCGCCCTCAGTCGAGCAGGGCCGCGCCGAAATTCCGCTGCGGGTCGATATCGGCAACGAGGCGCCCGGTCGGGGTCGCCGCGCTGCCGCCGGTGCGCGCAAGCCAGCGGCCCGAGCCCGGAGCCGCGTGCAGCGTGCCGCCGCTGACGACATCCTCGCCCCGGACGAGAACATGTTCCGGCCAGCCGGTGACGCGGCGCCCCGCGAAGGGCGTGAAGCCGGTGAGGTCATGCATCGCCGCGTCGGTGATCGTCACCTGCCTGCCGGGATCCCAGATCGCGATATCGGCGTCATAGCCGGGGAGCAGCGCGCCCTTGCCGGGCAGGTTGTAGATTTCGGCTGGCGCCGTCGCCGTCAGATTGACGAAGGCTTCGAGCCCGCGCCCGGCGAATTCCGGCCGGCCCTTGGAAACCAGCGCGTCGAAGAGCAGCGGCAGCCGCGTCTCCAGCCCGGGCAGGCCATTGGCGATCTGCTTGAAATTCGGGTTGGGGCCGGCCGAGAGCTTGCCGGTCTCGTCGAAGCGATAGGGCGCATGGTCGGAGGAAACGGTCTGAATGTCGCCGAGCGCCAGCGACTGCCAGAGCGCATCCTGGTCCGCCTCTTCGCGCGGCGGCGGCGAGCACATCCATTTGGCGCCTTCCAGGCCGGGCTTGTCGAGATCGTGCCGGGTCAGGAAGAGATATTGCGGGCAAGTCTCGGCGAAGACCTTCAAGCCGCGCCCGCGCGCATCGCGGATCGCCTGCGCACCCTCGGCCGTCGAGACATGGAAGATCATGATCGGCTGATCGAGCAGCTCGGCCGCGGTGATCAGGCGGTTGAAGGCCTCGGCCTCGGAACCGCGCGGATGGCTGATCGCGTGGTATTTCGGCGCGACATAGCCCCGCTCGACAAGCTTCCTGCCCATCCAGGAGATCATGCCGTGGTTCTCGGCATGGACGCAGATCAGCGCCCGGTGCTGCCTGGCCGTCAGCAGCAGGTCGAGCAGCGGCTCATCGTCGACCTTGATCAGGTCGTAGGTCATGAAGACCTTGATCGAGGCGTGGCCCTCGCCGATCAGCGCCGGCAGGTCCTGCTGGATCGTCTTGGCGTCCGGATTGGCCACGATGAGGTGGAAGGCGTAGTCGATCAGCGCGCCGCGCCGGGCAAGCACGGCATAATCGTCGACGACCTTCCGCAGATCGAGGCCACGATGCTGCGCGGCGAAGGAGATCAGCGTCGTGTTGCCGCCGAAGGCAGCCGAGGTCGTGGCGCTCTCGAAGGTATCGGCATTGAGCAAGCCGCCGGCCGAGACCTGCTCGACATGGGCGTGGGTGTCGATGCCACCGGGCAGGACGAGCTTGCCGGTAGCGTCGATCTCGCGGGCACCAGCCGCAAGGCCGAGGCCCAGAGCGGCGACCTTGCCGTCCTTGACCGCGACATCGGCACGAAAGCTACCGGTCGCAGAGCCGACCGTGCCGCCGCGAATGACCAGATCGTAGTTCGCCGTCATCTGCCTTCGTCCTTCTCAACGCACCATCAGCGTGCCGATCGCCATGGCGACCGCGGCCTGCGTCGGATCGATCACGGGAACGCCTAATGCATCTTCCAGCGGGCGGCGATGGCGCGCCATGCCGGCGCAGCCCATCACGATGGCGCCGGCGCCATCCGCATCCCGCAGTTCGCGCCCGATCGCGATCATGCGCTGGAGCGTACCTTCGCCGGACGCGCTCTCGGCCACCGACATTTCAAGCGGACGCTCGCCCGCCAGCCGGTCCATCAGCCCCATCTGGCGGAGATAGCGGATATGGCGCGGGATCGAGCGCGACTTGATCGCGATCACGCCGAAACGGTCCGCCCGCGTCAGGGCGGTCAGCACGCCGCATTCGGCGATGCCGAAGACCGGGCTTGCCGTGCCCTCGCGTGCGACATGGAGGCCCGGATCGGAATAGCAGGCGATGACGAAGGCATCGACGTCGCCGGCCGCCTCGACCCGGCGGCGCAGCGGCAGGGTGACGCTTTCGACATGTTCCTGCGTCTCGATGCCGACCGGCCCTTCGCGCAGGGTTTCGCAGAGGATTTCCGGCCCCTCCGCGAAGGCGAGCGGCACCAGCGCCTGCCGCAACCCCTCGGTGACCATCTCGTTGGAGTTGGGATTGATGACGAGGATGCGGAGGCGGCGGCTCATCGCGAAGTATCCAGATTGGCAGGTCTAGGGTTCAGCATGGCATTGCCAGCCGGCTCAGGCGACCTCTCGCACGACCCAATCCGCCAGAATGGTGCAGGCCGCCAGGAAATCGTCGACCTCCATCGCTTCCAGCGGATTGTGGCTGCCGTGCTCGTTGCGCACGAACAGCATGGCGATCGGCACGCCAGCGGCGGCAAAGGCGGCGGCATCATGGGAAGCCGGGCTGCCGAGCGGCATCGTCGCGATGCCCTGCCGGGCCGCCGCAGCCTCAAGACCGGCGACAATGGCGGGATCGACCGAGCCGACCGCGGCGCTGGCGCGCGTGCCGAGTTCGAAGCTGACGCGCCTGCGCGTCTCGATCTCGCTGATGCCGGCCAGCATTCTGGCCTCGACGCGCTCCAGCACGGCCGGGTCATAGGCGCGCACATCGAGGCTGAAGGCGAAGCTCCCCGGCACTGTGGTCAGGCCGTGGACGGCGGGATCGGTATGGAAGCGCCCGAGCGTCACCGCCATCGGGAAGCCCGTCTCCTCCTCGTCCTGCCAGAGCTTGTCGAGCATCACGGCGAATTCGGCGCCGGCCATGGCGGCGTCGCGGCGGAAGCGGCGGGGCGTGCCGACATGATCGTGCCGCCCCACGATGCGCGCATCGGGATAGCGGAAATTGCCGGGCACGCCGGTGCAGATCGCGACCGGCAGCTCGGATTCGACCAGGCTCGGGGCCTGCTCGATATGGACTTCGAGAAAAGCCCGGATCGCGGCTGGGTCGAGATGGCGCTCGCGCCGGCGGATCGCCTCGGACATGCCGCCGCTGGCGTCGATGCTCGCGGCGAGGACGCGACCGTCATCAATGCGGTTCGCCTCCAGCGCCCCGTCCGGCAGGGTGCCGAGCGCCGAGCGGCTGCCGATATAGGAGACCTGGAACCAGACGCTCTCTTCCGCCCGCACGCCCATCGCGGTGACGTCGCAGCGCGGCGCGATGCCGAGCGCCCGCAAGGTCTCGATGACCACGAGCCCGGCGATCACACCTGCGGCACCGTCGAAATTGCCGCCATGCGGCACACTGTCGAGATGCGAGCCCATTAGGATGCGCGGCGCCCCGCCCTCGAGGCCCGGCAGGGTGACATAAGTGTTGGCGGCGAAGTCATGCGAGACAGCGAGCCCGCGCGCCTTGCCATGCTCCACAAGCAGGCGATGGCCGAAATCCTCGCCCGCGCCATAGGTATCGCGGGTGATGCCGGGGTTGTCGCGGCTGCCCTCCGCCAAGCGGGTAAAGAGGCTCTCCACCCAGTTGCGCTGGGCGGCGACGGCCGTGGCGATCGCCGCGTCGGTGTGGAGCGTCCTGGCGGTGGCAGTCATCTCGGTCCGGTCGGGTGTCGGGCGCAACCCTGCCACGTGCCGGTGATCGGCGGGCGTGACCAGGCCTGCGTCGTCTCATGATAGGTGCCGCCGAAAAGCAGCCGGAGAACTTTGAGCCAGCCTGTGCGGCCGGACAATGGCGCGATCTATGCGCATTTCCGTGGTGACATTCGCAGGCTGAATAGCGCGGCCCTCTCAGCCGGAGCCGAGCTTGGCAGCCGTTTCCGCGGCGACGAGCCGGACCTCGCGCAGGAAGGCGTCGGCAGCGCGCGAGATCGGGCGCTTGCGCGAGCGGACCGCCGAAGCCCGAACCTCCGAAGCCGGCGCGAAGGGGCGGATGGCCAGATCGTAATGGCCGCTGAAGACCGGGGACAGCGGATCGACCACGGCGACGCCGACACCGCTTTCCGCCAGCACGCAAGCCGTGTTGCAGTAGCGGACCTCGACGGAGAAGCGGAAGGGCACATCGGCCTGGGCGAAGGCGCGGCGGACGATCGTACCCATGCGGGTGCCTTGTTCGAGCGCGATATAGGGCGCGTCGCGCAGATCCTCCGGGGTGATCGTCGCCTTGGCCGCGAGCGGATGCTCGGGGCGCATGACGCAGACCATGTCGCCGGCGAAGAAGGTCTCGGCATCGAGTCCCCGATCGTCGTCCAGACCCATGACGAAGCCGAGTTCGGCCGTTCCGTTCTCCACGCTTTCCAGGACATGCTCGAAGCGGCGGATGTCGAAGGAGACCCGGACCTTCGGCCGTTTGATGAGAAAGTTGCGCAGCGCCGCCGGCAGGACGCCATAGCCCAGAGGCGGCGTCGCGATGATCCGGATATGGCCGGCACGGTTCTCCTTGATGTCCTGCACGCGCGCCTCAAGGGCTGCGTGCAGGGTGAAGATCGGCTCGGATTCCTCGTAGAGCGAGCGCGCCTCGGCCGTCGGGAACAGACGGTTGTTGACACGCTCGAACAGCGGGAAGCCGACCTGGCTTTCGAGATGCTTGATCGCGTTGCTAACCGCCGGCTGCGACAGCCCCAGTTCTTGCGCGGCACGAACCGTCGTCTCGCAACGGACGACGGCACGCAGAAGCTCGATCTGGCGAAGATTCATGACAGCGTCCCGAATAGAACAGGGCAACTCTATTCGGAAAGCAAATGATAGGCCAGCCTTTCGGCCCTACGCCCAGCGCAGGCTCGGCGGCGAGAGTTCGTCGACCGAGCGCCCGGCCCAGTCGAGCGAGGACGCCTTGGCGAGCGCACGACGCTGCGCCTGTTCCAGCCCGTCGGAGGCGGCGTGATAGTCCATGGTCAGCACCTTGCCGTCGGCGACGACCTGCTTGCCCTGAACGAAGACATGGGAGACGGCGCGGTCGGCCGCGGCATTGACCAGGCTCTTCAGGGGGTCGCGGGTCGGGCGCATCATCGGATGGGTCAGGTCGACCATGACGAGATCGGCCTGCGCGCCCTTGGCCAGCCGGCCGATATCGTCGCGGCCGAGGAGCTTCGCTCCGCCCAGCGTCGCGGCACGGAAGACCTGTCCGGTCGTCACCACCGCATGGCTCTCGCCGGTGATCCGGGCATAGACGCCGGCATGGCGCAGTTCCTCCAGCATGTTGTGCGGGAAGGTGTCGGTGCCGATGCCGATATTGACCCCGGCCTTCAGGTAGCGGCCGAGATCGCGCAGGGTGAAGCCGCGCCGGCCGAAGACGGTCGGGCAATGCGCGACCGAGGTGCCGGTCTCGGCGAGGCGGGTGAGATCGTTGCGGGTCGGCCAGCGCACCCAGGGGTGGTCATCGAGGAAGATCGCATGGGCGATCGAGGCGTTCGGCGCGAGGAAGCCGACGCTGTCCAGCCACTGGATCGGCGAGAGCCCGCTGCGGCGGACCATCTCGTGGAACTCGCTGATCGACTGGCCGGCATGCGTCTGGATCGGGATCTTGCGCTCGGCGGCGGCGGCGATCGAGGCGCGGAACAGCTCTTCCGTGCAGGTGTCGATCTGGGCCGGGCAAGCCATGCCCGAGAGCCGGCCGGATTCATGGGCGAGCGCAGCGTCGATGACCTTGAACGCGTCTTCCATCGCCTTGCGACCGGCCGCGTCGTCAAGTTCGTATTCGACCTGATAGCCGTTGCGGGTGAACCAGCGGCCATTGCGGTACATCGGCGCCATCACCATGCGCAGGCCGCTCGCCGCGGCGCGGTCGAGCCAGCCGTCGCTCGGGAAGGAGAGATCGACCAGCGTCGTCGTGCCGGACATCAGCAGTTCCGACCAGGCGACATGGTTCAGATGCGGAATACCCTCGGCATCGGCGCGGAACAGCCAAAGGAACTCGTAGAGCGAGGAGTTGTAGAGTTTCGGCGTGCCGACCTCGTCGGTCATGCCCTTGTTGCCGGGCTCGCTCGACGGGTGGGAATGGATGTCGACGAGGCCGGGCATGACCATGAAGCCCTTGCCGTCGATCTCGCGCGCGACCTCGCCCGTGAAGCCCTCGCCGAGATGCAGGATGCCGCTGGCATCGAAGACGACATCGAGATCGCGGCGATAGACATGGTCGTCGGCCGCTGCGTCATAGGCGATGACGATATCGGCTTTGCGGATGCGGGTGGTCATGGCAATCTCGTTTGCGCTCGTCTTTTCGAAGAGGACCGTCATCCCGGACAAGCTGCGCAGCAGCGCCGATCCGGGATCCATCATAGGGCTCCAGAGCTCTACGATGGATCCCGGTGCTCCGCTTCGCTGCGGCCGGGATGACGGCGTCGCGTGTGGTTCAGGCCTGCGCCTTCTTTTCCTGCGCGATGAAATGCTCGGCGATCTGCTGGCCGGTGGCGATCCAGACGTCGCCGAATCCGCGGGCGCGGGCCAGGAATTCGCGCATGATGCCGATCCGCATCGGCCGGCCGGAGACCTGCGGGTGCATCACCATCGAGACGAGGCCGCCCCATTCGCGGAGCTGGTCGAGCTCGTCGTTCCAGATCGAGAGCACATGCTCCTTCGGGAACATCGGGCGCGGGGAGAAGCGCTGGGACAGGCCGTAGAGCCAATCGTCGAAATACATGTCCACCGGCAATTCGATCGGGCCTTTCGAGCCGTCGCGCAGCTTGTGGCGATAGGGCCGGATGTCGTCGCGGAACGAGGAGGAATAGAGAATGCCCTTGTCGCGGAGATAGCCGAGCAGTTCGTCGTAGTTCTCGCCCGAGGGGGCGCGGTAGCCGACCGGCGTGACGCCGAGGATGCGCTTGAAGATGTCGAGCGTCTTGTCGATCTCTTCCTTGTCGACGGCGAAGTCGCCGGGCTCCGGCCGCTTGTGCGAATAGCCGTGATGGCCGATCTCGTGCCCATCCCTGGCGATGGCCTCGCACATCGCCGGATGCACCTCGACAACCCAGCCGGGGATGAAGAAGGTCGCCTTGATCTCCTGGAGGCGAAGCTGCTCGAGGATCTTCGGCACGCCGACCCGCTGCTCGTAGCCGCCATGGGAGAGCGTCACCAGCCGGTCGGTGTTCTTCGCATCGTAGTTCAGCCAGGCCGTCTCGGCATCGACGTCGAAGGCAGGGAAGACCGCGCTGCGAAAGCCGTCCGGCCAAGGATAATCTGGCGCGGGATCGGCGAGATTGGCGACGCGGTGAGGGAAGTCGGTCAGCATGAGGTCGTCTTTCGAGAGGGGCGCCCCTGCCGGATGGCCGGGGCGCGACGAATGCGGTTAGTGCGTGATCAATTCTTGGCTTCGCCGTTGATCATCAGCTTGTCGACCTTGGCCTCGCCAAGCTCCCATTTCTTCAGCACCGCGGCATAGGTGCCGTCGGCCAGCATGGTCGCGAAGGCCTTGGCGACGGCGTCGCGCAGTTCGGTGTCCTTCTTGGCGAAGGCCAGCCCCTGGTAGACGGTGGTGAAGGGCGTGCCGAGGATGGCATAGACGCCGGGCTCCTGGCCCATCAGATAGGGCAAGGTCTCGCTGCCCTGCACGGCGGCATCGAGGCGCTTCTGACGAAGCTGCGTGCGGGCATCGGCCGAGCCTTCGGTGCCGACGATCTGCATGGCGGGCTTGCCCTTGGCCTCGCAATTCTCCTTGCTCCAGGTCTCCATCTCCTTCGGGAAGGAGGTGCGGCGGCTGGCGCCGACCTTCTTGCCGCAGAGCGCGGCGAGATCCTTGAACTCGTCCTTGCGGTCGGCATTGGTGTAGAACTGCGCGCCCGAGGCGAGATAATCGATGAAATCGAGGGTTTCGCGCCGCGTCGGCAGGTCGCTCATCCCGGACAGGATCATGTCGACGCGGCCGGTTGTCAGCGCCGGGATCATGCCCTCGAAGCTGATCTCCTCCCATTTGATGGTGATGCCGAGCTTCTGGGCGATCGCGTTGCCGAGATCGATGTCGAGGCCGGTCAGCGTGCCGGTCTTGGGATCCTTGAACTCGAGCGGCGGGTAATTCGGCACATTGGCGACCGAGATCGTCTTCTTCTCCAGGATGCGCGCCGGCAGGCTCTGGGCCTGGGCGAAGCCGGCAGTGGCGCAGAGCGCGATGGCCGAGAGACCGAGCAGGATGGATGTCTTCGACATGGTATTCCCCTTTTTGTGATCAGTGACGGACGGCGTTGATGAAGGCGCGGGTGCGCGCCTCCCTGGGATCGGTCAGCACGGTGCGCGGATCGCCGAGTTCGACGATCTGGCCCTGGTCCATGAAGGCGACGCGATGGCCGACGTCGCGCGCGAAGCCGAGCTCGTGGGTCACGCAGATCATGGTCATGCCGCTCTCGGCGAGGTCGCGCATCACCTTCAGCACCTCGGAGACCAGCTCCGGGTCCAGCGCCGAGGTCGGCTCGTCGAAGAGCAGCAGTTCGGGCCGCATGGCGAGCGAACGGGCGATGGCGACGCGCTGCTGCTGTCCGCCGGAGAGCTGTGAGGGATAGGCGTCGCGCTTGTCGGCGAGGCCGACGCGCTCCAGCAGCGCGAGCGCCCGCTTCGTCGCGTCAGTGGCCGGCTCGCGCAGCACCTGCACCGGCCCCTCGATGATGTTCTGCAGGGCGGTGAGATGCGGGAACAGGTTGAAGCGCTGGAACACCATGCCGATCGAGCGGCGCTGGCGAGCGATGGCAGCATCGTCCAGCTCGTAAAGCTTGTTGCCCTCGCGGTGATAGCCGACCCGCTCGCCGGAGACCCAGAGCGCGCCGCCATCGATACGCTCGAGCTGGTTGATGCAGCGCAGGAAGGTGCTCTTGCCCGAGCCGGAGGGGCCGATGATGCAGAGCACCTCGCCCTTGGGGACGGCAATGTCGATGCCCTTCAGCACCTTGAGCGGGCCGAAATGCTTCTCGACCTTCTGGGCGAGGACCAGCGGAGCGCCGGCCGCGAGATGATCGGGATCGGTCGTGCGGACCTGAGGGAGGGTATCGGTCATCGTGCCGCTCCTCAGCGCTTCGCCGGCGCGGCGACGCCGCGGGCATAATAGGCCTCGATCCGGCCCTGGATCAGGCTGAGCACGGTGACCACGACCAGGTACCAGATGGCGGCCACGATCAGCAGCTCGATGACGCGCGAATTGGCGTAGTAGATGTTCTGCGCGCTGTGCAGGATCTCGGCGAACTGGATGACGCTCGCCAGCGAGGTGAGCTTCACCATGCCGATGAACTCATTGCCGATCGGCGGCACGATCACGCGCATGGCCTGGGGCATGATGATCCGCCGCAGGAGCTGCAGCCGCGTCATGCCCAGCGTCTGGGCCGCCTCGTACTGGCCGTTATCGACCGAGAGCAGGCCGGCGCGGACCACTTCAGCCGTGAAGGCGCCCTGCTGGATGCCGAGCCCGAGCAAAGCCGCGACGAAGGGCGTCATCACCTCGACGGTCTTGAACGAGAACAGGCCGGGGATGCCCAGCGTCGGGAAGACCAGCGCGAGGTTGAACCAGAGCAGCAATTGCAGCAGCGCCGGCACGGCCCGGAAGAACCAGATATAGCCGATCGCCGTATTCGAGAGCACGGGATTGGCCGAGAGCCGCATCACCGCGAAGACGACGCCGAGCGTGATGCCGAGCACCATCGCCAGGATCGCCATGACGATCGTGTTGACGAGACCGGTCAGGATCGCCGGCACGGTCAGGAATTCGGCGACATAGTCCCACTCGATCTGGCCGACGGCGAAGGCGCGCACGATCGCGGCCAGCGCGATGCAGACGATCGCGGCACCTATGATCCGCCCAAAATGCCGGCGGGGGACGATGATGAGGTTTTCGGTTTCGGCGGTCATCTGGCCTCGATGGCTTGAGGTCGTCGGTGAAAGGCGGTGGGTAAGCAAAAGACTTGCCGGAAGCTCAGACGGCCTCCGGCGCGATCAGCAGGATCTTCCCGACGTGGCTGCCGCTTTCCATGTAGCGATGCGCGGCAGCGGCCTCCGCGAGCGGAAAGCTGCGGTCGATAACGGGGCGGATGCGCCCGGCGGCGACATGCGACCAGAGATCATCACGGACGCCGGCCACGATCCGCGCCTTGGCCGCGGGCGGCCGGTCTCGCAGCGAGGTCGTGAACAGGGCGGCGCGCTTGCGCATCATCGCACCGAGATTGACCTGCGCATCGCGCCCGCCCTGCAGGCCAATCATCGTGATGCGGCCATCGAAAGCGAGCGCCGCGACGTTCCGGCCGAGATAGGCGGCGCCCATATTGTCGAGGATGACGTCGACGCCGCGCCCGCCGGTCTCGGCCTCGATCACGGCGACGAAATCCTCGTCCGTATAGGAGATCGCCCGGTCAGCGCCGAAATCGCGGCAACGATCAAGCTTGTCCCCGCTGCCGGCCGTGGCGAAGACGCGGGCGCCGATCGCCCTGGCCGCCTGGATGGCGAAGGAGCCGATGCCGCCGGCTCCGCCATGGACGAGCAGGGTCTCGCCAGCCTTGAGGGCGCCGAGATCGAGCACGTTCGACCAGACGGTGCAGGCCGCTTCGGGCAATGCGGCCGCCTCGATGAGGCCGATACCGACGGGAATCGGCAGCACCTGCGCCGCGGGCACCGCGACGAGGCTGGCATAGGCGCCGCCCGAAACCAGGGCACAGGCTGCATCGCCGACCTGCCAGCCGGCCACACCGGCGCCGATCTCCGCGATGACGCCTGAGCATTCATAGCCGATGATGCGCGGCAGGCTCTGCTCGATGCCATAGCTGCCGCGGCGCTGCAGCAGGTCGGCATAGTTCAGCGCCGCCGCGTGGACGCGCAGCACGATCTCGCCCGGCCCGGCGCGCGGGGCCGGGGCATCGTCCCAGACCAGCGCTTCCGGCCCGCCGAATTGCCTGAGCACCGCGGCCTTCATCGACGTATCGCCGATCGCCAGGGCCGGCATCACTGGCCGGCGTCGATCATGGGTTCGGCAAGGCTCTGCCGTTCGAGGCCGAATTTCTTCAGGGCCTGCTGATAGCCGCCGTTCTTCATCACCACCGCAGTCGCCTTGGCGACGGCGTCGCGCAATTCGACGCTCTTCTTGTCGAAGGCGAGGCCGAACAGGGTCTTGTTCAAGGGCTCGCCGACGAAGGCGTAGGTGTTGGGCTCGTCGGCCATGAGATAGGCGACATATTCCGGCCCGAGCACGGCGGCGTCGAGCCGGCCCTGCTTCAGTTCGAGCCGCGTCGCGGTCGCGCCGGCCGTGCCGTTCACCGTGATCGCGGGCTTGCCGGCGCCGGTGCAGTTCTTCTCGCTCCAGGCTGCGGTCACCGGCATGTAGCTCGTGGTGCGGGGCGCACCGACCGTCCTGCCGCAGAGATCGGCATTGCTCTTCAGTTCGCCCGCCTTGGTGGCAAGCGCGAAGGGCTGAGCGCCGGTCGCGAGATAATCGACGAAGGTGAGTTTCTCGCGGCGGGACGGCAGGTCGCTGATCGCGGTGCCGATCATGTCGATGCGGCCGGTCGTCAGCGAGGTCATGAGCTGTTCGAAGCTCATCTCCTCCCACTTCACGGCGATGCCGAGTTCCCGAGCGATCGCATTGACGAGCTCGACATTGAAGCCGGCGCGCTCGTTGGTCTTCGGATCCTTGAAGGCCATCGGCGGATAGGTGGTTTCGATGCCGACGACGATCTGCCCGGCCGATTTCAGTGCAGCCGGCAGCGGGATGCTGCTTTGCTGGGCGGAAGCCGGGGTCGCGGCGGCGAGCGCGGATGCGAGGGCGAAAGCGGCTGCCGAAAGGTGTCGTCCGGCCGGAAAATGAGCGGTCATCATGGTTCCCCGTTTTGCCGGCTGGCGAAATCGCGAGACCCTGAGGTCGAGCAGGTTCGGCAACCGAGCGCCTTTTTGGCGCTGCGCGATCTTAGCGGGCATGCCCGGGAACGGAGCGGCCACGCGCTATGATATATTTCCGGCCTCTATTCGGTGCGCTTATATGCGCGAGGATCGTGCGGGCCGGGCCTTCTCCGCCTGTCTTACGAGCGGAGATCGGACCATGAATCCCATCGAAATCTGGGCTTCCGGCTATGCGCTGACGCGCGGCTACCCTGCCCCGGAAGCCGTGCCGACCGGCCTGTGGCTGGAGATCGGCAAGCCGGACCAGCGCGGCCGTTTCGTACTGCCCGGATTCGATCCCGCGGTACTGTCGGAGCTGGCGCGGTCGATCGAGGCGCCGGGGATCTATATCGAGGCGCCGGCGCCACGCGAAGCCGCCGCGCCGCTGCTCCCGGACAACTGGACCCTACGCGAGCGCGCCTTTCTCATGACGACCACGCTCGCAGCACCCGAAGACCTGCCGTTGCCGCCCGGCTACCGGCTGGCCTCACGGGATGATGGCGCGGCGATCAGGGTCGAGGTCACGAGCGACGACGGGGACCTGGCGGCCAGCGGTTCTGCCGGCATGGTCGACGGCCATGCCGTCTTCGACCAGATTCTCACGCAGGCGGCGCATCGACGGCTGGGCCTGGGGACCACGGTCATGGGTGCCTTGACCCGGCGCGCGATGGAACGTGGCGCAAGCCAGGGCACGCTGATCGCGACGCCGGATGGCCGGGCCCTGTATCAGGTGCTGGGCTGGACGCAGTGGTCGGAGGTGACATCGGTGATCAGCCCCGGCCGCTAGCGCATTTTCGAGCGAAGTGGAAACCGGTTCGCGTGAAGAAAATGCGATAGAATAAAGGTCCAGAGCGCATCCGGGATTCGAAGAATCGCGGATGCGCTCTAGGCACCGGAACAGGACCATCCGCCTTGCGTTCCACACCGACGCGAGCAGAGGGTTGGACGATGCGACACAAGCCCACTCGGAAGAACAGGTGCAGCATGATGCGCGCTCTCATCGCAGCGACTGCAGCCCTGCTGGCCGCGCTGATGCCCCTTCCCGCCAGCGCCCAGTTCGACGCGACGCCCGGTACTGGCCCGCTCTACCCCGGCGGCCCGCGACAGGGGCTGGGGCCGCCGTCGATCACGGACAATGTGCCGGATCTCAGGCTGCATTCGAGCCAGGGCGGCATTCCGGGAGCCGGGCCGCCGGTCGGGGCCGGCGCCAACAGCCCGCGCTTCTACGAACCGAGCCGGTCATCGGGCCAGTACTATCGCAGGGCGGAGCGGACGAGCGGACTCGGGCGCCATTGCCGAACGTCTGCACGGCTGTGCGCCCTCGCGCGACCGGCCTCTCTCGGAGACGATTGCTCGTGCCGCACGTCCAAAGGGGTGCGTCGGCAAGGCGTCGTCGTTCGCTGATCCGATAGCCGGCTTTCCTCCGGCCCGATGAGGCGACAGACGCCCGATCATGCAGCCGCTCTCGTCCCGACAGGAATTGCGCCAGGCCTTCAGGCGCATCGAGCGCGAGCTGCCTCCCCGGCTGGCCGCAGGCCTGCGCTGGCTGCGTCATCCCGAGTCCCGGCTGGTCCGCATTCCCGCCGGGATCGGCCTGATCGCGGGCGGGATCTTCTCGTTCCTGCCTCTGCTGGGCGCCTGGATGCTGCCGCTCGGCCTGCTCCTTCTCGCCGCCGACTTCCCCGTGCTGCAAAGGCCGATGGCGCGCTTCGCGCTGTGGTGTCTCGGCCTGCTCGATCGCTTTCGCTCCCGGCGGAAGCGCGATTGAGGGCGCCCACCAGACGATCAGTTCGACGAGAGGCGAGCGGTCGCGTCCTCAGCTCTCGCTTTTGCCGAAGAGCTGCGACACCGCCAGCAGCAGCGACGTGATCACGATCATGATCGTCGAGATCGCGGCGATGGTCGGGTCGATCTGATCGCGCAGCGCCAGGAACATCATCCGCGTCAGCGTCGCATTGTCGCCACCGGAGACGAAGAGCGCGACCACGACCTCGTCGAAGGAGGTCAGGAAGGACAGCACCGCCGAGGTGACGAGGGCGAAGCCGATCTGCGGCGCCGTCACCTGCAGGAAGGCCTGCGTCCGCGTCGCGCCAAGGCTGCGCGCCACCCGCTCCTGATCGAGATCGAAGCTCTTCAGGGCCGAGCCGACGATCATCATCACGATCGGCACCGCCAGCATCGTATGCGCCAGCACGATGCCGAGGAACGAGTTGACCATCTTGAGCTGCACATAGGCGTAGAACAGCGCGATCCCGACAAGGATGACCGGCACGATCGTCGGCGTCAGCAAAGCGAGGATCGCGAGCCCGGCGAAGCGCAGGCGCGCAGCGTGCAGGCCATAGGCGGCGAGCGTGCCCATCGGCGTCGCCAGCAGCGCGGTGCAGAAGCCCGCCTTGAACGAGGTCGCGGTCGCCGCCATCCAGCTCGACGAGGAGAAATAGGCCTCGTACCAGCGCAGCGACCATTCCCGCGGCGGGAATTCCAGATATTGCG